>VBKE01000565.1 GCA_005879605.1 Deltaproteobacteria bacterium
CCGCCTCGTTGTACTGTGGAGGCTGAAGGAATGTCTCAGAGGGGAATGCGAGCTGTGTACGCATGAGAAATGCGAGAATCCCAGCCAAGAAGGCGAAGTAGAACGATGTTACCAGATAGAGAATACCGACCTCCTTATGGTTGGTTGTAAACAACCACCTCTTCAGCCATGCAGTATTCACGCATACCCACTCCTAGGTGACCACGAGCTTTGCTCTCATGAAAGCGTGCCCAGCCCCACACAATTCGTAACATAGGATCGGGAACGTCCCTGTGGTGGATATTTGGAACCATATCAGGTTGTATTTGCCCGGGATCGCGTCTGCTTTAACTCGAAGGTCTGGGATGCCGAACGAGTGAAACACGTCGATCGAGGTTATGTTCAGAATCACGATCTTGTTGTGAGGTACAGTCAATACGGCAGGAACACCGCAGCCGCTTGTACAGTTGAAGCTCCAAGAGAAGCGCTGGCCAGTGACATTGACGTGTAACGCATTTGGATCATTCCAGCCATTCGGCGGGTTGTTATAGACGCCTATGGCATGGAAGCTAGCATAGCCGGCGCCTGCAAGCACGGAGGCCATGACTATCACGATTATGAGAACGGTCCGGATCGGAATCCTCCCATCCTCCCCATGCTGCGCTGGACCGGAACCAGGTCTAGCCCGGAACTTTGTTACGAAAAACACGAGGGATCCTATCGTGATTGTACCGGCCGCGACAGCCAAAACCCAGTACAGGTTGTATAGAGACTGCCAAGTATCCGCTGTGGGCGCTGATATCGCCAGCAGACCGCGCCTCAGAAGAGACCTTCGTCCCCTCCGATCGAGATTTAAGCTTAGTGAACACACCGGGGCCCGAGCGCAAGCGCTAGTTCGAGTGGTCAGTGCGAGACTCTAGGCTCTTCAATATGGCATCTCTCACACTGCAGAGCGCTCGTTCCGTCGTCTATGATGGTCTTGTCGGGTTGGGTAAATCATGCTGACCAGCAGGACCCTGGCGATTCTCGCAATATCAATTACTGCGTTATCCGGATTCATCACCATCCAATACTTCCATTTGCCTAGCCCGGCCTTCAACGTGTCCTTTGCTCAGAGCTGTGAAAGACCCCCAGGCTACGTCCTGGTTATTCTAGACGACAACGGATTCAACGACAGCATCCATAGAGGCCAGCCAACCATCGAGTTTCAACGAGGCGACACCGTCAACATTCTAGTCTGCAACCTGGACTCAGTCCAGTCCCACGGCTTTGCCATCGACCACTATTTTCCCGCCGGCGTCACTTCGAGACCGGGAGAAGCGTACAAGGTATCCTTTGTCGCCAAGGACCTAGGTAGCTTCACAATATACTGCAATGTCTTCTGTACGGTCCACACGTTCATGAAGGGCAGACTGATAGTGAATTAACAGAAGCTTTCAGCTCTCGAATGTGAACTACTATTATATACTCTGTGAGGTTGCTCTCGTCGAGGAAGATGTCACAATCCCAAGCAGCTTCGTCAACTGGACGCACAGCGTTAGCATTAGGAGTCGTCGCCCTTATCATCGGTGCATCAGCCTTGGGCTATGCCGTGTATCTTGGTCTCAGCCAGCTGCCATCCGAGCTATCGGCAGTTACAGTAAATGTACCATGCTCGACAAGTCAGCCATGCGCGAACAAGACAATCAGAATCGATTGGACCCTCGACGACAGTGGTCAGGATAGATACAACCCGCAATATATCACTGTAATTCAAGGCGACAATCTGACCATAATATTCAACACCAACGACACTACAGACGCTCACACCTTCACCATCAATTTGGGACTCAGGGGCTTTTCCAGCAGCACCCTCTTCCAGCTGAACAACAGCTGGACGGGCCTGTCAAGTGGTGGCTTCATCACGCCTGGGACTCCTGGGTACAACCTTAATTTCACAGGAAAGCCCGACGGATGTAACGACAACAATGGCAACACAGTTGCATGCAACACTCAAAAACAGGACGACACCGCAAACGGGGGCACGGGTCCCAGTGGGGCCTGCAACAATACAGCCTCAACGCCTCCTCCATGTAATCTCTGGTCCATCGGCTACCTTGGCGTAGTCAATACTCCAGGTGTCTACGAGTTCCACTGCTTCTATCACCAGAAAGGCGGTATGGTCGGCTACATCACGGTGCTTCCAAACAAAGGATTCACTGCCTAACCCCCTTATCCAACTTTTTCTAATTCTGTTCAGAACAATCTATCGAAGAGGACGACGCGAAGAACCCTACCGTTCAGTATTATCACAGTGGCGAAGGAGGGGAGGAAAAGTATAGCGAGTATTTATTAGACGGATTTCTCGGCCGCGCTTTCACGGTGCAGAATATGCATCATACTAGGGTCGTACACTTTGAGATACCGGCCGACAACGAGGAACGCGCGAAGGCCTTCTACCAGAAAGCCTTCGGATGGGATATCAGCAAGTACCCGGGAATGGAGTACCATATGGTTGGAACCACAGAGGTTGACCAGAAGACTCAGATGCCTACAGCGCCCGGAGCCATCAACGGTGGGTTGACAAAACGCAACAACGAAGTCAAGAACACTGTCATCACAGTCGACGTTGCTGACATTGAGGCTACATTGAAGAACGTGGAGAAACTGGGCGGCAAGACGGTGCGGAAGAAAGAGCCAGTTGCTGACATGGGCTTCACAGCCTACTTCAAGGACACCGAAGGAAACATCGTAGGTCTCTGGCAGAGCGCCCGCCGAATGTAAGAAACGTTCCACGCGTCGGACCGGACCCTCTTTTTCAAACGGTCCGAGCAAACTACTGCCCATTTTCTAGTTCATTTCGAAACTTGATGTGGGCAATTCAGTGCTGCTATCTCAGTCCTGCGGACGAGAGCAAATAGTACATCACCCCGGCTATAGAGGCAGCAGCGGGTATAGTCAGGACCCAAGCATAGACGATTCGTCTAGCAACGCCCCATCTTACTGCGGACAAACGGCGTGTGGAACCCACTCCCATTA
>VBKE01000003.1 GCA_005879605.1 Deltaproteobacteria bacterium
TGTCCTCTCGGAGTCTATTACATTTTTCCTCCGCAATTGGATCCAGGCCGGCGCGGTGGGCAGGAGACCGCATTCGCTGCGTTTGATGGAACCAACTTGGAGCCCCTCGATGGCCGGGGCGTGTTCGTCGATATGAACGGCAGCGGCGTGCGTGACAAGCGCGAGACGCTGAGTCAGGCCTGGCAAAGACTTGGACTTTTGAATCCGGGGCAAAAACTAACGCAACCGGCTTACGGCGGTTGTGTAAAGGCCGCAGCTACGAAACTCGTTAAAGAGGGTCTGCTGTCAAATAAAGTTGGGGAATCCTATGTGGAACGGGCGGGAAAAACTCGGCTTCCCGAGCAAGCGCCCACGAATTAGTGAGGAGCTAGTTTGCCCGTTGCTTGACCTCGCCAGGAAACAACTTGGACCCGTAGTCGCGGTTGACTTCGCGAATGAGCGAGTTGTCGTAGAATCGTTTCGGATCCAACCCGCTCGCCTTCGGAACCGTGGACTGTTCCAGGACGAGCTTGATAGGTTCGGGATCGACGGTCATGTCTTTGTTCCAGACCTTCACGCCTTCCTGATAACTCTCGTCCAAAAGTTTCGCGTCGGTGATTTTGCTGCTCTGAGCGAGAATTTTCCGGGCGTAGGCCGGATCGTCGAGGCAGCGCTTTACGCCGTCGAGATAGCCCATCAGAAATATCTTGAGAGTGTTGGGGTTCTTTTGCATAAAGGAGCGCGCAACTCCCGTTCCGGGTCCGATAATTTTGAGCCCCTTTTCAAAGTAGTCGATAATGACCGGAAACCCTTTGCCCCGCGCCATTTCGCTCTGGGGCGGCGTGACTATCAACCCATCGGCGTTGCCCATTAGAAAAGTGGACAGCGCGTCGGCTGGGCCTTTGTGGTAGAGGAGCTTGATGTCCTTGCCGATTTCCATGCCGCGCTCTCTTGCGCTTTTGCGCATGGCGATTTCACCGAACGCGCCGACCGAGGTTGTCGCCACGGACTTGCCGCCCAAGTTATCGAATGTCGTCAATCCTTTTTGACCGAAGAGAACCAGTGTGCTGCGGTCAACGCTGGAGGCGATGTAGATAAGATCCGAACCCGCCACGTTGGCATGAATCGTCGCGGTGCCGCCCTGGTAAATGTCCACCTGGCCAGAGAGGAGCGCCTGCGCGGAGGCCGTGGCGCTGAGTATGCTGATGTTGATAGTCACGCCCCGCTTGCTGAAGTAACCGGCTTCGTTCGCCAGGATGATCGGTAAGTAGAGCGGGCCGGTGGCGGCGATGGCGACTTCCAACCGATTCCTTTCGGGCTTCGGTTCAGCGGCGTGCGAATTTCTCACGGGCAACAGTGCCAGATTCAATAGGAGAACCGTGGTTAGCGCTCTTTGGATTAGTCGTTCTGCCATGTGGGTTGTCGTCCGCCTTTCTCTCAATCGTCAAAACCGGTCACAAAAAGTTCTTATCCATCAGAATCGGCTTGATACAAGGCCAGCAGGCTCTTGTCAACGATAACTCGGACCGTTTGGAGCGATTGACGATGGGCGGCCTTTTCGAATAGTGTCCTCCAATCTCCATCCGACCAGAAAGGAAATTTGAGCCGTGCACAAAAGACTGTTTGCGATTTTCACTGTCGTTGTCGGAATTGGCTCGGCGCTGGCCACACCAGCGTCCGCGGCGAGCGACGAATTCTATCGCGGCAAGGTGATTCGAATCGTGGTCGGCTTTTCCGCCGGGGGCGGATTCGATACCTACGCTCGATCCATCGCCCGATACATGGGGAAATATATCCCGGGTAATTCTACCATCGTCGTAGAAAACATGACCGGCGCGGGGAGCTTGATCGCCGCGAATCACATCTACAGAGTGGCCAAGCCGGATGGTTTGACGATCGGCGCGTTCAACGGCAACCAGATTCTCGGCCAGCTCGTCGGCGCGCACGGCATCGACTTCGATGCGCGTAAAATGGAGTGGATCGGCGCGCCGGGTTATAACCATGACCTTTGCGTGCTCAACCAGAACATCGGAGTCGCCAGCGCCGATCAATGGCTGGCTTCCAAGACGCCGCTCAAATTAGGAGGAAGCGCTCCGGGCACGCCGACCGACGACGGACCTAAGATTCTGAAGGAAGCGATCGGTCTTCCGATGCGCCTGGTCAGCGGCTATAAAGGCACCGCCGATATTCGCGTGGCGGTGGAGTCGGGAGAGGTCGACGGCATATGTGGATTTTCCTGGGCATCGGTGCGCACTACGTGGCGCAAGGCGATTGAGTCCGGGCAGGTCAATATCGTGATGCAAAACGCGCCGAAGGCGCACGCCGACCTGCCGAAGGTGCCGTTAGCTGTCAGCTTCGCCAAGACCGCGGAAGCCCGCCAATTGATCGAAGCTGGTGTGCACCAGCCGAGTGGTCTTACTTACAGTTACTCGCTGCCGCCGGGGACGCCGAAAGAGCGCGTGCAGATGTTGCGCAAAGCGCTCGCAGAGACGCTGAGAGACCAGGATTTCTTGCGCGATGCTGGCAAAGCCAATCTCGAGATCGCTCCCGCGACCGGGGAAGCGATTGAGCAGAGTATTCAACGCTTGTTCAAGACTGATGCGAAAGTCGTGGCGGAGCTAAAGGAAATTTTGAAATAGGAGCAAAGCGGCGAACCGGATCGGTCAGCGAGCCTAAAGAATCGCCTTGACCGATGGCCGCTCCTTGATTCTCTTTAGCCATGCGCCTATGCGTGGCAAAGACGGCGTCGGCAGCGCGCCGTAGGATTCCATTCGAAGGAAGCGCGGCAGCACGTCGATATCCGTGAGGCTGATCTCGCCTAAAAAATACGATTTATCCCCAAGCGCCTCCTCGAGGTACTGGAGAAGGTTTCTGAGGATGTGGCGCTTCTCCTCCATAATGGCAATATTGCGTTCTGATTCTTTTTTGAGCATCTCTCCACGGAGCGCCCAGTACGGTTCGTGAAGGTAGTTCAACGCGTAATCGACCAAAACTCGGCCGCGCCCGCGGAGGTAGGGGTCCTTTGGCATCAGCGGAGGGTTGGGATATTGCTCGTCCAGATACTCGTTGATGATGCACGACTCGAATAAGATTTGTCCGTTATCATTGATCACCGGCACCTTGCCGTACGGATTGAGCTTCAAGAACTCCGGGCGCTTTTGCTCCTTCTTTGCGAGATCGAGGGTCACCCGTTCATATGCGAGCCCCTTCTCGTGCAGGGCGATTTTTACCCGATCGCTGTTCGATGAGGGTATTGCATCGTATAAGATGATGGCCATTGGACTCCTCCTCGAATAATCTCAGATCTCGGTCCTTATAAATTGAACCGCGTTTAATTTGCAATCGTCTGTTCTTTATGCGTCGGTAATCTGAAATCTGAGATTTGAAATTCAATCAGCCCGGCTTGATTCTTTCCGCCACGCTTACCGAAGCCACAGCCCCGATGATGCGGCGCAAACGATACAAGAACCTGCCAGAGACGATGAAGCGAGCGGCGGCCATCAGCGTCGCCCAAATCGCTAGTGCAGAAGCGCGATACTCCGAAGAGGTTAGATCTGGTCGCTGGGTTATAAAGCTCCTTCAAGTCGAAGGAGCCATCGTTTGGCCTTCAGTCCAGATCCGCCGCTGTATCCGCCCAAGCTGCCGTTGCTGGCGATGACGCGGTGGCAAGGAATGACAATCGGCACCGGGTTGCTGGCCAATGCCTGACCTACCGGCCGGCTTGAGTGAGGTCTTCCCAGCCTTTCCGCGACGCGGTGGTAGGTCCATACCTGGCCGGCTACAATGTGAGAGGTCACTTCTAGGACACGTCGCTGGAATGGTGTCAGCTGCGAGATATCGACCGGCAAATTAAAAGTGGACCGACCTCCGGCAAAATATTCACGTAGCTGTGCCATGACGTGCTGGACCGCTTTGGGATTTTTTTCGAGCCGTGCTCGCGGATCGAGTCCGTTCAAAAAATCCGACTCTCGACGACCGAAATCCAGGGCACAAAGTCCGCGCCGGTTTACGGCGGCAAAGAGCGGGCCCAAAGGGGAACTCATTTCACCCCACTGGATCAGCGGCGCCTCTTCCGCAAACCATTTTCCAACACGCGCACGGGAGTGCGCTAGGGCCGTGTCCGCCGGCGCGCTCAACGCCGAACGCAAGTGCTTCGCGATGGCAAGTTGATCTTTCGGGTCGTGCTTTGTCATTATTCCTCCTCCAGAATCAGGCGCAGGCGACGAATCGCCTGATAAACATTCGCGCGCACGCTCTCCTGAGAGCAACCCAGGATCTGCGCGATTTCAGGATAATCCAAATCTTCAAGGTAGCGCAGCGTAACACAGACCTTTTGCCTCGAAGGTAAACCATTGACCAAAGCGCGCACTCGTTGTGCCAAATTTTTCCGCACCGGGGAGTAGCCGTTTGCCGCACCGAGGCCCGCGGCAGATGTCTCCAAAGATAATAACCCGTCGCGCCGGCTTTTCATTTGTCGAAGCTTGGTGTAGGCGCAGTTCGTCGCGATCTTGTAAAGCCAGGCTCGGTGATTACTGTTCGGTCGGAGACCGGCAAAACTCTCGTATGCGCGCAAAAACACCTCCTGTACAAGATCCTCGACATCCATCGCCCCGTCCCGGCGCCGCTCTTTTCCCAGGAGCCGCCAAAGATAAGCGAAGATTTCATCATGATGTTGTTCTATTAGCGGTTCAAAGCGGGGTGCCATTCTGCTTCCTTAGATCTCAGAAAGTATAACCATGCAGCTTCCGCTTTGTGAAATCTTTGCCAGGCCGTTGAAAAAAGCTCATCTGTGGGTTGGGAGTCCGGGTTTTCGCTTTCGACCGTTCGGCCATGCTCAGGGGCGATCCTGAGTTCATCAAAGCATCGAGTTGACACGAAACCAAGGAGTTTTCTGGCGAATGATAGGGGACGATTGGTGGAGAAAAGTCGCGGTCGCGGAAAGTCGAGTTTCTTTAAAGCTTCTGTTCGAGGGCTTTGCACAACGTTTCCATCTGATTGTTCAGATGGCGGACCATGGTACTCTCCGCGAGTTGGGGGTTTTTTTTGAGAAAGGCGTCCATGATCTGGTCGTGCTCGCGCATCGAATAGTCGAGTCGAAGCGGCAAATGGAGCGAGAGAATTCGCGTTTTTTGAATTTCTTGGCGGAGCTGATCGATCAGCCGGTAAAGCCGCTGGTTTCGCGCGATTTCGGCGATAAAGCGATGGAAGTCGCTGTTGGCCTCGAAGTAGCGAGCCAGGTTCCGTTTTTGGCTGGCTTCTTTGAGAAGCTGGTGCAGTTCTCTCAAGTGGGCGATCTCCTCCGGTTGTGCTTTCTGGACCGCAAGCCGCGCCGCCAATCCTTCCAACACGCTGGCAATGGTGTAGTAGTCCTCCACATCCTCGCGCGTGGGCTTGCTAATGGTGACTTCGTTGTTGGGCAGAAACGTGACGTATCCTCCCGATTCGAGCGAACGCAGAGCTTCGCGAAGGGCCACCTTTCCCACGTGCAGCGAAGTGGCAAGCGTCTCCTCGGAGAGTCTCTCGCCGGGAGCGAATTTGCCCTCAATGATCGCCTCCCTAAGCTTCTCTCTCAGAAGTTTGGTTAAGGACTTGAATCGTTTTTCCGCTCGAGTCGCGCCGTTCATCATAACTTATTGTCCACAGGATTCTCTTCCTCAGAAGGAGAGGCGGTTCTGCGCCGTAGAAGTCTTTTGAGAGACTCCTGCACCTTCTGGAGCTGACTCTTGACGGTAAAAAGATAAAGATCGTCGATCTGTCTGAGGTAGACTTCTCGGCCGATCTTCAGATGCGTGCTGTCTTCTCCCTGGGCCATAATCAGACGGCCGTCGGCCTGCCGGATCAGAGCCAAAGCGAGAGGCGGAAGAAAACCGTCGGGCGTGACGTAGAGAATCGTGAATGTCTCGATTTCACCTTCGTCGCTGGTTGGCGCCGGCGGAGGCGCCTTCTTGCGAGCCGTGGCGGGCGGTGGTGAAAACAAAGGGAGGCCCGGATTTTGAATTATCGGTGAATCCGCACGCTCCAGGATGGTGACAAAGTTATTGGTTGCCAGGCCGCCGGTGCTTTGAGTCAAGCCCCGTTTGAATTGGCGTTTGGACGGGCTTTGGCCCCGCAGCCTTTTTACAACTTCCACGATCTGCGCCAGTCCGCTCGCCCCAACCGGATGGCCGCGAGCTTTCAGCCCACCCGAAGGGTTAATGGGCAAGGGCCCGTCGAAGGCGGTTTTTCCCTCTATGGCTGCTTCTCCTCCTTTGCCCGGAGGAAAAAATCCCAAATCCTCGGTCGTGATAATTTCAAACGGAGTGAAGGCGTCGTGGACCTCGGCGAAGTCGATGCCCTGCGGCGAGGTCTCCGCCATCTGGTAGGCCCGGACGGCAGCAATTCGTGTTGCCAGGAAAGAGGTGAAATTGTCTCTTTCCCGAAGGCTCAAGGGACCTGTTCCCTGTCCTATGCCCGACAAACGCACATCGGTTTTTTCGCTCGTGAGGACGACGGCCGCCGCGCCGTCGGTGATCGGGGAACAATCGTATAGCCGCAGCGGGGTGGCGACGAGTTTGCTCGCCAAGTACGCTTCGCGCGTGATCGCTTGCTGAAACTGAGCCAAAGGATTGCGCGAGCCGTTGAGATGGTTTTTCAATGCCACGCTGCAAAGCATGGCTTCCAGACGGGACTGAGAGAGGCGAAACTTTTCCCGGTATTTCTCGGTGATCATGGCGGCCAGCGCCGGCATAGTCGCGCCGCATTGGCGTTCCTGTTTGTCGATGACTTCGGCTAAGATGCGCGTTGTGGCACTGGTGCTCAAATGCGTCATCTTCTCTCCGCCCAGGACCAGGACCCGGCGGTAGTAACCGGAAGCGATCGCCTGAAAGCCCGCTTGAATGGCTGCGGCGCCCGCGGAAGACGCCGTCTCGATTCGCATGGCAGGGATGCCGGTCAAGCCCATCGCGTCGGCGATTTGCGAGGCGATGTTGCTCTCGCCGACAAACTCTTCGGGGTTCATCGCGCCGATATAAAGCGCCTCGACTTCTTGTTCCTTTGAGGCGGCAAGCGCCTCTAGAGCCGCCTGGCAGAAAATCTCGGCAAGCGGCCTGGGGTCCTTGCCGAACTTCGTCATACTGACGCCGCTTACGTATACCGCTTGCATGGCAATTCAATTTTATACCGCCGGCGGTGTTATTTCCATGAGGTCTTGAAGCTAGGCGGAAGAAATTATGGAATTGAGGTGATTCCCGTCCGGCGCTGCCAGCTATCGAGATCCAGTTCAGGCTAAAACCGTCCGGGGATGACGTCTAATAAGATTGTATGAACTTCATGTTACAGAACCGGAAATCATGGAAAGCCGAATCCGTTGCAGGAGCAAAGAATGCTACAACCCGGTCGGCCAACAACCAGTCTTAGACAAACGGCTTGACCCGCGGGCGCGCCACGATTTGGTCTAACCCGGTGCAGGCACTACTCATCTGTCCTTGACTCCTATTCTTCCGTATCGAAATCCAGCAGCCCCTGAAATTCCAGTCCTTCGATCTCTTGCAGCGTCTTGCCGGCGATGCCTTGGAGGTCGCCGTACATGCCGACGGTCGCTTGCATGACGCGGTCGATTTGTTCCTCGCGTTTGGCCCATTGTTTGGTAATGGCTTTCCTCTCTCGATCGAGGTCTTCGCGCATGGAAGAGAAAGCTTCAACAATCGCTTGAATTCTTTGGCGGAAGCGTTGACCGGTGAGATATTGATAGACCATTTCCATCTTCGTCTGCTGGCCTTCGGAAGCCTGACGTGCCGAAGCGACTTCGATCAGTGTGTTGCGAAGTGTGATGGCTATGGGCAGCAGAACTCGCGGATGGGCGACCCAGACGCCGTCGACGAGGTCAAACGTCTCGACATCTTTGGGGAGAGCCTGACTGATGATGACGGCGATCTCGGCCTTGGCGGTCCGTTGGTCCTCGCGGAGCTTGGGAAGCCAGGTATCGCTCCAGTTTTTGGTGCGCTTGGACTCCCAGAGAATCGTGCCGCACGGCTGACCGAGCGGGCCCATGACGCGGTGCAGCACGTCGCCGCCGAATTCGCCTTTGGGGACGGATTGGATCATGTCACGTGGGAATCTCGAGCTCAGCAAAGATTCGATTTCCAATTCTTGAACCTCTCCTTGAAGTTGTTGCGAGCCCTGTTCGGCTCGTCGTTTCAGATCTTCGATCTGACGCTGCATGGACACGATGGTTTGCTCTTTTTCCAATACTTTAAGTTTGAGTTCCTCTTCGGCATCTTTTTTGGCCTTGTCACATGCGGCGTCGAGCTCCGCCTGGACGCGCTTGGCAACCGTTAACTCCAACTCCCGTTTGGCGTCTTCAAGCTCCCGTTGTTTCCGAGTGACTTCGGCCTGAGCTTTTTGAGCCTCGGCGAGCTTCATCTCCCGTTGTTTGAGTATTTCTTGAAGTTCGGTGATTTCCTTGGCGCGCTGATCGAGATCATTTTCCAAGGCGCGTTTGGCTTTTTTCGCTTCCTCGGCAGCGATCCCGGCGCGTTCCCGTTGTAGCTTTGCCGCGACTTCTTCGTCTAAGGATTCTTTTGCTTTCTGTAGGGTTGCCTCGCGTTCCTGAAGTGCTTTCTCGTGCCGGGCGACCTCTGCGTCCTTTTGCGTCAGGCGCTGCTCGTAGTCGCGCCGGACGGACTCCAGCAGCGGCGCGGCGAGGGACTCGGTGAGTTTGATTTCGGTCTTGCACTGGGGACAAACGACCGTCGGCTCAGCCATTAACTTCTCCTAATAATGATGTACTCCCTGTGACATCCTTGGTTCTCTAAGCTTGCTGTAGGTGGAAGAACTCAACCGCGTTGCCGCACACCATTTTGTGCTTTTCTGCTTCCGGCACGCCGGCGAAGTTTCTTTCGATGACGTTCAAAGATTCAGGCCAGTCGGATTCCTGGTGGGGAAAATCGGAGCCCCAGATGAGATGCTCGACATTGATTTTGTGGCGCAGCTCGACGCCGACGCGATCGAATTGAAATCCCCACAGGCAGTGTGCGCGGATGTACTCGCTCGGCGGGCGGCTCAGCGGCTTGAAGCCCAGGAGGCGCTGGGCCCACCGATAATGGCGGTCGTAACGCACGTCGGCCCCCTGCAGAAAGAAAGGAATCCAGCCGATCTGATTTTCGGCAAAGAAAATTTTGAGTTTTGGAAAACGGTCGAACAGGCCGGACAAGACCCACTGAACCGCGGCCACCGAACCATTGCCTCGAACCGGTCCGAAACGACCGACCTGATACACCAGATCCTGGCCGAGTTTTTTCATCACCTCGTCAGGCTCCTTTGGGTACTTGAAAAAAGGACCGGCGCGCTCGCCGGAACGGTCGAGATCGACGTGAACGCTGACCGGCATATTCAAGTCGAGGGCAGCGGCCCAGAATCGGTCGTCTTCTTCCGAAGGGTACGCTTTGCCACTGGGAAATCCCTGGAGGAGAACCGTCTTGAGACCCATTTTAACGCAGGACTCCATTTCCGCGATCACGTCCGCGACATCATGCACCAGCGGCAAGATGCCCACGCCGATGAGCCGGTCTGGATCTACCGCGCAATACTCTTCCGCTAGCCAACCGTTATACGCGCGCACCACCGCCTTGTAAGCGTCATCGTCCTGGATACGGCGCCAGAACTTTGGCCCGCCTTGTTGCGAAGGAAATAGTACCTCGGCGTCGATGCCGTCGCGGTCTTGCTCTTGGATTCGCTGCTGGGGGCTGCCCGTCCCCGGCGTTCCTTCATATTTGCCGCCGAAGGGGAGATACTCGTCCCGGCCCTTGCCGCCATAAAGATCGGCGGCGGCGGCCGGACGAGTGATCTTATCGTTGATCGTCCACATATCGCTCCCGTCCAGCTGGCACACAAGACGCGGCGCCTGATCGCGATACGGGATGGGAATACGGTTTATCCAATGCTTTGAATCGATTTCCAGGTGAGAGTCGCCGGAAATGTAACGATACTTCATTGCCACAATTTTACCTCGCTCGTTTCAAAGTGTCGGGTTCGAGAAAGATCTTAGCCAAATCGGCTTGGCCTGCCAAGGGAGGAAATTGGACACCGCTGGACAATTCGCGTGTTTCCGGTTTAGAAAAGAAATATTGAGTCGCGGGAGGACCGCAAAGTTTCACATCGTGGGAGGTAGGTCCATGATTCACGTAGTAGGAAGAGCGACACCGAGGGTCGAAGGTAAACTCAAGGTTACGGGAATGGCGCAATACAGCGCAGACGTGAAGTTGCCGGGGACGCTTTGGGGTAAATGCCTTAGAAGTCCGATCTCGTCTGGGCGCATCAAGAGCATCGACGTCAGCAAGGCGCGGCAAGTGGCGGGCGTAAAGGCGGTGATCACCGGGCAGGACATGGCGGGACTCAGGATCGGCCGATGCATCTACGACACACCGGTGGTGGCGGACGGTGTCGTACGCTTTATTGGCGAAAAAGTTGCCGCCGTGGCGGCGGAGACGGAGGAGGCCGCTGAACAGGCCCTGGATCTGATCGAAGTCGATTATGAAGAGATGGAGCCGCTGCTAGATCCTTTCGAGGCGATCAGACCCGACGCGCCGATACTCCATCCCGATCTGCTCTCTTACAAAGGGCTTCCGGTTCCCGTGGAAAAGCTCGGCAATGTGTTCGCCTATCTCAAATGGGGCAAGGGCGATATCGAAGCCGGTTTCAAGCAGGCCGATTTGATCGTCGAAAATACTTTTACGACCCAGGTGACTCACCAGTCGTATCTGGAACCGCATGCGTGCGTGGTGAAGGCGGATCCCTCCGGCGGCGCGGAAATCTGGTCTTGCAGCAAGACGCCGTTCGCCGTGCGGACGCAGCTGTCCAACTGCCTCGGGGTCGCCAAAGAGAAGCTGGTCTTTCGTCCGATGCATATCGGCGGTGACTTCGGCGGCAAGGGCGGATTTATGGATGTCCCTGCCTGTTATTTTCTCTCGCTGAAGAGCGGTCAGCCCGTGAAGATGGTCATGGACTACTCGGAAGAGTTGCTGGCCGGCAATCCGCGACACGCGTCAATCATCAAGGTGAAGACCGGCGTGAAGAAAGACGGCGCCATCGTGGCGCACCATCTCGATTTCATCTTCGATAGCGGCGCTTACGGATCGATGAAGCCGGCGGGATATCTGATCGGCGCTTCGACCTGCGCGGGACCGTACAAGATTGCCAATTGTCTGATCGAAGAAAGAATGGTTTACACCAACAAAGTGCCGTGCGGACATATGCGCGCGCCCGGCGACCCTCAAGGGTTTTTCGCCAACGAAAGCCAGATGGATATCGTGGCGCGAAAGCTCCGGATGGACCCGGCTGAATTCAAGCGCAAAAACATGCTCCAGGACGGCGATGAAACGCCGATCGGAGGGCATATTGCTCACGTCAGAGGGGTAGAGGCGCTGGAAAAAGCAATTGGTTTGTCAGGGTATAAAAAGCCCAAGCCGAAAAACGTTGGCCGTGGTTTGGCTTTCTCTGAGTGGAGCCCGAGTGGCGGCGAAGGCAACGTCTTCGTGAAGATCGATGAAGCAGGGGAGGTCAAAGTGTCTTCGCCGGTGGTCGATCAGGGCGCCGGCGTGCTCACGGTCATCGTCGAGGTCGTCGGAGAGGAACTGAAAGTTCCCGCCGACCGAATCGAGCTCGAACAACTCGACAGCAGCGCGGTGCCGAGTGACGGCGGAGTCGGCGGCAGCAGGGCGACGCGAGTCTATGGCAATGCGTCCTATGACGCCGGAGTAAAGGCAAGAGAGGAGCTTCTCAAGATCGCTGCAGAAAAGTTGGGAGTGAAATCAGAGGAGCTCGAGCTGGCCAACCGATCCGTCATCCATCGCAAATCAAAACGAAGAATGAGCTTTGCGGAGATCGTTAAAGCTAGGGGAGAGCCCATCGGTGTAAAGGGGTACTACAAGAGCTCGGAGAAGGCTCACGACGCGTCGGTGTCGGCGCAAATTGCCGAAGTTCATATCGATCCGGAGACGGGACAGATTACTTTGCGCCAAATGACATCCGCTCATACGACCGGTAAGGTCATCAACCCGCTGATGCACCAGGGGCAGATCGATGGCGGCGTCGTATTCGGCCTGGGCTACGCGTTGACCGAGGAAGTGTTGTTCGACGGCGGCAAGGTTACCACGACCAACTTCGGCGAGTTTAAAATTCCCAACATTACGGACATTCCGCCGCTCAAGACCGCCGTCATTGAAAACGTGCCGCACGGGCCGGGTCCTTATAACAGTTTGGCGATTGGGGAGGTGGCCAATGTCCCTGTGGCGGCGGCGGTCGCCAATGCTGTGGAGGACGCGTGTGGCGTGCGGATCACGAATTTGCCCGTGACTGCGGAGAAAGTTTATCAGGCGCTAAAGGCCCGGTACGCATAACGATATCGTTTCACGGCCGTCGGGCGAGGAGTTCTTCTCTTCCGTTGTTCTCGTTTCGATGCAAGGAAGAGGTCAGGTGGGTTGATGGATCGCGGCGAATTAATCCAAGAAATGGGTCGGACCCGTTTAGTCGCGGTCGTGCGCTCGAAGAGCGCGGAAGAGGCCCTTGCAACGGCTAAGGCGGTCGCCCAAGGCGGGGTCCAATTCATTGAGATTACCTTCAGTGTGCCGAGTGCGTTGGACGTAATCGAGATTTTAGTTGCGGAAGGGCGGCTGCATGTGGGAGCGGGAACCGTCCTGTCCAATGAGGAAGCGGAAGAAGCCATTGGCACCGGAGCCCAATTCATTGTTTCGCCATCATTGGAATTGAATCTCATTCCGATTTGCCACGAAGCCAATGTTCCATGCATCCCCGGCGCGGCGACGCCGACGGAAATACTTGCCGCCGCCCGGGCAAAGGCCGACCTCGTGAAGATCTTTCCCGCCGATACGATCGGCGGCCCGGATTTTGTCCGCCAGATGTCAGGTCCGTTTCCCAATATTCGCTTCATGGTCTCGGGTGGCGTGAGCCTGACGAATATTAAAGAATATGTCCGGGCCGGCGTCACAGGAATCTGTCTCGGGAGCGCCTATCTGACCTCGACTTTGGCTCAAAAGGGACACGCAGGCCTGGTAGGCGAGCTTCAACAGTTTGTGAACCTCGTCGACGAAGCGCAGCGGAAGTAGCGCATAGATCGGGAACAACAACATGAGCGATCTCCATCTTACATTGGCTTGCGAAGACTACGATCGAACCCGCCGGCTCAAGGACGGCATTATCAAACCCGAGGGCATCGAGCTCAATTATCTCGTGATGTCCGTTGAGGAGATTTTCTGGCGGATGATGAAATATGAAGAGTTCGACGTATCCGAACTGTCCATGGGTGCCTTTTTGACCGCCGCGGCCCGCGGGCGCCGGCCGTTCATTGCGATTCCGGTGTTCCCGTCGCGGACGTTTCGCCATCGTTGCCTGTTTGTTAACAGCGGTGCGGGAATTGATCGGCCGCAGGATCTCCGTGGCAAGCGCATGGGAGTACCGGAATATAGCATGACGGCGGCGGTGTGGTTGCGTGGCTTATTTCAACACGAATATAGTATCGCCCCCGAAGAGATTCATTGGATTCAAGCAGGGGAAGAAAATCCGGGACGAAAAGACCGGATCGACTTCGAAATGCCCGCCGGGGTGCGACTCGACAGTATCGGGGATCGAACCCTGAACCAGATGATCGATAGCGGGGAGATCGACGCCATGATGTCGCCGCGCATGCCGACTTGTTTTCTCGAAGGCTCGCCGCGCGTCCGGCGTCTGTTCGCCAATTACAAACAGGCGGAGATGGACTATTTTAGGAAGACCGGTCTCTTTCCGATCATGCACGTGATCGTCATCAAACGATCGCTCTATGAAGAGGCTCCGTGGGTCGCGCAGACGCTCTACAAAGCCTTCTGCGAAGCGAAAGATCTTTGCATGAGGGAGCTTTACGATACGAATATTCTCCGCGTGAGTCTTCCGTGGACTTCAGCTGAATACGAGGAAACGCGGGATTTGATGACCGCAGACTATTGGCCCTATGGGCTGGCGCCGAACCGAATGAATTTAGAGACCTTACATGGCTATCTCTACGAGCAAGGGCTGATCCAGCAAAAGCTTGATCTCGACGATCTCTTCGCGCGCGAAACGCTCGAAGCCTTCAAAATCTAAGTTGCGCGAATTTTAATCGGCACGACCAAAGCCGCCGCCCGGAGGCGTGAGAACGACGATCTCCGTCGGCGGAGGAAGGGCTGACTTGCTCACGGCGAGCGTGTTGCCCGGCAGCCGCCGGCTTTTTAAGCCCGTTAAGAACATGCCGAGCAGCGACATGTCCTCACGGTAGTGCATGGGAATGGCGATCTTTGGTTTGAGCTGCTGTAAGACTTCACGGGCCGTGTCCGGGGGCATGGTAAAGGTGCCGCCGATGGGGATCATGGCCACGTCGACTTTGCCGAAAGCTTTGATCTGTTCGGGGGTGAGCTTGTGGCTCAGGTCTCCCAGGTGCACGATGCAAACGGACCCGAGATCGAAAACGAAGGCGGCGCCCTTGAGGGCGTTGCCGAACTGCTGTTGATAGACCGGAACGGTGTAGATCAAGACGTCGCGGACCGTGGTGCTGATTTTGTTCCACCCTGCGCCGTAGTTTGCCAGGCCGCGCAAAATGATCGGATTGCCCCGGGCGAGCTCGACGTAGTTATGGTTGGGATGTTCTCTGCCGACGGTGACGGCGTGGGGTGTGACCACCGGGGTCGGATACATACCGGGCGCGAGCGGGTCGGTGATGATCTTGGTCCCGCCCTTCGACGTGATCTGAAAAAAGTTGTGACCGAAGTATTCGATCAACGCGTCCGGCTCGGCGGCGTAAGCCGGGGTGAAAAATCCGCCGGCGACGTCGGGATCACGGCAAGAGGCGCGGGCGGTCGATGCATCCAACCAGGTCAGGCTGAGGAAGACGAGCAAAAGCTTTAAACCTGTCTTCATCGAATCTCTAACCTGAAATGCTTCGGTACCGAAGTTCCTCGGCTCGGAAAAAATCCGCGACGTAGTTCGTCGCCGGCTGGCGCATGAGACGCTCCGGTGTATCCACCTGTTCGAAGCGTCCGTCGCGCATAACGGCGATGCGGTCCGCCAAAGCCATTCCATCGGCCAGATTATGCGTCACGTAGAGAGTCGTGAGGCGATGCTCTTGATGGAATTTCTTGATTTCACCGCGCATCTTCAGACGGTTCGGCGGATCGATGTTGCTGAGCGGCTCGTCCATCAACAGAATTTGCGGTGACGTCGTCATGGCGCGCCCGAGAGCGACGCGCTGCTGCTGACCGCCGGAGAGCTCGCTGGGCTTGCGCTGAAAGAAGCTATCTTCGATGCCCAGCCGTTGCGCCAGCGGTAGGAGGAAGGTGCTGATTTTGTCGCTGCTCCACTTGCGCACCTTTAACGGCAAGGTCAAGTTCGTATAACCGCGATCGTCGAAGACCTTCATGTGGGGCCAAAGCGCAAAGTTCTGAAAGATCATCTGAACACTGCGTCGGCCGACGGGAACGTCGTTGACGGGAGCGCCGTCGATAAAAATGGTGCCGCTGTCCGGGATTTCTAGACCGGCGATGAGTCTCAATGTCGTGGTCTTGCCGCAGCCGCTTTCGCCGACGAGAACCAGAAATTCCCCGCTGGTGACGTCGAGGTTGGCTTGGTTCACCGCGACGACGAAACCGAACCGCTTCGTGAGCGCCCGGAGCGAGAGAAAAGCCACGGTTCGTATGCTAATAAACGGTTTGCCAAAACACAATACAAGAAAACCGGCAGGCGACCCCTGGTGAACGTTTGGCAAGTTGGCTATGATACGAGACAATAAATGGTGCAGGGATATTTAATGAGGGAGTCCGCTATGACTCAATTGCTTCCGCCTGAAGAATTGATTGCTGATCTGCAGCATGCTTTACAGCAACGCCACCCGAAGCCTCATCCCATCCGGCAACTCCTCCTTAGCGGCCAGCTTACCAAGGAGCAGCTTCAGTGGTGGGCGAAAAACCAGTTCCATGAATTTCGCAACATCCATCGCTTCTTCGGGTTCCGCTATCAGAAGTGCCCGATACCCGAGCTGCGCAGGATGCTGCTCGAAAACATGGTCGAGGAAGAGGGCGAGGATCTGTTCGGCGGGAAGTATCCGAGCCACCGGGATCTGTGGGTGCAATTTGCGGCGGGACTCGGCGTGCCGCGGGATGAAATCCTGAACTACGAACCGCTGCCGGGAATTCGCGCGGCTTTGGAGATGTATGTGTCACTCGTTCAACAAAGCCATTGGGCGGTGGCGATTGGGACAGGGTTGGTATTCGAAGGCGGCGGGCCGAAGCGTATGAGAGAAGAGAGAGAAGCGCTGGAGCAATATTACTCCTGGATTCCGTCCAATTCTTTGGATTTCTTTCGCGCCCATGAATACCATGACGAGGGCCACGGCAACATGGTGATTGATGTCATCAAGCAGCACTGCATGGAAGTTCATCTGCAGAATGAAATGCGTGAAGCGGTTAGGCAGCGTGTGGACATCATGTGGCTGCAGAACGACTGCATCTACAATGCGTTTGTCAGGCCGGCGCTGACGCCGGAAGCGATTCAGGAGATTGAAGGGCGATTGGAGTGAAAATGGACGGACGGGTCATTGACCTTCGTAGCGATACCGTAACCAGACCGTCGCTGGCGATGCGGCAAGCCATGGCGGAGGCCGAGGTGGGCGACGACGTTTATTTGGAAGATCCCACCGTCAATCGTCTCCAGTCGCGAGCCGCGGAAATCTTCGGGCGTGAAGCCGCGTTGTTCGTCCCATCCGGGAGCATGGGAAATCTTACCTGCATCATGGCGCAAACTACCCGCGGCCAAGAGGTGATATGCGAAGCCGCCGGCCATATTTACAATTACGAGATGGCTTCGATGTCAGCCTTGGGCGGCGTCTTGCCCCGGGTCGTGCCTGCTAAAGACGGTATTTTGACTTGGGAACAGATCGGCCCAGCCATTAGAGAGAAAGCTTACCATAAGTCGCAGACTGCCTTGGTCGCGTTGGAAAACACCCACAATATGGCGGGCGGCACGGTTTATCCCACGCCGTTAGCTCATGAGATTTGCGACCGGGCGCATGAGGCTGGACTCAGAGTCCATCTCGACGGCGCGCGAATTTTTAATGCCGCCGTCTACCTCGGCGAGAAGGTCGGGGATATGACAAAGAACTTTGACTCGGTGCAGTTTTGTTTGAGCAAAGGGCTAGGGGCGCCGGTGGGTTCGATGATTGTGGGCTCCAACGAATTTATCGAACGCTGCCGTGTCATTCGCAAGATGCTCGGCGGCGGCATGCGCCAGGTGGGCGTCCTCGCGGCGGCGGGGTTGGTCGCCCTGGAAGACGGGCCGAAGCTCCTCCCCACGGATCACGAAAACGCACAGAACTTGGCGCAGGGACTCGCCAAGATTCCGGGCATTCAAATCGATCCAAGGAAAGTTCAAACCAATATCGTTATCTTCGATGTCTCGAAAACCGGCTTAACGGCGCCGAAATTCGTAGAGCGGCTGCATAAACGACAGGTTCTGACCGGCGCGGTGGACGCAACCAGAGTCCGCGTGGTGACCCATCGCGATGTGAACCGCGCCGATTGCGAGGAGGCGGTGCGGATTATCGGCGAAGTTGTCGGCGTCGGTTACTAACTCAGGCGACATAATTGCTAGCCGCTCAGCCCGAGCAGCTTGGCCGCGTTCCCGCCGAGAATTTTCTGTTTGTCATTCTCCGAAACTTTCAACGCGCGGACGACGTCTACCGAGCGCTTGAGCGCGATCGGCACCGGTGGGAAATCGCTGCCGAAAACCACATGGTCGACGCCGACAGTCTCAATCGCACAGCTTACGGCTGGCGGATGGAGCGATACCGTGTCTAAGTAAAGCTGTTGGATGTAGCTTGCCGGTGGACGCGTGAGCACGTCCGGCTCCCACGGTCCGAAGCTCATGTCGTCTCGCAGCTCGTAACCAAATCCAAGCCTGCCCGGAAGCATGGGCAGCGCGCCGCCCACATGGGCGCAGATCATTTTCAGCTCGGGAAATTTTTCCAAGCCTCCGGTGAGAATGAACCGGGTGAGAGACAACGTCGTATCGAAGGGACGGCCAAGCATTTCAGGAAGACGAAACATTTCCATCTTCTCGTTGCCGATGGTGAACTTCGGCGGGTGCACAAACAGCGGCACGTCCAGTTCGGTGACCAGTTGGAAGAATGGCGTTGCGCGCGGCGAATCGAGATACTCGCCATTGACGCTGGAGTTCACCATGATGCCCTTGAGTTTGTACTGCTTGATCGCTTTTTCAGTCTCTTTGAGAATCGCGTCGTCGCCGAACGGAACCGAGCAGGCGAGGCCAAGCAAACGCTTGGGGTATTTCGCGGTCAATTCAGCGGCGTGTTCGTTAAACTGCTTCACTACCGTCAACGGATCAGCGCCGTCCGGCGACCTAATCCAGTTGTTGCCGAAAACCGTGATATCGACGCCGGCCTCATCCTGCTGCTCGAACAAGCCGTCGAGATCGAAAATCGATTTCGGCGACTTCGGATGGAACCAACTCTTGGGCGTCAAATGAGCGTGACAGTCGATGATCATGGGAATAATTACCTTTCTTTACTAAAACATATGGGTCGGGTAACGGCTTGTCAAATTGTCATGCAGAAAACAATCAGCCGATTCGATTCCCGGGAGGCATCTGTTAAGATTGTTTCAATCGCTTGGCAACGAACCGATGTTAGGACCGGAACAGATCGCTTATCTCCGGGAGCTTCGTCCCCATATTAAGGCGAGCATATTTCTGCTTGCGACAGGAATGCTGGTCGGTATTTTATCCGGCGCTCACTTTTTCGATATAGCACCTCGCTTTAGTGAGTCCCTCGGAAGCTTTGCCCAGATATTCACCGGTCTTCCGAAGCCCCTGCTCGCGTCGGCTATCTTTCTCAACAACGGAGTGAAGACATTCTTGGTTCTCCTTTTGGGAGTTGTCGGGGGGATACTGCCGGTTTGCTTCTTATTATTGAATGGCTACGCCATCGGGTTGGTTTTGTATATCACAATCCAATCGAAGGGAATTGCCTCATTCTTGCTCGCCATCGTGCCGCATGGGATATTCGAGCTTCCGGCGGTACTGCTAGGAGCAAGCATCGGAATCTTTCTCGGCGCGCGAGCGACCAAGCGGTTGTTTGGAAAATTCGAGACAACTCTAAAGAGCGATCTCCGTCGCGCCATACGATTTTATTGCGCTGTCATCCTGCCGTTATTGCTGGTTGCCGCTTTCGTAGAGGCCTTTATTACTTCGGCGATTGTCTCAAGGTAGAGGGCTCGGCTTTCTTGTAGGTAGATCCGACGTTCCGGGCTGCCGTAATCTCATAACACGCTTTCGTTTGTCTGAGAGGATTACTCGACCTTTCCCAGCACGAACGACGACAACGAACCCGGCGCGAGCAAAACTTTGTTAAAGTATCTAACGTTATGCTACAAGCGAATCATGACCCGATCGAAAACGCAGCTCGAGCGACTCATTCGGGGAGCTACGGGTGAGATCAAAGCGGATCTCATTATTTCGGGCGGAAAAGTTATCAATGTTTACTCGGGTGAAATTCTCGAAGGAGTGGAAATCGCTGTCCTGGACGGACGGATTTGCTATGTGGGGCCGAGCGCCCAGCATACGCAAGGCGATGCAACGGAGGTTCTCGACACGCGGGAGTTTTACCTCTCGCCTGGATTCATCGACGGGCACACCCACATAGCCCACTACTGCCGACCGTACGAATACCTGCAAGCTTATCTTCCTCACGGAACGACGGCGCTCATGGCCACCGGCGACGAGCTGGCGACGGTCTTTGGCTACCGGGGAGTCAAGCTTTTCTTGGACGAGGTCGAATCCCATCCGCTGCGCGTCTATTCGCTGATTTCCATGGTCGCGCCCCAAGACCCGCTTCTCTGCAGCACAAAATCCTTGTCGCAAGCTGAAATCGCGGAGGGACTGAATGATCCGCGGGTATTGGGTTTAGGCGAAATGGTCTCGTGGCTGCGGCTGCTGCAGTGCGACTCGGAGTTGCTGGAATGCCTCGAGATGGCGCACCAGCGACGAAAGGTCGTTCACGGCCATACGGCGGGAGCCAAGGATGAGAAACTCTGCGCGATTGCTGCCGTGGGCGTTTCCTCTTGTCATGAGCCGATAGGAGAAAGAGATGCCATCGAGCGGCTTCGGCTTGGATATTGGACCATGCTTCGCGAAGGTTCGTTGCGGCAAGATTTGGCGTCTACCTTGAAGCCGTTGATCGACCGGCGAGTCAATTTGCAGCGGTTGATTCTGGTCACTGACAGCATGTCTCCAGAAGATGTCGAATCATCCGGTCACATGGACCACGTGGTCCGGCGGGCGATTTCCATGGGGTTATCGCCGGTCCAGGCGATTCAGGCCGTGACTTTGAATCCGGCGACTTACGCGGGCCTGGAGCAAGAGATCGGGGGGATTGCACCAGGACGCTGGGCGGACGTCGCGTTGCTGGAGAATATTGAGGAGATTAAAATTCGCGCGACCTTGATCGGTGGCAAGGTCGTCGCCAAAAATGGGGTCGCTCTCGCCGATGGCGATCCGATCTCCCTGCCCGACGACATGATGCACAGTCTGGGCCTGCGACCGACGGTGACGCCTGCTGTGTTCAAAATCCCACACGCCGCCGCTTCCGCTAAAATCCGGGTCATCGAGCTGATCAATCAGACGATCACGGCCGAGAAGATCATGACTGTGGAAACCGACCGAGGTTATGTCGAAGCCAATCCATATGACGATCTCTTGAAAGTAGCCGTCTTTGATCGTCACGGGCGCAGCGGAAAAATCGCTATGGGTTTTTTGAAGGGATTCGGTGCCAAAGTTGGGGCCGTAGGAACGACTACGAACTTGGATGAAAACACACTCATGATCGTCGGCGACAATGACGACGATATGGCGCTTTGCGCCAACGCGCTCATCGAATGCGGCGGCGGAATGGCTGTGGTGGATCGAAATCAGGTCCTGGAGAAAATCGAATTCCCGTTCGGCGGGATTTTCTCGGCTTATCCTTGGCGAGAGGTGGGAAAGCGACTGAATCGCATTCAGCGTTGCCTCAGAGAGAACGGTTCCATGTTCGACAGACCGATGTACGCGCTGAGTTTTCTGACTTTCGTGACCCTGCCTTCGCTCAGGATCACAGCGCGCGGGCTGGTGAGGCCGAAGGAGCGCAAGATCGTTCCCTTGTTAGTGGAATAGCGACTAAGATACGCCTTCTTTTTTTGCTTCTTGACGCAACGGAAGCACCCGCCCTTCCTTTTTCATTGAAACGTGGCCTTCCAAAATCGCGCCATCGCCGATGACTACGCTCTGAGTGACAATATCGCCGACCACGGACCCGGGCGGCTGGATCTCAATCTTCTTCTCCGCTTGTACATCCGCCAAAACCTTGCCATGAACGAGGATAGATGCTGCGCTGAGTTTTCCTTTGACCGTGGCTTGTTGGCCGATGGTTACATTGGCTTGGGCGATGATTTCGCCCTCGACTTCGCCTTCGATGGTCGCCGGTCCATCAAAGTGTAATTTGCCGTTAATCTTCGTGCCGGGTCCAAGATAGGCACCCAAGTCGGCCGGTAAACCTGCTGGTCTGTTCTCTGCCATAATTCCCCCCTTTTCTTATAGGGCTTGAACTATAAGGCACAATGCAGATTTTGTCTACCAATTTTTGGCATTTAGTTTACCGGTGGTCTCTATGGGAAATGCTTTGCTTAACTGAGAGGCGGTCTGCTATAAATATTTAATGCTTAAACAATTCACCGCGGGCGCCGAAGTTCATTCATTAACAACCGGCTTGGGAGATTGAACATGTCAATTACCGACCTGAGAGATTTTCTCGATCTTTTGGACGAGCACGACGAACTGCAGCGAATTCGGATGGAAATCGACTGGAATCTTGAAATGGGCGCGATCACCCGTCGCTGTTATGACCTGGGCGCTGCCGCGGCGCTATTTGAAAACATCAAAGGTTATCCCAAAGGATTTCGCGCGCTCGGAGCGCCGCTCGGTGCCAGCAGGAGGCGGGGGCATTCACTTTTCGCGCGCACGGCTTTGGCTCTCGGTATGGGTCCCAGCGCTTCGGCCAAGGAAATCATGGTGACCTATCTCGAACGGAAAGAAAAGCCGATCAAACCGATTACCGTGAAGAGCGGGCCGTGCAAGGAAAACATTCTCTTGGGCGACGACCTCGATCTGCTCAAATTTCCCAGTCCCTTGATCCACGGCGGCGACGGCGGCAGGTACATAGGGACGTGGCACACCGTGATCACCAAGGACCCGGATAGTTCGTGGGTGAACTGGGGAATGTACCGCTTGATGGTTCATGATCGAAACACGTTGGGTTGTTTGTTCCCTCTGCAGCAGCACATCGGCCAGATGTATCAAAAGTATGAAGCCATGAATCACCCCATGCCGGTTGCCGTCGCGATCGGAGCGCAGCCGGTGATTCCGATTGTCAGTTGCGTTCAGCTCCCGCCCTATGTGAACGAGGTGGAAGTGGCGGGCGCCCTGCAAGGGTCGCCGGTTCCTCTGGTCAAATGCGAGACGATCGACTTGGAAGTTCCGGCAACCGCGGAAATTATACTCGAGGGGGAGGTCCTGCCGCACGAACGAAGGACGGAGGGTCCGTTCGGCGAGTATATGGGCTATGAGGCGGGAAAATCGTCGCCCAAACCGATTTTAAAAGTAAAGGCCATCACGCATCGCAACGATCCGATCCTCCCGTTCTCCAATATGGGAATGCCGGTGCACGAAGGGCAGACCGCGACGGCCTTGATTAAAGGGGCTGAAATTTACGCGGAGCTAAAAAAACTGGGTCTGCCGGTGAAAGGGGTCTTTTGTCCACCGTATGGCGTGGGCCATATGGCGGTCGTTTCCACCGAGGTACCCTTTGTTAATTTTGCGCGTCGCGTCGCGCATGCCGTGTGGGCGACGAAGCCCGGGCTCTTCACCTATTATATTGTGATTGTCGATGCGGACGTGGACCCGACAAATATGGATGAAGTGCTGCACGCGCTGACCACGAAATGCCATCCGGTCAATGGAATTCACCAAGTGCCACACAATCCCGGATTTCCCGTTTTGTTGCCGTTCTTACCGCCGAAGGAACGGTTGATCGGAGACGCGGCAGGGGTGATCTTTGACTGCACTTGGCCGAAGGACTGGCCCCGCGAAACAATTCCGATCAAAGCGACCTTTGAGAACTTATGGCCGAAGGAGCTCCAGGAACGTGTCCTTGAGAATTGGCAAGCCTACGGATTCAAGGAGGAATAAAGGCCCGGCGGTCGATAAATAATATTAACGGGCTCGGTAAACTATGCTTCTTAGCTCTTTTTTCGATTTGACTGAATAAAAAACCCGGGAAAATATATTTCGGCCGTAGCTAACCGGCTTTTGGCGCCGTGTTTTCTTCTCCATGAACCCAATCGTGAAAACGGCTCTCCAGGATACGCCATTGCCCGCCGACCTTAAAAGCCGGAATCTGCCGGTGCTGGATCATCCTGTGTAATGTACGCCTGGAAATCTTTAAGATACTGGCGGCTTCCGCGAGGGTCAAAAGCTTAATAGCCTTATCAGGTTTTTTCATAGTTCTTCGCTCCGAACCTTTTGAAAAACAGCAAGGCTTATGCCACCACGCCTAGGTTTCTAACCTCTTGTTTTAAAAAGGATGGCGAGGCGTAAGGGTTGGCTCAGAAGCTTCAATTGCGCAAAAATCGACAATATCAGCCTCAGGTGGACAAAAATGAAACGCCAAACTCTAAGCTTTGGCGCCAAACCGCTTGGGATAACGCGGTTAATTTAAGAGGACGAAAGGGAGATTCTGGATTGGTGCGAGGAGGGGGATTTGAACCCCCACGCCATTTCTGGCACTAGCCCCTCAAACTAGCGCGTCTGCCGATTCCGCCATCCTCGCAACGGAATAGACTATTAAGGAGTCGTCGATTTCTGCGGCTCCGTTCCTGGGGGAGAGGCCGTCGCGGCAGGCCCCTGAGCATTGCTCGGCGCGTTCTCTGTCTTGGTAGACGGTGCAGCGGGCGTGCGGTTATCGAAGATAGTCGCTGATGGTCTGTGTCCGGCAAAATAGCCAAGGGTCAAGGAAGTCATCATGAATACGATGGCCATACCGGTTGTCATTTTTGTCAAAAAATTTCCCGCGCCGCTGCTACCAAAAATGGTGGAGCTGGAGCCCCCGAACACAGCTCCCACTTCGGCGCCTTTGCCTTGCTGCAGTAACACAACGAGTATCAAACCAATGCTCACGATGACGTGAATAATTGTTATGACGATGATCATAGCGTATTAGTTTTCTGTAAATGACCGGACGATGGGTAGGAATGTTTCCGGTTTCAGGCTCGCGCCTCCGACCAACAGTCCGCTAACGTTTGCGGTCTTTGCCAGTTCAGGCGCGTTGTCAGGGTTTACGCTCCCTCCATACAGAATACGAACTTGACTGCCTATCTCCTCACCGAACGACTTTACGAGAAATAGCCGAATCCCTGCGTGCACCTGACTGATTTGTTCCGGGGTTGCGTTGTGACCTGTGCCGATCGCCCAGACAGGTTCATATGCAATTTCGATTTTGTCTATACCATCTTTTATGGCTCCCTTCAATGCGATCCGGAGCTGCCGGGAAATGATTCTTAAAGTTTGTCGCTTGCGTCTTTCCTGCAGCGTTTCACCGACGCATAAAATAATTCTAAGTCCACTTTCAAGTGCCGCGTTCATTTTTTTCGCGACGAAGACATCGCTCTCGTGAAAAATATGGCGTCTTTCAGAATGGCCTAGGATGACGAAATCACACCCAATGTCCCGCAGCATAGTTGGACTTACTTCGCCGGTGAACGCGCCGTTTTGCTGCCAGTGGCAATTCTGTGCTGCCAATTGAACCTTGCTGTTTCCAATCGCCTGTTTCACTGGCGCAAGCGCCGTGAATGGCGGAGCCACAGCCACTTCGACAGAAGCAGGTGTCTCATCCAGATCTTTGGCGATCATACGCGCCCGGTCGAAACAATCGGCTTGAGTCCCGTGCATCTTCCAATTCCCAACCACCAGAGGAATTTTCATGCGTTCTCCTCAAGCGCCTTGATTCCGGGGAGCTCTTTGCCTTCCAAAAATTCCAAAGTCGCACCGCCTCCCGTAGAGAGGTGTGTAATTCTGGGTGCGACTCCAGCAGCCGTAACAGCGGCGACGGTATCGCCTCCCGCGATGATGCTCACGAGTCGCGAATGGTTTTCCGCCAGGGTGCTTGCCAAAGCTCGGCTGCCTTGATTGTACGGTTCAACTTCGAATAATCCTACCGGCCCGTTCCAAAGAACCATCCTAGCCGCGCGAATCTCATCAGAGAACTGAGCCACCGTTTTCGGTCCGATGTCGAGGCCCATGCGATCCGGTGGAATCTGAATGTCGGCGACCGCCGCGTTTTTCTTTGCCGAATCGCCGGTGACATGGTCCACAGGCAGAACCAGAGCCACACCATGCTCGGCGGCCTCTTTTATTAGCTCTTGAGCAAGCCCAAGCTTGTCGTTTTCCACGAGGGATTTGCCGATCGCTATTCCCTTTGCCTTCAGAAATGTATAAGCCATACCGCCGCCGATGAGCAGCGTGTTGATCTTCGGCAGCAAGTTTCTGATTACTCCGATCTTGTCCGAGACCTTGGCGCCGCCAAGAATCGTGACGAATGGCTTCTCTGGGTTAAAGAGCACGCGCGATAGATAGTCGAGTTCTTTTTGCAGTAAAAGGCCGGCGCCTTTCGACCGAAAAAAAGCGGTCATCCCGACGATAGAGGCGTGGGCGCGATGGGCCGCGCCAAAGGCATCATCGACATAGACATCTGCCAAGGAAGCGAGAGCTTGCGAAAACCCAGCATCGTTCTTCTCTTCCTCCTTGTGAAAGCGGAGATTTTCCAACAGGACAACCCGATGGGTCGGGTCGCGCACGATTCGCCCGACTTCCTCGCCGATGCAATCCGGAGCCAACACCACTGGTCGTTGAAGCAAGGTTTCCAAATAATCCCGCGCCGGGGCCAGGCTGTATTTGGGCACGACCTTTCCATCCGGGCGCCCGAGGTGGGAGGCGATCACCAGCTTGTGCGCGTGCTCTAGAATTAATCGAATCGTCGGCAAAGCGCTTTCGATGCGATGCGGCTCCATGATCTTGCCTTGATCAATCGGTACGTTAAAATCGACACGCAAGAAGACTGTTTTGCCTCCCAGATCCAGTTCTCCGACTTTGCGAATCATGAAAAGGTCTCCCCAACGATTGACTACTTATGAATAAATAGGTCCTTTTTTGAACAAAATATGTAATACTAATTGACTAATTATAAGGCTTGTAATACTTTTTCAAATGTTTTTGACGCTTTCGATGTCTTTTCTTTGGCCTTCCCAGTTGTTAGCCCAAGACGGGCTCCCGGCACCGCAACAGCATGGCATTCTTGATCTGGTTCGCGGATCAGGCCTCGTTGTTCAAGCGATTCTCTACCTCCTGATTTTGTTCTCGGTCGCCAGCTGGGGTATTATTGCTTACAAGTATCGGCAGATACGGCAGGCTAAGCGTGAATCAGAAAAGTTTATCGAAATTTTTTGGGAGCGGCGGAATCTCTCATCGATACATGACGCGAGCCGAGATCTAAAAGGAAGCCCGGTGGGACAGGTGTTTCGCGCGGGCTATGAGGAGCTCGTTAGAGTCACGCGCACGAAGAAAGACGCTTCGGTGGGAGAGAGTCTTACGACCGAGTTGGGCGGCGTAGACAACGTTTCCCGTGCCATGAAACGCGCGACGAGTGTCGAGATCACCAAACTCGAGAATTATCTGACCTTCTTGGCCACCACGGCGAGCGCGGCGCCGTTTATCGGGCTCTTCGGCACGGTTTGGGGAATTATGGACGCGTTTCGGGGTTTGAGCGTCACGCATTCATCGAGCATACAGGCCGTGGCTCCTGGTATCGCCGAAGCCCTGATCGCGACGGCCGTCGGTTTGGCTGCGGCGATTCCCGCGTTAATCGCATACAATCACTTTGTACAACAGATCAAGGTGGTGGCGGTGGAAATGGACAATTTCTCGCACGAGTTCTTAAATATCGCGGAACGACATTTTTTTAAGTAACCTTAGGTTTGAGTGAGGTAGATATGGCGATGGATGCTTCCCCGCAGCGTGATAGTTCGGTCTTGGCGCAGATCAACGTCACGCCGCTGGTAGACGTCATGCTGGTTCTTCTGGTCATATTCATGGTTACGGCTCCCATTATTCAACAGGGAGTTCAGATCAATCTCCCGCAGGCGAAAGCCGGCGCAATTACCGGTAGCGAAGAGCTATTGGTTGTGACGATCGCCAAAACCGGTAAAATCTATCTTAATGACAATCCCATGAGCCTTGGCGAGTTGGGCCAAAAACTGCGAGCCATCCGCAAGCTTCAGGCGGATAAGGAAGTCTACCTGCGGGCGGATCAGGATGTAAAATATGGTATCGTGATGAAAACAATCGCGGAGATTAAACAGGCGGGAATTGAAAGGTTGGGGATGGTTAGTCGTCCATTTTCCGAAGAGAGTTAATCTTCCATGGCTGCGGGATCATCAACTCCGACGATTAGCTTAAGCGAGCGGTCGCTTTTATCCGATAGCCAGCCAAATCAGCTCCCGAAGTGGCTGTTTTTATCCTTGCTCTTCCACGGGGCGTTGATCATAAGTCTTTTTATCGTGCCCTTTCTGCCGTCGCGCCATGCTTCTGCACCGCCTATTTATACCGTCGACCTGGTTGGAGGGGAAAAGATTGGCGGCAACAAGCTGGGAACGGAGTTGTTGCCTCCGCCTGCTCCGAAAGAGGTAGCGAAAGAGAAAGCAGCGGAGCCAGCTCCACCGCCTCCGGCAAAGAAAGAAGAAAAAAAGGTTGAGAAAACCGAGAAAGCCGAGAAAGCGAAGCCCACAGAAAAATCGATGCCTTTACCAGAGAAGGCTCCAGTGAAGGAAGCGGCTAAAAAAGAGCCGCCGAAGAAGGAGACCGTTACGGAAGCGAAGCGGGAAACGAAGTCGGAGGAAAATTCACTAGATAGCGTGCGGGAAAGAATTATTCAGTCCGCGGTGGAGCGCGCGAAAAACCGAACCGAAAACACGCAAAAGACCTCAAAGGGGGATGTCATCAGCGCTGGCCCGGGCGAAGGCGAGGGAGCAGCTGCGCTAGGGCAGGGTGGCCGTGGCGGTGGAGTGGTGAAAGGAATGGACTTCATTATCTATCAGAACCGCCTGCTTAACACGATTAAGAATAACTGGGTGTGGGCGGGGCAGCGCAGTAATGTTAGGGTCATCGTCCATTTCAACATCAAAGATAACGGTGAGATTTTCGGACTTAAAATAGTGCAGCCGTCCGGAAATCCATCGTATGATGAGTCGGTTCTCCGAGCGGTGAAGAAGTCCAGCCCTTTACCACCCATCCCCGAAGGCTTACGCAGTGAGTTTTCGGACATCGAGTTGGCATTTCGTCCGGAAGATTTGGGAGCGTAACGCGATGAGGCTCACGGTCTTTTTCTTGTTTCTGTCACTGGTTGTTCGCATTGGATCAGCGGAGGCGCAGGGGTTCAAAGGTGAAATAGTGGGCCAGGGAGGTCAAAAGTTTCCGATCGCGGTCTCACCGCTGAAGAACTTAGGAACGGCACCGGACGCGGCAAAACTTTCGGAGGGAATCGCCGACACGATAGTTCACGACCTCGATCTCTCCGGCTGGTTCAACGTCTTGGACCGATCGGCCTATCTCGAGAATGCGCAGCAAACCGGTATTACGTTGGGCACGTTCGATTTCAAGGATTGGTCTACCATTGGAGCTGAAGGCTTGGTGAAGGGCGGCTTCTCGCTGCAGGGAGACGATGTCACCGTGGAGCTGCGGCTCTTCGATGTCTATCAAAACAAGGAGAGAATCGGTAAGCGGTACGCGGGGCGCGTCAAGGACTATCGGCGCATCGCTCACAAGTTCGTCGACGAGATTATCAATCAGTTCACCGGAGTTCCCGGCATTTTCAATACTCGAATCGCTTACGTTTCTACCAGCGGTGGCCGGTTCAAAGAAATTCACGTTTCGCACCTGGACGGGAGCGAAAAGTTTCAAGTCACCAATAATCATACGATAAACCTGTCTCCTTCATGGAGCCCCGATGGTCGATCCGTCCTCTATTCTTCCTTCAAGGACAAGAATCAGACTCTGTATCTCTTCGAACTTTATAGCGGCAAGGAAGTGAAATTTTCCCCGCGGGCGGGAAGATATCTCGGCGGCAAGATGTCTCCCGATGGACAGTTCGTGGCGGCGACTCTTGAGGTGGCAGGTAATACGAGCCTCTATTTGCTGGACCGCAACGGCAATGTAGTTCGCCGGTTAACGGACAATCCTGGGATCGAAGTCTCGCCTTCGTGGTCTCCCGATGGCCGACAACTGGTGTTTGTGGCTGACCGAAGCGGTTCACCGCAGATTTACATCTTGGACCTGGCGAGCGGAAAAACGCGCCGGCTGACCTACAGTGGAAGTTATAACACTTCCCCCGATTGGTCTCCGAAAGGCGATAAGATCGCTTATACCGGAAGAGTGGGGAATCGGTTCGCCGTCTTTACGATCGGCGTGGACGGTGGAGAGCCGCGAAAGCTCACCGCGGAGTCTTCCGATAGCGAGGACCCCACATGGTCGCCAGACGGAAGGTTTATCGCGTTTTCTTCGAATCGAGCCGGAAAATATCAGTTGTATATGATGCAATGGACTGGAGAAAACCAACGGAGATTGACAGGTTCGGGGGGAGATGATACAAGACCCAGTTGGTCCCCTCGGTTAGATTAATTCTCTTCGATTCATGTCAAAACCACGCAAAATCATCTAAATTTCCAAGAAGGAGGGAGCGACCATGGGTCAATTTAGAATGGTGTGCTACTGCGCTGTTATCATTCTAACGGTGGGTGGGTGTGCCCCATCGACGGCGACGAAGCCGAATCCCTCCTCTCCTTCGACGGGATCTCAAGATGCCGGTGGCCAACGGCAAGGTGAAGGGGCGCGAGGCAAAACGGGTGAATCCACGACGTCGCCTGGATCTCTCGATGCTCTTCGTCAGGGCCAAGGTTCAGCAACCCCGGCATCGAGTCCGCTCAAAGATGTTTTCTTTGATTTTGATCGCTATGATTTGAAATCGGATGCGCGCGATACTCTGAGGGCGAATGCTGACTGGCTGAAAGGTAATCCTTCTGCGAGAATCGAGATCGAAGGCCATTGCGATAGCCGTGGAACGGCGGAATATAATTTGGCGCTCGGAGCAAAGCGGGCTCAAGCCGCGAAAGATTATTTGGCAACCTTGGGCATTTCGCCAGAGCGCCTCTCGACCATCAGCTACGGCGCAGAGATTCCGGTGTGCCGGGAAGACGACGAGAGTTGTTGGAGTCGGAATCGGCGGGCGCGGCTGGTCATTGTGCCGAGCCGCCCGGCTTCGTGATGAACAACCGAGACTGCTGCGATCGTAGGGGGAGCCTAGATTTTCACATGAACGGACGTCTCCTATGGCTAATCGGGGCGACTTTTGTTTGGCTTTCCGCCTGCGTTCAGCCCCAACAAATTGAGCTCATAGAACGCGAGCAGCGGCGGCTGCGCGGCGATACCGCCAGTGTCCATTCGGACGTGGAGTCGCTGCGTGCAAGCCTCGCCGATACCCGGGCTAATCTTCAACAGATACAACGGGACTTTAATGCCTTGAAGGAAAGGATAGAAGAGACCCGTTATCAAGTGGGACGTCAGCTCGGTCAGTCCAGTCGCGAGGGCGACCAACGAGTTAAAGATCTGGAGACGCGCGTCGCCAAATTGGACGAATCGTTGAAGGCGCAAGAGGCCTTACTGAAATCTCGCGATGAGGAGCTAAAACAACTCCGGGACACGCTGCAAACGGCTCAGAAGGCTCTACCGGAACCTTCGCCCGGTAACGCGATGTCTGAGGCGGCGGCCGGGGAAACCGACGCTATCAGGAGGGATTACGAAGCTGCGTGGCGATTACTGGACAAAAAAGACTATAAGGCAGCCATCACCCGTTTCAAGGACTTTCTCAAGAAATATCCAAAGAGCAATCTGGCTAATAACGCGCAGTATTGGATCGGCGAAAGTCACTACGCGCTAAGGGAGTTCGATCAGGCGATTATTGAATTTGACGCTGTGCGCAGAAAGTATCCCCAGGGAGAAAAGGTACCGGCAGCATTGCTCAAGCAAGGTTTTGCATTTGCGGAGTTGGGGGAAAAGATTAACGCCCGTTTGGTATTGCAAGAGGTGGCGGAAAAATATCCTAACTCTCCCGAGGCAGCGAAGGCGAAACTCAGACTCAAAGCGCTCGAATCGTAACCCAATCGACCTGCGCCTGTAGACTCTCAATTATTCCCGCTTCTATTCCTTCGGTCGGTAACGTCAGGCCAGGGCTAGCGACGGATGGTATCAGACCGAGGCTCTAGGCTATGCAGATTTTTCGTCATACCGAGGATCGCGAGTTATCGCTGCAGGGATCCGTCGCGACCCTGGGCAACTTTGACGGTATTCATTTAGGCCATCAAGCCTTACTGCGAAGCGCGGTTGACGACGCTAGACGGCTCGGAAATCCCTCCGTCGTCCTAACATTCGAGCCTCATCCGTTAAAGGTTCTGGCGCCGGAGCGGGCGCCTAAGTTGCTACTGGCTCATAAAGACAAAATGCAACTGTTTCAATCCTTCGGCGTGGATGTGGTGGTTGTGCAACACTTCGATGCGTCATTTGCCAGTCTTGGGGCGGAAGAGTTCGTACACACGATTCTCGTCGAACGCCTTAAGATCAAAAAAGTTTGGGTTGGTCGAGATCTAAGATTTGGGCAGGGGAGAAAGGGTCGCGTGGATGATCTGATCCGCTGGGGTCGGGAACGGAAATTTGAAGTAGGCGTCATGGAGCCAGTCGTGGTGAACGGGGTTCGAGTCAGCAGTTCTCATATCCGACAGCTCCTGGCGGAAGGTCGGGTCGAGAAAGTGGAACCCATGTTAGGCCGCTATCATTTTGTTTCCGGCAGGGTGGTGAGCGGCCATCGGAGAGGGCGGGAACTTGGATTTCCCACGGCCAACATTTCCAGCCGCACCGAAGTTCTGCCATCGGACGGGATTTATGCGACCCTGTTTCAGATCGAGGAAAAAAAGCTTCCGAGTGTCAGTAATATCGGTGTTAATCCTACTTTTGGTGACGGTCCAAGAACAGTGGAAAGCTTTATCCTAGATTACCAGAATGATCTTTACGGAAAACCGGTAAGACTATCTTTTCTCAGAAGAATTCGAGAAGAAAAAAAGTTTGCCTCGGTCGATCAATTGGTTGCGCAGATGGCCGCCGACGTGGCAAGCGCTCGAGCTGTATTCGACGAGCTAAGACTCACCGGGGAGGCGAGCGTGTCGGGGTGAAGAGTTCCTATGTCCCTTCAACAGTTGGTGATTGACAGCCAATCCGTAGGAATGCGCTTGGATCTTTTCCTGGCACGCCGTTTTCTTGATGCGGCGGGCTCTAGCGGCTTCAGCCGTTCCGGAATACAGAGGCTGATTACCGGAGGGCAAGTAACTCTGAATGGTCAGCGCGTTAAATCCAGCGCTCGACTTAAAATCGATGATCTCGTACAGATGGAAAGCATTCCGCCGCGCGAAATCTCGCTAAAGCCGGAACCCATTCCGTTGAAAATCCTGTACGAGGACGACGACTGCGTCGTGATTAACAAGGCCGCCGGGATTGTGGTGCATCCGGCCGCAGGACGGATAAGTGGTACCCTTGTGAATGCGCTCTTGCACCACTGTCCGAATCTCGAAGGAATCGGTGGAGAGCGCCGTCCCGGAATCGTCCATCGATTGGACAAAGACACTTCCGGAGTGATGATCGTCGCGAAGAACGCAATGGCTTTTCAGCGCCTCGCGACGCAGTTCAAGGAACGGAGCGTGAGCAAAGAATATCTCGCGCTAGTGTGGGGCAAGCTCGAGCGAGAAACGGGGATTGTCAATCGCCCTATCGGTCGACACCGCTCCGACCGTAAAAGAATGTCGAGTGTCCGCTTCCTTGCCAAGGCGCGACCGGCCATTACGGAGTGGGTCGTTGAAAAGTACTTTACGATCAATGAAGAGCGAAGAATTCGGGGTTGGCTAACCTGGATAAGACTCAAACCGCGGACTGGGCGAACCCATCAAATCCGGGTTCATCTGGCGGATCTGAAGCATCCGTTGGTTGGAGACAAAATCTACGGCCGCAAGCGCCCGTTGACCGCGAAAATAAACCAACGGGGTGTGGAGATTTTTCCGCGGCAGGCGCTGCACGCGGAAAAACTTGAAATCAATCATCCCCGCAGCGGTCAACGGATGAGCTTTGTCGCGCCGCTGGCTGACGATCTGCGTGATCTCTTGAATGATTTGCAAACGCGAGACAGGCGAGTAGAAAACAGTTTCCAAGTACAAAGGGGTTGACAAGGAAACGAGTTTTACATACTATAAGAGAAACGGAACCGATTCAGCGATCTGTTTGAGTCAATCCCCACACACTAACAACAAAATCACTCAGCCTTATCCGTTCTGAATTTGATTTGGTTTAAACAAGAGTTGCATTTCCGTCTTCATGCCTGTCGCACTGAGATGGCTCACCTAAGCTTTGCGCCTTTCGCCCAATCCCCAGTCGCGGGTGTCAGTTCGACAGAACTCGAATCTCTTCTATAATTGCAAGAAGGCGCCCAAGGGGAAAGGAGAAACGTAGTTTATGGTTCGTGGAAGAACTCGAGCGGCTGAGCCCGAAGCCATCGAAGACAATGGGTTGAACCTCAAGGCTCTGAAGGAAAAAAAGATCAGCGATCTGGCGCTAATCGGCAAAAACTTCAATATCGAAGGAGCCGCCAATATGCGCAAGCAGGAGCTGATTTTTGCAATCCTGCAAGCGCAAACTGAACAGAACGGGCATATTTATGGCGAAGGGGTGTTGGAAACCCTGCCAGACGGTTTTGGTTTTCTCAGGGCGCCTGATTACAATTACCTTCCCGGGCCAGACGATATCTATGTTTCTCCGAGTCAGATTCGTCGCTTTAGTCTTCGAACCGGCGATATCATTTCCGGGCACATTCGGCCACCCAAAGAAGGGGAGCGCTATTTTGCCCTCCTTAAGGTTGAATCAATTAACTATGAGGATCCGGAGAGAGCTAGAGAAAAAATCCTTTTTGATAACCTGACCCCTCTCTATCCCAACGAACGCTTACGCCTCGAATACCAACCGGAAGATTACACGACTCGCATCGTCGATTTGTTGACCCCTATTGGAAAAGGCCAGCGTGGGCTGATCGTCGCCGCTCCCCGCACCGGTAAGACCATGATGTTACAGCACATCGCCAAAGCGATCGCCAACAATCATCAAGAAGTGATTCTCATTGTGTTGTTGATCGACGAGCGCCCGGAAGAAGTGACCGACATGCAGCGCTCGGTGGATGGCGAGGTGATCAGTTCAACGTTTGATGAACCGGCGACGCGGCACGTCCAAGTCGCTGAAATGGTGATTGAGAAGGCTAAACGTTTGGTCGAGCATGGAAAAGATGTCGTGATTCTCCTTGATAGCATCACGCGACTGGCGCGCGCCTATAACACCGTAGTACCGCCCAGCGGAAAGATCCTCTCGGGTGGCGTGGATTCCAATGCGCTTCATAAGCCGAAAAAGTTTTTCGGCGCCGCGCGAAATATCGAGGACGGCGGGAGCCTGACGATCATCGCTACGGCTCTGATCGATACGGGTAGCCGAATGGACGAAGTTATTTTCGAAGAGTTCAAAGGCACGGGTAATATGGAGGTTCATTTAGATCGACGGCTAATGGATAAGAGGGTTTTCCCGGCGATCGATATCAATAAATCTGGAACCCGAAAAGAGGAGTTGTTGATCTCGAGAGAAGACCTGAACCGCATCTGGATCTTGCGTAAGGTCTTGTCCCAGCTTAGTGTGGTCGAAGCCATGGAATTTTTGCTCGATAAGATGCATGGGACCAAAAGTAACAGAGAGTTTCTGGAATCCATGAATCAGTAGCTTTCCTCCTCTTCCCTGTTCCTTGCGTAGCACGCTGATCTTTGTTAAAAGCGCAAGTTATCAAGCGAATTAATTTTGACCGCTGTTGAGCTGCCGGCTGGACCGGGAACGAACCGCCGGCCGTTTGTTATCATTTCACACCTTTTTGATCCCCAACATGGTGCCTTGACAGGTGTGTGAGCGAGAGGAAGAAAGGGGATAACCAAACCAAGGAGAGACTATCCTATGACCGAAATTTCCATGAAACAGCTCTTGGAAGCCGGGGTGCATTTTGGCCACCAAACCAGCCGCTGGAACCCAAAGATGAAGCCATACATCTTTGGTGCCCGCAATGGCATCCATATCATCGATCTGCAGCAAACGGTGACCATGTTTAAAGACGTCGAAGCGGTCGCGCGCAGCCTCGCGGCGTCCGGCGGACACGTTCTTTTCGTCGGTACGAAGAAACAGGCACAGGAAGCGATCAAGGAAGAAGCCGAGCGCTGTGGCATGTTCTATGTGCATAATCGCTGGCTGGGCGGAACCCTCACGAACTTTTCGACTATTCGGCAAAGCATTGAACGCCTGAGAAAGCTCGAGGAGATGGAAAACGATCCGAAGATCGTCGACGCTCTCACCAAGAAAGAAATGCTGGGGCTTAAACGAGAAAAGGAAAAACTGGAGCAATCGCTGGGTGGAATCAAGGGGATGAGAAAACTCCCGGATGCCATTTTTGTGGTCGATCCCAAACAAGAGGAAATCGCCGTTAAGGAGGCGCGCAAGCTCGGTGTTCCGGTCATCGCGGTCATCGACACAAATTGTGATCCCGATATGGTGGACTACAAGGTCCCGGGAAACGACGATGCCATTCGAGCCATTCGTCTTTTCTGTGCGGCCATCGCGGATGCGGTCATCGAGGGACGATCGCTTTACGAGCAGTCCTTAGTGAAGGATAAGGAGGCCGAGAAAACTACCGACGGTTCGACGGAAGGAGCTTCACCAGCGGCAGAAACTTCGGCGGCGGGAGGAGCCTAGTTTCGATGGACGTTAATGCAACTGTGGTTAGAGAATTGCGGGAAAGAACCGGCGCGGGTATCATGGATTGCAAAAAAGCCCTAGCCGAAAGCGGGGGAAATCTCGAAAAAGCAGTGGATTATCTGCGGCAAAAAGGGTTGGCTGCGGCCGCCAGGAAGGTCGACCGGGTTGCCGCCGACGGCGCGGTGGGGGCTTACGTTCATCCCGGGGGAAAGATCGGTGTGCTCGTGGAGATCAACTGCGAGACGGACTTTGTCGCCCGTACCGCCGAATTCCAGGCGCTGCTAAAAGATATGGCCATGCAGGTCGCGGCCGCCAATCCGCGTTATGTCCGGCGGGAGGAAGTATCGGCTGACGAGCTTGAGAAGGAGAAATCAATTTACCGTCAGCAAGCTTTGGAATCGGGTAAACCGGAGAGGGTTGTGGAAAAAATTGTCGAAGGAAAAATGGACCGCTTCTATTCCGAGGTTTGTCTCCTGGAGCAAGCCTTCATCAAGGATCCGGACCGCAAGGTTTCCGACATCATCCATGATGCGGTTGGTCGGCTCGGCGAAAATATTCAGGTCCGCCGGTTTGCCCGTTATCATCTTGGGGAAGGGGCGCAGAAGAACTAAGGCCGGAACTTCATGGACAACGGGACGCCGAAGTACAAACGCATCATTTTGAAAGTCACCGGTGAGGTTTTCGCTGGTCCACAACAATTCGGTATCGATGGCAAAACGGTCAAAGCCTTTGCGCAGGAGATCAAAGAGGTCAAAGAGCTAGGTTGTGAGCTCGCCTTGGTCATCGGCGGCGGCAATATCTTCCGCGGCGCTTTGGCGAGCGAGATGGGCATGGACCGCGCCAGCGCCGATACGATGGGTATGTTGGCCACCGTCATCAATAGTTTGGCGCTACAGGACGCCCTGGAAAAATTGGGTGTGTCCACGCGGGTTTTGTCGGCCCTCGAAATGCGTCAGGTGGCCGAGCCTTATATACGGCGGCGGGCGACTCGTCACCTGGAAAAGGGCCGCGTGGTGATTTTTGCCGGCGGAACCGGCAACCCGTACTTCACGACGGATACCACGGCCAGCCTGCGCGCCATGGAAGTCGGCGCCGAAGTCATCTTAAAGGCTACCAAAGTCGAAGGGGTCTACGATGCCGACCCGGTCAAATATGAGGGAGCAAAAAAGTTCGAAGAGTTGACCTATATTGAAGTCCTGAACCGCGAACTAAAAGTGATGGATTCTACCGCTATTTCGCTTTGCATGGACAACCGATTGCCGATTATTGTCTTCAACATCATGGAAAAGGGCAATATCAAGAGGGTCGTTACAGGCGAATCTATCGGTACACTGGTCAGCGGAGGGAAGAGATGAACGAAGCCATTTTTGCTCAGCTACAGAAAGAGATGGATCAGTCAGTAGGCGCGCTGCGCAAGGAACTCGCCAAATTACGGACAGGTCGAGCTTCGACCGCGCTCTTGGAGCATGTCGTCGTCGAGTATTATGGGGCGCATACGCCTTTGAATCAGTTGGCCACATTGAGTGCGCCGGACCCGCATCTCCTGGTCATCCAGCCCTTTGACCGGAGCGCGATGGGAGATATCGAGAAGGCAATTCTCAAGTCGGACCTTGGCCTGACACCGAATAATGACGGCAAGATCATTCGGGTTCCGATTCCACAGCTCACCGAAGAAAGACGCAAGGAACTGGTGAAGCATGTTAAGAGAATCGCTGAAGAGTTTCGTGTCTCGATTCGCAGTCATCGACGCGACGCCGTCGAGCGGCTCAAAGAGGCCGAAAAGAAGAAAGAAATCACGGCGGATGATTTCAAGCACGGTCAGGACCGAATTCAAAAGATAACCGATGAGTTCATTGGGCGAATCGAAAAGATAATCAAAGCCAAAGAAGAAGAGGTCATGGAAGTTTAACTTCTTGACCTTTATTCCAGCCTCCACTACGCCTTTAAGCACGTTGCCGATTCAAAAGCTTGCGATCCCGGACTCTTTTCGATTATCGGACTGAATGTTTACTTGTAGCTATGGATCTTGACGGTTTGGACAAGAATCGTTTGCCACAACATGTAGCCATTATCATGGATGGAAATGGGCGCTGGGCCCAGCAAAGAGGCAAAAGCCGTATCGAAGGCCATCGCCGCGGCAAGACTTCCGTCCGCGTGATCGTGGAGTTTAGCCGGAAGATCGGTATTCGCTTCTTGTCGCTTTACGCTTTCTCGACGGAAAACTGGCTGCGTCCTCACGACGAGGTCCATGCGCTCATGGGACTGCTAGAGCATTACCTGATCGCTGAGCAGCCGAAGATGATGCGTTATGGGATACGCCTTCTCTCCGTCGGAGACCGGGACCGCTTGCCGCTGGGTGTTCGGCGCACCCTGGAGGACGTGATAAGCTTGACTCGCGAAAATAACCGAATGACGGTTATACTGGCACTGAGTTACAGCGGCAAAGACGAGATCGTCCGGATGACAAAAAAGCTCGCTTGTGACGTGCGCGACGGGAAGTGCGCGCCCGAAGATATCGACGAGGAGATGATTGCAGCCCATATGGATACGCCGGAAGTGCCGGAACCGGATCTGTTGATCCGCACCAGCGGCGAGATGCGCGTCAGTAACTTCTATCTTTGGCAAATTGCCTATAGCGAACTTTATGTGACACCGACTCTTTGGCCCGATTTTCGGGAACAGGAGTATCTCCAGGCTCTCATGGAATATCAGCGGCGGCGTAGAAGATTCGGCAGAACGGATGAGCAACTGGTAGCTTCAATGCCGTCATCGGTGGAGGCCGGTGGAAGCAAATCTTAGGTCGAGGTTGATCACCGCTCTGATTGGCATCCCACTGCTGATTTTGATCATTGGTTGGGCCCATTTCTGGTTGTTCGCTGCGGTTTTTTTTCTCATTTCCCTTATGGCTTTGCGTGAGTACTTTGCCATGGTATTTCCCGGCCGCGTGAGAGAACAGATCGTCGGTATAGTCTTCGGCGGCGCGTTATCCCTATTGCTCATCCTACCCGATGTTACAAATCCGCAACCAGCATTGGGTCTGGTAGTGGTGACTTGTTTATCGATCTATCTCTTTATGCCGGGTGGATTGGAAGAGAAGCTACGTCGTTTAGCATGGACCCTGTTGGGGGGAATTTACCTCGGCTATCTGTTTCCCCATTGGGTTTTGTTGTTTCGTTTGCCCCAGGGTCGTGCCTGGGTGTTCTTTGCGCTTTCAGTCATCATGGTCGGCGATACCTCGGCCTATGTCTTTGGCAAGCGCTTTGGAAAGAGAAAGCTTGCCCCTGCAATCAGTCCGGGAAAAACCGTGGAGGGCGCGCTGGGATACGTCGCCGGAAGCGTGATAGCAGGGTGCATAGGAGCCAATCTTTTTGTGGAGCATTTGTCTTGGCTGGAGGCGGTGGTACTTGCGGGCTTACTCAGCATCCTCGGGCAAATCGGCGATTTGTTTGAGTCTTGGGTCAAGCGGGTGTTCGCGGTGAAAGACTCAAGTACTCTCCTTCCCGGTCACGGGGGCTTGCTCGACCGGCTCGACAGTTTGATTTTTCCCGCGGTGTTTACGACGGCTTATCTAAGGGTATTTCACTGATGCGATCCATTGCGCTGCTCGGTTCGACCGGGTCCATAGGGATCAGTGCGCTCGATCTAGTGCGAGAATTTCCCGACCGTTTCAAAGTTCACGGTATGGTCGCCGGGCGCAATTTAAAACGTCTGGCCGCTCAGATCAAAGAGTTTTCACCCGAATGTGTGGCAATCAAGAACGAAGAAGATATTCCCCTTTTGCGAAAAATTATGGGCAAGCACCGCGTCGAAATTTTGTCGGGTCTGGCGGGAGCAACGACGGTCGCCACTGCAAACGAGGTCGACTTGGTCTTGGCCGCCATTGTCGGCGGCGCGGGTTTGGTGCCGACCTTGATGGCGCTCAGGGCGGGGAAGGAAATCGCGTTGGCGAATAAAGAAGCGCTGGTGATGGCGGGCGAAATCCTGGTTAATACCGCAAAGCAGAACCGGACTCGTCTTCTGCCCGTCGATAGCGAACATAGCGCGATTTTTCAGTGTTTGCAGGGCAATCGCCGTGACGAAGTCGATAAAATTATTCTTACGGCCTCCGGTGGTCCGTTCTTACGGACGCCGCTGAAACGACTGGATAAAGTGACCGTGGAACAGGCGCTCAAGCATCCAAACTGGAAAATGGGACCAAAGATTACCATCGATTCGGCGACGATGATGAACAAAGGTTTGGAGGTGGTCGAGGCACGATGGGAATTCGATATGGAACCGGATCGCATCGAGGTGGTTATACACCCGCAGAGCGTCGTTCATTCGATGGTCAGGTATCAGGACGGATCCATCATCGCCCAACTCGGAATAACCGATATGCGCATCCCCATTGCCTACGCCTTGGCTTTTCCTCACAGGCTCAAGGGGAGTTGGAAGCCTCTGGAACTCACCCGGCAAGGGGAGTTAAACTTTCTGCCTGTGGAAAAGAAGAGGTATCCCGCGTTAAGCTTGGCTTACGAAGCTTTGCGCGAAGGCGGCACGATGCCGGCAGTTCTAAATGCGGCCAACGAAGTCGCCGTCGCCGCTTTCTTGGGAAAGCAGATCGGGTTTCGGCAGATTCACCGCTTGATCGACAAAACGATGCAAGATCACACGTGTAGACGCACCAAAGATGTCGACGAGATTCTCGAAGTCGATCGTTGGGCTAGAGCGAAAACGTCCTCACTTATTAATGGTCGCTGAAGGGGAGAACGAATGGAAAATGTGATTTACTCGATCGGCGCAGCTCTAATAGGGCTCGGAGTGTTAATCGTGTTCCACGAATTCGGTCACTTCCTGCTTGCCAAGCTGTCTGGGGTTGGAGTTTTGACGTTTTCCGTCGGCTTTGGTCCCAAGCTGTGGGTTAAAAAGAAAGGCGACACCGAGTATGCGCTCAGTGCATTCCCGCTCGGCGGCTACGTCAAGATGGTCGGCGAAGACCCCGACGAGGAGGTGCAACAGTCGGATATCGAGCGCTCTTTCGCCCATAAGGGGCTACTGACAAGAATCGCCATCGTTGCTGCCGGACCGGGATTCAACTTGTTGCTCGCCGTAGTCCTGTTGATGATAGTTTTTCTTTTCTACGGCGTTCCGATTTTGTCTACGCAAGTTGGCGGCGTTGAAACGGGATCTCCCGCCGATCGCGCCGGGATTCGAAAAGGCGACTTTATCGTTTCATTGAACGGGGAACCCATCAGGGAATGGGATGAGCTATCGAGCGGAATCAAGGCGAGCCAAGGGGAACCGCTGAACCTTCAGATTAGGAGAGAGTCTCAGGAGATGACGATCACGGTGCAGCCGGCAAAAAAGGAGGGGAAAAATATTTTCGGCGAAAAGAGAGATGAATGGATGATCGGGATCGGCAGTCAGGTCTCCATTGAAAAAGGCAATGCCGGGTTGGCGATCGTCAGAGCGTTCCGACAGACCTATGATTACGCAAAACTCACGCTTCTTGCTCTTTACAAAATGGTCAAAGGAGAGGTCTCTCCGCGGAATCTTGGCGGTCCGATTTTGATCGCGCAAATGGCGGGACAGCAGGCACAGGAGGGGTTAGGTAGCTTTCTGGCGTTCATAGCTGTTTTGAGTATCAATCTCGGAGTGCTCAACCTCTTACCGATCCCGGTGTTAGACGGCGGCCATCTGCTGTTTTTTTTGGTGGAATCGGTGATCGGTCGGCCTGTCTCCGTCAGGCACCGCGAAATGGCTCAACAGGTCGGTATTTTCCTTCTGATGTTGCTCATGATCTATGCTTTCTACAACGACATCGCAAGATTTTTTGAGAAACAGGTCGGTGGATGAGAATCCTTGGCGTTGACACGGCCACATCGACTGCCAGTGTCGCGCTGATCGAAGATGGCCGACTCGTTGCCGAAGAGGTCCATTCCAGTCGCGGATCGGCAAACCAATCTCAAACAGTCAACTCAAGGGTCAATCACGCAGAAATCATTTTACCGCTCATTGAAGCCGCTTTGCGCAAGGCGGCGGCCTCGTTGCGGGATCTCTCCGGCCTCGCTGTGTCCATCGGCCCCGGCTCTTTTACCGGCTTGCGTATCGGCTTGAGTACGGTCAAGGGTTTGGCGTACGGTTTGGACATTCCAGTCGTGGGTATCTCAACCTTGCTTGCGAACGCCGCACGGGTCAACGACTTCGACGGGCTCATCTGCTCGTTTCTGGACGCGCGCAAAAAAGAGGTTTATGCCGCGCTGTTCTGTCGAAACGGCGATGCCCTAACGCGGCTCACGGAAGATAGGGTGGCTGGCGCCTCGGAGGTCATCGAACTCGCTGAGGAATTGGCGGGCGCCGCGTCGTGTCTCTTCATCGGTGACGGTTCGACGTCGTATGAAAAGTTGCTCATGGACGCGCTGGGCAACAGGGCGCTTTGGCGCGCCGATGATTCCTATCCCTCGTTGGCCTCAGCCGTCGCGCGCTTGAGTGAGACTCGATTTCAGGAAACTCAAGAAGTGAATTTAGGTTCTTTGGTGCCGGTTTATCTCCGTTCTTCGGAGGCTGAGTTCAGGATAAAAAATTTGACCTAACTGTTTGAAAATGTTTATGTAAACCTACGTTGACAAAAATACCACTGTAAGTTAGATTGATTCGCGCTAAAAGACTGCATAACTTAAAAAGGAGGCCGCCCTATGGAAAGCAGAGAAGAACAGGTGATTGTCTCCCTTCTGGATAAAGATCCGGAACTGAAAAAATACTATGAAGAGCATCAACAACTCGAAAAAAAACTCGCAGAATTCCAGCACAGGCATCACCTTTCTGCCGAAGAAGAAATGGAAATGAAGCGAATTCAAAAACTCAAACTTGTCGGCAAAGACAAAATCATGGAAATACTCGGCAAGTACCGACAAGACGGGCGTACCCAGTAGGGAGTTGCAATGAAGAAGTCCGGAGCGGAAATTTTCGTCGAAGCGCTCAGGCATGAAGGTGTCAAGACGGTCTTTGGTCTACCGGGCGGAGTCGTTCTAAAAATCTTCGATGTCTTGTGTCAACAAAAGGATATCGAGTTGGTCTTAACTCGGCATGAGCAAGGTGCTGCCCACATGGCAGAGGGTTACGCTAAGGCCACAGGAAGAGCAGGAGTGGTTTTGGTCACCTCCGGCCCGGGAATGACCAACATAGTGACCGGATTGGCCGACGCTTACATGGATTCCGTTCCGCTGGTGGCATTTACGGGTCAGGTGTCCACGAACCTGATCGGCAACGACGCTTTCCAGGAAGCGGATAACGTCGGTATCAGCCGTCCGTGCACAAAACACAACGTGCTAGTGAAAGATGTTCATGACTTGGCGCAGACGATCAAGGAAGCGTTCTATATCGCGACGAGCGGCAGGCCCGGTCCGGTCCTGGTCGATATTCCCAAGGATGTGAGCACGGAAAGGGCCGAGTTCAAATATCCCGACAAGGTCAGTTTGCGCGGCTATAATCCCACCATTACTGGGAACAAGCACCAGATCAAACAGGCCGCCGAAGAGATCATGAAGGCCAGGAAGCCGATGATGTATGTCGGGGGAGGGGCTATTTTCTCCGATGCGGCGGATGAGATTCGGGAGCTGGCTGAGATTACCCAGATCCCGGTCACGATGACGCTGATGGGACTGGGCAGTTTTCCAGGTACCCATCCGTTGTCCCTCGGCATGCTCGGCATGCATGGGGGTTATTGGACCAACATGGCAATGCATCATGCGGATCTATTGATCGCCGTGGGCGCGCGTTTCGATGACCGCGTGACCGGAAAACTTTCGGAATTTTGTCCGGAAGCGCGGGTGATTCACATCGATATTGATCCGACATCAATCAAGAAGACTTTTCACGCTCACATTCCGATCGTCGGCGATGTGAGGGCGGTTTTGCGGCAAATGAATGTGATGTTGCGTTCGATGGACGGGAACCAGGCAGAGATGAAAGGCTTGCGGGGGCCTTGGCTGAAGCAGGTCGCGGAATGGAAGAGATCCCATCCCCTGACCTATCGACAGGATGACAAAATAAACAAGCCGCAGTTCGTCATCGAAAAGCTCTACGAATTGACGAAGCACGAAGCGATTGTCGCCACGGATGTGGGCCAGCACCAAATGTGGGCGGCGCAATACTTCAAAGGGACAAAGCCTCGGACGTGGTTGACCTCGGGTGGGCTGGGGACGATGGGCTTTGGTTTCCCAGCGGCTATCGGGGCGCAGAAAGCGTTTCCAGACAAGATGGTCGTCTGTATTACCAGTGAAGGCAGCTTCCAGATGAACTTGCAGGAATTGGCGACCGCTGCGGAGCACAAGCTGCCGATTAAAATCGTTCTTCTCAATAATAGATGTCACGGCATGGTTCGGCAGTGGCAAGATCTTTTTTACGAGGGTCGCTACTCCGCGAGCCAGTTGGGGAAAATACCCGATTTCGTCAAGTTGGCAGAGGCCTATGGCATTCTCGGATTGCGCGCCGCGAAACCGGCCGAGGTGGAAGCGGTGCTCAAGGAGGGTTTGAAGCATAAAGGTCCGGTTCTGATGGATATCGAAACTGATCCATACGAGAACTGTTATCCGATGATCCCTGCAGGTGGTGCCCACCATGAGATGATGTTGGAGGACCCGCCCGAGCTTAACCGAGCCAAGAAAGGCGGAGCACAAAAGAGAAAGGTGGACGAGGGTGAGGGCGTTCTTCCTGCCTGACACGTCACCGAATGGAACATATCATATCGGTTCTCGTCGAAAACAAGTTTGGTGTTCTGGCCAGAGTTGCAGGGTTGTTTAGCGCGCGAGGTTATAATATCGAAAGCCTGTCTGTCGCTCCGACGCTCGATCCGACGACCTCGATGATTACGATCGTAACCGTCGGTGATGATCGTATCATCGAGCAAATCATGAAGCAGCTAAACAAGGTAGTTGAAGTCCTTAAGGTCGTCGATCTGACAGAGACTGATTTTTTGGATCGGGAAACGGCGCTCATTAAAGTCCATACGAAGCCCGAACATAGAGATGAAGCGATACGCATTACCGATATTTTTCGCGCCAAGATCGTGGATTCGTCCCCGACTACGTACACCATCGAAATCACCGGCAACGTGGACAAGGTGGAAGCGCTCATCAACCTCCTCAAACCTCTGGGGATTAAGGAGCTGATTCGCACCGGGCGTATCGCCATTGCGCGAGAAACCACCCGCACGGCTTCTCCGCGCCGCGAACCCGCGCTGTTAAAAACCTAAAACTTCTGGCAAATTGCGGGTTGTTTTAATTCAGCAAGTCATCCGCAGCACACACCAATCCAAAGGCTGCAAATCATGATTGGAATGGCGCCGATAGTCGTGAGCCCGTCGCGTGAAATATTGTTGTTTTACAATTACTTGCGTTTGACTTGTCGCTCCCCAACCGGCATATTGTAAAAATGTCATCGACAGAGGAGAAGCACGATGCAGGTTTATTATGATCGTGACGCTGATTTAGGCGTTCTAAAGGGCAAAAAAGTCGCGGTGCTTGGGTACGGGAGCCAAGGGCATGCGCACGCAAATAACCTGCGTGATTCTGGAATCGAGGTGGTCGTCGGTTTGAGGCGGGGGAGTAGCTCCTGGCCGAAGGCTGAGAATGCCGGGCTCGAGGTCACGGAAACCGCCGAGGCGGCAAGGGCGGCTGACATTGTAATGATCCTACTGCCGGATGAGCTTCAAGGAGAAGCTTACGCGAAGGAAATCAAACCTGGATTGAAGAGCGGCAACTATTTGGCTTTCGGGCATGGTTTTAATATTCACTTCAAAAGAATCGTTCCGCCTCCGAGTGTGAACGTTTTCATGGTCGCGCCTAAAGGACCGGGACATTTGTTGCGTAGCGAATTCCAGAAAGGCCGGGGCGTTCCATGCCTGCTGGCAATTCAGCAAGATCCTTCTGACGATACAAAGAAAGTAGGTCTGGCCTATGCGAGCGCCATCGGTGGCGCCAGAGCGGCCGTCATCGAAACGACCTTTAAGGACGAAACTGAGACCGATTTATTCGGAGAGCAGTCGGTATTGTGTGGTGGTCTGACGGCTTTGATTCAAACCGGCTATGAAACTTTGGTCAACGCCGGGTATCCGCCCGAGATGGCCTATTTCGAATGCGTCCATGAGGTCAAACTGATTGTTGATTTGATCTACGAAGGCGGTTTGACCAACATGCGTTATTCGATCAGCAATACAGCGGAATACGGTGATCTGACTCGCGGCAAAAGAGTCATCGGGCCGGAAGTGCGGCAAGCGATGCAAAACATATTGAAAGATATCCAGTCGGGCAAGTTCGCCGAAGAGTGGATCAATGAATATCGCTGCGGCATGCCCCATTTCACCGAATTGCGCAAAGAGGCGGCCAACCATCCGCTTGAGAAGGTAGGAGAAGGGCTGCGCGCGATGATGCCCTGGTTAGCGCAGAATAGATTAGTTGATAAGAGCAAAAACTAGGCAGAAGCGACCTAACGCGAGTGTGACGCCCAATGAGAATTGCCAAAGAAGGCTATCCGATTATTCTTTCTGCTGCCGTCCTTTCGGTCGGAACTTTTGCCGTGGAGTGGAAGCCCATCGGCTTGATCCTGTTGCTGCTCACGCTCGCGATTGCGGCGTTCTTTCGTGACCCGGAGCGAACTCCTCCTCTGGGTGAAGGACTCATCGTCTCACCTGCGGACGGCACAGTGGTGAGTGTTGCCGATGTCAAAGATGAATCAGCCTTTCCGGAGGCGGTCACTCGAATCAGCATTTTCCTGTCGCCGTTGGATGTTCACATTAATCGTGCGCCTGTTGAAGGGAAAATCGAGGAAGTAAAATATTCGCCAGGTAAGTTTATTGCGGCGTACAAAGGCGAGGCGTGTGAGCGCAACGAACAAAATACCCTGCACATTGCGGATAGTGAAGGCCGAAAGCTCGGAGTGGTGCAGATTGCCGGCGTGTTGGCGCGGCGAATCGTCTGCCGTGTCAAGCCGGGACAAGAGTTGAGTCGTGGACAAAGATTTGGACTGATTATGTTCGGCTCTAGAACGGATACTTACCTGCCGAGTGAGTGCCGTATCGAAGTTCGTGAAGGACAGAGAGTCAAGGGAGGAGAAACGGTCTTAGGGAGGTTTGTATGAGCGGAATCGAATCTCAAGAACCCGAAGATTTCCCCGCGACAGGCAAGGTTCGACTGTTGCGCAGGCGGGTGAGGCCGCGCGTACCTCTCAGGAACAGAGTGCCGTCGGAAAAACTGAGAAGGGGAGTCTACCTCATCCCAAGTCTCTTTACCGCGGGCAACATCATGTGTGGCTTTTTTTCCATCGTTTCCACTTTTAATGGAGAATATGTCCAGGCGGCTCTATTTGTTATCTTTGCCCACGTACTTGACGGTGTGGACGGCTATGCCGCGCGGTTAACCAAAACAACCAGCCAATTTGGCATTGAGTTTGACTCCCTGGCGGACGTAGTTTCGTTTGGCGTGGCGCCGGCGATTCTGGTCTATTTTTGGGCATTGGTGCCGTGGGGCAATTGGGGTTGGCTGGCGGCGTGTACCTATGTCCTGTGTGGGGCGCTCCGGCTGTCTCGGTTCAATGTGCAGGCCAGGAACCTTTCCAAAGGCCATTTTGTCGGGCTGCCCATCCCTGTGGCGGCCGAGATGATTACGTCCACGGTGTTTCTGTATTACTATCTAGGAGGCGAGGGCGCGCCCAATAAAAGAATCACTCTGCTTTTGGTCATCTACGGTTTGGCGTTGCTGATGGTAAGTGGTTTTCAGTATCTCAGCCTAAAGAACACGGATCTAAGAAAACGATTTCCCATTTGGACGTTGGTTTTTGGCATCATTTTGATTAAAGTAATCATAACGGAACCTCAGCTCATGTTTTTTACATTGGTCCTGTTGTATACGTTATCCGGTCCTCTCTTATGGTGTTTATCGACGTATAAACGCCATCGGGAGAAGAGACGGGAGTTGGCTGAGGTTCAGCCGTAATTCTCCATCTCGCATCGTAGTAAACGATACTCCCGTTGGCCATGCCGCGGGAGTTTTTTTTTGGGACTAAGGCTCGTTAAGGATTGAATGGAGGAAATCTATGTCGGTCAACGTATCAGATAACAATATCGTCAGAATTTTCGACACGACACTTCGCGACGGCGAGCAATCGCCCGGCGCGAGTATGACCTGCGAGCAAAAAGTAATTATTGCCAGGCAGCTTGAAAAGCTTGGCGTCGATGTGATCGAAGCCGGCTTTGCGGCGTCATCCGAGGGCGATTTCGACTCGGTCGTTCGGGTTTGCAAGGAAGTGACGCAGCCACGCGTGCTGAGCCTGGCCCGCTCCCAAGAGGGGGACATCACCAAAGCGCTCAAGGCAGTGGAGCATGCCAAAAATCCCGGTATCCACGTCTTTATCGCGACTTCCGATATTCACCTAAAACACAAACTCAGGATGTCCCGTGAACAGGTTTTGGCAGCGGCGGTGAAGGCGGTGAGCTACGCAAAAGAGCACATCGACTACATCGAGTTTTCAGCGGAAGACGCTTCGCGCAGTGATGCCGATTTTCTCATCCAGATATTCCGCGAGGTCATTCGGGCCGGAGCCAACACGATCAACGTTCCGGATACGACGGGGTACGCCATCCCGTCGGAATTCGGCGCTTTGATGAGTAACTTGATCGAACGCACGGCGGGCGCGGATCGGGTCACCTGGAGCGCACACTGTCACAACGATCTTGGGCTTGCAGTGGCCAATTCCTTGGCCGCAGTGCACAATGGTGCCAGACAGATCGAGTGCACGATCAATGGCATCGGCGAACGGGCCGGCAATACCTCATTGGAAGAGGTTGTGATGGCGCTGCGGACAAGGAAGAGTTACCTCGACCTGGACACGAACATCACGACGGAACAACTCTATCCGACGTCCCGGCTGGTGTCGCAGGTGACGGGCATTCCTATTCCGATTAACAAGCCGATCGTGGGCGACAATGCTTTCGCGCACGAGGCGGGTATTCACCAAGACGGCGTGCTGAAGCATAAACAGACCTATGAAATCATGACGCCGGAATCGATTGGGATTCCCGGAAATAGACTGGTCATGGGCAAGCACTCCGGGCGCCACGCTTTCGACGAGCGGCTGAAGCACCTGGGTTTCAACTTGACCAAGGATGATATGAACCGCGCCTTTTTGCGCTTCAAAGAACTGGCGGACAAGAAGAAGAACGTTTATGACGAGGATATCGAATCGATCGTAGGGGAAGAGATTCTCAGAGTGCCCGGGCAACCGGATCGATATGAGCTGCTCTACTTGAACGTCAACTCGAGCTCTGACGGGATTCCAGCGGCTACCGTGAGGATGCGCGTCGACGGCCAGGAACGGACGGAACACGCTTCGGGTGACGGAGCCGTCGATGCGTGCTACAAGGTGATTACCAAGATTACGGGTTCGCACTCCCAATTGGTGCGCTACACCGTGAATGCCATTACCGGCGGCACCGATGCCCAAGGCGAAGTGTCCTGCATCATCGAGGACAGCGGCATTCGGGTTTCCGGGCAGGGCGCGCATACGGACATCATCATGGCCAGCGCGCTCGCTTATATTAAAGCGCTAAACAAAATTGAGGGCAGAAAACACTACCGGCAGTTAGTGGATAGGGAAGGGCCATGAACTACAAGATTGTGGTTTTACCGGGCGACGGTATCGGACCTGAAGTGATGCGCGAGGGAACGCAGGTCTTGATGCAGGCGGCGAAGCTTTACGGTTTCGGTGTCGAATTGGAAGAAGGCATCGTCGGCGGCGCCTCCATCGACGCCCACCGTAAGCCGCTCACGGATTCGGTGCTCAAATTGGCCAAAGACAGTGACGGGGTTTTGCTTGGGGCTATGGGCGGCCCGAAATGGGACGGGCTGGACTATTCCATTCGGCCTGAACGGGCCTTGCTCGCGCTGCGCCAGGAGCTGGGGTTGTTTGCGAACCTTCGTCCGGTGAAGCTATTTTCGGCATTGGCTTCGGCGTCCACGTTAAAACGAGAAGTTGTCGAAGGGACGGATCTTTTGGTAGTTCGCGAGCTCACGGGAGGCATCTACTTCGGCCAGCCGAAGGGTGTAACCAAACTGCCTGACGGTACGGAGCGCGGCGTCAACACGGAAGTCTACACGACACCGGAAATCGAGCGGGTTGCGCGCGTCGCTTTCGAAGCAGCGCGTAAGCGACGCGGCAAAGTAACTTCAGTGGATAAGGCTAATGTTCTGGAAGCCACGGAGCTCTGGCGCAAGGTGGTCACGCGGGTGCACAAAGAGGGCGGGTACGAAGGCGTTCAATTAGACCACATGCTCGTGGACAATTGCGCCATGCAATTGATTCGCGACCCGAAACAGTTCGACGTCATGGTGACGACCAACATGTTCGGCGATATTCTGAGCGATGAAGCCGCCATGCTCACCGGTTCGATCGGGATGCTGCCGTCGGCGAGCCTCGGCGGCAAGGTCGGCATGTACGAACCCGTGCACGGCAGCGCGCCGGACATCACCGGGCAAGATAAGGCAAATCCGTTGGCGACGATACTAACCGTCTCGATGATGCTGCGTCATTCTTTCAATCAGATTGCGGCGGCGGAGTGGATCGAGCGAGCGGTGGAGGCGGTATTGAATAGCGGATACCGGACCCTCGATATTCAGGAAAAAGATTGCCTGCCCGTGGGGTGCAAAGAGATGGGACGGCTGGTGCGAGAGAAAATCGAAGCGATGAAGGGATAGTCAATCGTGAAAAAAGAGAAATACAACGTTGCGGTCGTGGGCGTCACCGGCGCGGTGGGCGAGCAGATGCGGGAGGTATTGGAAGAGCGTTTGTTTCCGGTCGGCGAGTTACGCTTTCTCGCCTCGGAGCGGTCCGCCGGGCAGTTCTTGCCGTTCAACGGGAATCGGGTCAGGGTTGAAGTGCTAGACGAGGATTCCTTCGAAGGTATCGATGTCGCCTTGTTTTCAGCCGGTGGCAGTGTAAGCGCCAAGTTCGCTTCTGCCGCCGTGGCGGCCGGCAGTGTCGTTATCGATAACACGGCGTATTTTCGTATGGAGCCGGATATTCCGCTGGTGGTGCCGGAAGTCAATGCAAGCGAGATCGCTAATTATAAAACTCGCGGCGTCATTGCCAATCCCAACTGTTCGACTATTCAAATGGTTGTTGCCCTGAAGCCTATTCACGACGCCGCGCGCATAAAGCGTGTGGTGGTTTCGACGTATCAGTCGGTCTCAGGAGCGGGTAGGAAGGCGATGGAGGAGCTTAGTCATCAGGTTGCCGCTCTTTTCAACGGAAAGGAAGTCGAAAAGGAAAAGTTCCCGCATCAAATCGCCTTCAACTGCATTCCCCACATCGATGTCTTCACGGATGGCGGTTACACCAAGGAAGAGTTGAAAATGGTCAACGAGACCCGGAAAATTCTGGGCGAACCTTCGCTCCGGATCACAGCCACGACCGTGCGTGTCCCGGTCTTTTGCAGCCATTCCGAATCGGTGAACGTCGAGACGGAAAAGAAACTTACCGCGGCTGACGTTAAAGCCATACTGCGCAAGGCTCCTGGAGTTATGGTAGCGGACGAACCGGAGAAGAACGTTTACCCAATGGCGATCGACGCCACCGGTACGGACGCAATCTTTGTCGGAAGGATCCGCGAGGATGACTCAGTGCCAAACGGTATTAATCTGTGGGTTGTGGCCGACAATCTACGCAAAGGGGCCGCTCTCAACGCCGTGCAGATCGCCGAGATCTTGATCCGCGATTATCTCTAGCCGTTCATTCACCCTGGACATGTCCCGGCGGCATTCCTTCCGTGAATATCAAGCTCACCATTGAGTATGATGGAACCAACTACCACGGCTGGCAAATCCAACCGAACGGCGAAACCGTTCAGGCTGCGCTAGAGCGGGCCATCTCTACCTTTTTGGGAAAGACCACGCGCATCACGGGTTCAGGGCGAACGGACGCCGGCGTACATGCGCTAGGTCAGGTGGTCAATTTTCTCTCCGAAAAGGAATTTGAACCTTATCGGATTCAGCGCGGACTCAACGCGTTAACACCCGAGGATATTACGATCAAAGACGTCGAAATTGTGCCGGACTTCTTCGATGCGCGCCGAGATGGAAGAAGCCGGGTCTACGAATATCGGATTTTGAACCGTTCCACGCCGTCGCCTTTCCATTTGAACCGCGCCTGGCAGGTGCACGAATACTTAGATGTGGAGGCGATGCGCGAGGCGATCCGGTGTTTGGCAGGCGAGCACGACTTCTCTTCCTTTCGCGCCGCCGGTTGCGACGCCGTGCACCCGGTCAGAAAAGTTTATCGAATATCATTAGATCGACGAGACGAGCTTCTCGTCTTCATGATCGAGGCGACCGCTTTCTTACGGCACATGGTGCGCAACATCGTCGGCACGCTGATCGAGGTAGGGCGAGGAGAGCGCACGCCGCAATCCTTTGCCGAATTGCTGGAAGCTCGAGACAGAACGAAGGCTGGGGTCACAGCGCCGGCGTATGGGTTGTTCTTGATGGAAGTGAAGTATTAGCGGGCACGGAGACAGGCAGCGTTTTACCGAACTAAAAAGCAGCCAGTCCGGGAAAAGTCGCCCGTCCCCATGGGAAATTCTACACATTGAGGCCGATTGTCTCGCATGGTAGAGTCTGACGCATGGGGATAACAGAAGTAGCCGTTGAAGTTAGTAACCCGCGCGACCAGACTCAATGGCGAAAGCTTGACCTAATTGCGGATACAGGTGCCATTTTCAGCATCATCCCCAGGATCACTCTCGAACAGCTCGGCATCATCCCATATGCAGAGGAGACTTTTCACCTTGCCGACGGTAGCGAGATCCGGCGCCAGATGGGAGATGTTTTTATCCGCATCGACGGGAAGGCCCGGACCGTGCCGACGATATTTGGCGAACCCACCGACACGCCTTTGCTAGGAGTGACCGCCCTCGAAATACTCGGTTACACTGTCGATCCTCGCACCCGCAAGCTCGAACCGACCAAAATGCTTTTGCTCTAACCTCAAGGGGACTGGCTACTTTTCAGCTTTGTGAATAGTTGCGTGTCCCGGTTTTCTCCTCCTTCTTGTCTTCACAATCGCCGCGACGGCGTTTCTCCGCCCCATGGTGCTTAACGGAGGGGGGCGCACGCGGCGTTCGATCCACCCATTGAGCAACCTACGACAGCGCCCGTGGTACCGCTGTATGATTGACGAGCGTACGACTGGTCATAAACCGTGGAAGATTGATTGACACCAACTCATGATTTCCATATACCCTGGCGTAGGCGTAATTGGTAATTTTCTTCTGAGGAGGCTTGGCGAATCATGATGCCGGCGCATGATAATTTTTACGATGTCTATTCGAAGGCCAAGAAGATAAAAATCAAGTGGCCGAATAATGCCCGGATGGCGATTGCGCTCACGGGTAATTTGGAAGCCTGGACGGAAACTCCGAACGCCAAGTACCGGCGAACGCGCCATGTCGGCGGATCGAATCCCATTAAAGAAGATGACGTGAAATCGCACTACGATTGCCGTACCGCGAGCGAGAACGATTACGGAGGACGTACGGGAGTCTGGCGGATCTTGCGCATCTTGGACAAGTACGGCGTGAAGGCGTCATTCAATACGAATGCGCTTTGTATTCATCGTTATCCCGAGGCGGTGAAGGCGGTTCATGCGAGGGGTCATGAAATCGTCGGCCACTCGTATGCCGAGGACGTGCAGCTCATTCATCTCACAGCAGAAGAGGAGCGAGAAGAGATACGAACGTGCGTGAAGCTGTTCCAGGATTTTGTCGGCGTGAGACCCACGGGTTGGCTCACTTCGGGCATGCGCCACACGGAGCGCACGCTGGGAATCTTGGCCGACGAAGGTTTTTTATGGCACGGCGATGCGGTCAACGATGACAATCCATATCCCGTCAATATGAACGGCAAGACGATGATCATCGTGCCCTACAAAAACGCGATCAGCGGGTTGAACGATACCGGAATGTATCGGCGTGGTATCACGGCGCGGGATCTGTTTAATTCCTTTAAGGATGAATTCGACATTCTCTATGAGGAGTCGGCCGACGAACCCAAGATGCTGACTCTGGCGATGCACTGCCAGATGGCTTTTCCGGCGACCGGTAAGGTATATGATGAAGCGATCAAGTACGCCAAGTCATTTCCGGATGCCTGGTTCGCTAAAAGAATCGAAATTGTCGACTGGGTAAAAGAGCATTGTCTATAAGAATGGAGTAATGGAGTGGTGGAGTGAAAGTTTCTCCGGAGGTGTTTTCCTATGTGTGAAACGGCCGAGGACGGCATTGGTATAAGCAATTCCGTTCCCGCGAGAGAACAACTGAAACGGTTGGGGCTGCGCTCGGCGGATCTTTCCGAGTTAATGCCCTTCGCGCGCGACCTGGCCAACGCGCGTGAGAATCGCGACAGTCACATCGGATTTGTCGGTTACAACAAGACGGTGCCGGGCAACAAGGTGCTGATCGCCGTGGATCGCGAGTACGATCTCGCTGTTCCCAATGCGGTTGCCGAAGCGCTCCGTGAGAAAGGCGCCCATGTCGATGTCTTGGTCGCCGATATGGGCGATCCCGACCGGGAATTCGATCACCTGGACGAAGTCCGCGTCATCATGCGGCGCGAACCTTGGGAGCATAATCCGCGGCGTTGGGAAGGCATGCCCTACATCGAAGACTTTGCTCTGCGGGGCGGGTACGATTTGCTCATTCATGGCAAAGGCGGACCGATTCCCAAGACCGACTTTCGTTACGAGCAGATTCCATGGCTTCGCACGGAGCATTTCCTCCAACACTCGACAACTTATCCGCTGGACTTGCACCTGCTCATCAATAAAAAGAAGTGGGACCCGATCTGGGAGTATGGACGGGGCGGACGAGCGCGCTTGACGGATGCCGAGGGGACCGACATTTCCTGGACCTACTGGGAGGAGTACTATGACGGCACACGCTACGGCTTTTCTTTGACGCCACGAAACGGCCATCTCTTCGGCCATCCTGTGCCGCCGATCATCGCCAGGGAAGACGCCGCGGGTGTGGTGGCCGGGACGACGAGCCATTTCTCGCGGGCGTTTCCGCAAGTCAGAGTAGAATTGGAAGGCGGCCAGATTGTAAATATTATCGGGGGCGCAGATTACGGCGATGCGTGGCGCGACTTGCTGGAAGAAAGCCAGCAGACCCAGTACCCGTGTTTTCCGCGACCCGGCCTATTCTATCTCTGGGAAGTGGCAATCGGCACCAATCCGAAAATTTTCCGGCCGAGCCACATTGAACGTCATTCTTCCGGGGGATTTGAATGGGAGCGCCGCCGCTCCGGTGTGATCCACATGGGCTTCGGCACGCTCTGGCGCTCGGCTGAAGAAAAATGGGCCGGCGAGCGGGGAATTCTTTACGGCCACTTGCATATTCATCTGCTGTTCCCGACGTTGACGGTGACGACCAGGAGCGGAAAGGATTATACGATCATTCGCAATGGTAGGTTAACGGCGCTGGACGATCCGGAAGTGCGAAAGCTCGCGGAAAAACACGGCGACCCGAACGAGCTTTTGAGAGAAGACTGGATTCCTCAGATTCCCGGTATCACGTCCGCCGGCTCATATGACGAGTATGCCAAAAACCCTGGCGCGTGGATCTATAATCAGAAATCCTAAGGCCGCCGAAAGAAAATCGAGTAGCTTCTAGTTTTCAGTTTCAAGTTCTAGTTACTCAGGAAATAAGAAGCACGGAGCTCAAAGGCAAGGCAACGCCCCTTGGCTCTTGAAGTCATAGATAGGGGCCGGTATCATCCAAGCCAGGGAGATTTTTCACAATGGCCGGAAGGACGCTTTACGAAAAAATTTGGGCATCACACACCGTTGGGATTCTTCCGACGGGGCAAACCCAGCTTTTTATCGGGCTCCATTTAATCCACGAGATTACAACCGCTCCAGCCTTCGATATGTTGCGTGAAAAAGGAATGGACGTCGCTTTTCCCGAACGGACTTTTGCAACCGTGGACCACATCGTTCCTACCGACATTCGAACCAGGCCGTTTCTTGATTCCGAAGCAGAAGAACTCACCCAGGCGCTGGAGAAAAACGTTGGCCAGTTCGGTGTCGAATTTTTTGGCGTGGAGAGTCCGAACCAGGGAATCGTGCATGTGATCGGTCCCCAGCTCGGTTTGACTCAGCCGGGAATGACGCTCGCCTGCGGCGATAGCCATACCAGCACGCATGGGGCGTTTGGCACACTCGCCTTCGGCATCGGCACCAGCCAAGTGCGGGATGTGCTCGCAACGCAGACGCTCGCCATGGATAAACTCAAGGTGCGCAGAATCAACGTCAACGGCGCGCTCGGGACCGGCGTATATGCCAAGGATGTGATTCTTAGTATCATACGCCGCTTGGGAGTCGGCGGAGGTAAGGGCTTTGCCTATGAATATGGCGGCACGGCAGTCGACAAGATGAACATGGAAGAACGGATGACCGTCTGCAATATGAGCATCGAAGGCGGCGCGCTTGCCGGTTACGTTAACCCTGACCTAACGACGTTCGAATATCTGAAGGGGCGGCCGTACGTCCCGTCAGGAGTCGCTCTCGAACGCGCCGTCGCTTACTGGAAATCCGTGGCGTCGGACCCGGACGCCACCTATGACGACGTGGTGAGCTTCGAAGGAAAGGATATCGAGCCGACGGTCACGTGGGGCATCAACCCTGGTCAAGCGGTCGGTATCTCGGAGAAACTCCCCAGGCCGGAAGAATACTCCGATCCCGATGGAGCAAAGAAGGCTTACGAACATATGGGATGGCAGCCGGGGAGTCCGATTCTCGGGACGCCGATCGATGTCGCCTTCGTCGGTTCCTGCACCAATTCCCGTATCACGGATCTGCGGGCGGCGGCGAAGATCGCCAAGGGGCGAAAGGTCAAATCAGGAATTCGCGCGCTGGTTGTGCCAGGTTCGGCTGAAGTCAAGAAACTTGCAGAAGAGGAAGGGTTGCACGAGATCTTCAAAGAAGCGGGATTCGAATGGCGCGCGGCGGGTTGCTCGATGTGTCTGGCGATGAATCCGGACAAGCTCAACGGCAGAGAGATTTCGGCGTCCTCATCCAACCGTAATTTCATCGGTCGTCAAGGGAGCCCGGGCGGCCGGACCTTGCTGATGAGCCCCGCGATGGTCGCGGCGGCGGCGTTGAGCGGCAAGGTAGTGGACGTGCGCGAGTATCAATGAGTGATAGCATGAGCGAAATTGTGAAAATCACCCAGGTCAGCGGTACGGCGGTTCCAATTCGAGGCAATGACATCGACACCGATCGCATTATTCCGGCGCGTTATCTGAAGGAGGTCACTTTCGCGCGCATGGGTGACTATCCGTTCTTTGACGAGAGATTCGACGCATCCGGGAGGAAAAAAGACCATCCGTTCAACGACCCGGAATACCAAGGGGCATCGATACTTTTTGTCAATAAAAACTTCGGCTGCGGCTCTTCGCGCGAGCACGCGCCCCAAGCCCTCTATCGCTTCGGTATCCATGCCATCGTCGGTGAATCGTTTGCCGCTATCTTCGCCGGCAACTGCACTATCATGGGATTGCCAACGGTCACCGTAAGTGCGGCGGAAATCGACACGCTGATAAAGGCGGTCGAAGAAAATCCACAGACGAGGTTTGCCGTCGATATTGACAAAAAGAGCCTTTCATACGGTACCCGAACGATCGCCATCGATCTGCCCGAGACCCATCGGAGCGCGCTGACGAGCGGCTCCTGGGATTCGACCACGTTGCTCCGGGCGAATTTGGATCGGGTAAAGAAAACAGCAACGAAGCTTCCTTACATGACCGGGTTTGCCGGTTAGTTAGAACTCGCTCGGTCTATAGTTTTACACCATATCGGCTCGCTGCTGTGGTTCAGCAGGGAGAAATAATCACATCACAATGAGGCGCCAAGGAACGTTGAGCGAGCGAATCGCCGACTTAAGTCGGCGGTAGCCTTTGGACAAAGAGTAACCCACTGCAGCTTGGCGATGACACGTCGAATTCATTCGACTTGTACGGTTTAAACTACTGCCTTAACGGCCGTGGTTGTCAGTTGCTTTGGGACCTTGATAGAGATCAGGAGGAAGACGGTGGCTAACAAATGGGACGAGCGGAAGAAAGCAAAAGAAGATGAGTATTTCGTTAAGCAAGAGCGGGAGTTGCTGGCCAAGCTCAAGGCTAAACAGGAAGGCGAGGCTAAGGTCTCCGCACAGAAAGCCTGTTATATGAAATGCCCGAAGTGCGGCGAGCCTTTGAAAGAACGTAAATTTCAGAAGATCCTCATCGACCAATGCACCGGCTGTAACGGCATCTGGCTCGATGCGGGCGAAATGGAGCAGGTCGCCGGGCGAGACAATGAGAGTTGGTTAGCCAGGTTTTGGATGAAGAATGGCTAGCCGGATAGATTTCGCGCGTGATGCCGGTGGTTGGCGTTTTAGGTGGCTCTGGGCGACCACCGGGGGTCGCCCCTACTATTTTTGCACAACTAGATCGTCATTTGACGCATAATTTCATAATAAGGAGGTCAAGATGGGGAAGCTAGGCTTATTCTTGTTCGCTGGTTTGTTGGGTCTCCTTTCAAGCGTAGGAAGCTTCGACTCACGATCTTGGTTGA
>VBKE01000056.1 GCA_005879605.1 Deltaproteobacteria bacterium
AAAAATCAAGGACTGGTTGCGATCAGCGCATTAGCACCGAGATGTTTCCGCGTAGGACAGGAAAAAATGACAACTCAGGGGTCGGGATGGGCTTGAAATCCTTCTTGTTCGTTTTAAAATAATACATAGTCACCGTAGTGGACATAGTCCGCCAGCTAACGTCCCGCGACTTTCGAGTTTCAATCGGGCCATCTGGTTTATTCTTTTTCCTCGATTTCTCAATGTGTCAACGTATGTCAGATATCTGACAGACGCATAGAGTAAATTGATATATCCGTTGATTGTTTAGCGGATTGTTTGGGGACGCTAATCCCGGAGAAAACAAAAATAAATGGCTTCCGTTAACGTAAAAAATTTGCAACAACTGGAAAATCTTTCTTCATTTAGCCTTTCTCAATTGGAGAAATTCGCCGACAATCTGTCGGTAAAAAATTACCGAAAAAATGAAATTGTCTTTGACCAAGACCAGGAAGCAAAACTCGTTTATTTAGTTATTTCAGGAGTAGCCAGGGTTTCATATCTTAATACCCATGAAAACCAGACCATTGTCAGTCTACTTCCGGCCGGTGAGTTTTTCGGCCTCGACTCGCTGGTTCCAAAAACTCACCACCCTTTCCGCTGCGATGCATTCGAGAATTCAGTGGTAGGCTCCATAAGACCGCAGACTTTCATCGAAATACTCCTGGGTACGACATACGAAAGTTTCCTTCGCTGGTATACTGCCACCTTGCATTCTAATAGAAAGTCTTACGTCCATTGTGTTCGAGGCATCGGACTTGATTTGCGCGGCCGAATCGCGCTCGAGCTATTGAACTTGGCTGATCTCTTTGGCATATCCGATGCGCGTGGAATGATCATAGACTTAAACATCAGCCACGAAGATCTTGCCGGTATCATAGGGGCTTCGCGCCAACAGGTGACTCAACACCTTAATGAATTTGACCGCAAGCAGATCATCGCCAGGGAGGGACGACGAATCATCGTTGATGCCCAGAAGCTCCGGAAAACCATCGAGCTGGAGTCATGAGCCTTGCGTAAGTGAAATTGAGCCGTTCTGTTTCCTAAGTTTGCACCTCTAGCTTCTTGCGTTGTCTCGCCCATAAGCAAATTCCCCCTTACGGAATCTGACACAAGGGGTTTTCAAAATCCCTCCGAGCTAGCCGTCCGACCAAAACCTTTCCCGGGCGTCCGCAATGCTTAGACCGGTAAATGTTTCGTCTGCCAAAAAAATTGCCCTTTGCTGGATTCAAAATGACTCACAACCTGGTAGGTTCGAACCCTTTACCGCAGTCCTGTGATCGTGTTAGTTCTCGGCTTCGTTAACTGAAAGTGAAAGGACCGGGAGCATGCAAATCAGTTTCTGGCCTATCCTGAAAGAAAAGAGCCGGGACCGGCTCTCCTGCTCATCCATCCGAAGGGCGGGCTCACAGACTATATCAAAATCGAAACGCGTAAATTCGCGAAGCTGGGCTACAATACTTTCGCAATCAATGTCTTCGAACAGCTTGGCTATCCTGCCGCGACCCACATCGAAACCGGATCACAGATTCAGGCGAAGACCCGGGATCCTGAGTTTACGCGTGTTCTCACCGAGGGTTGGCGTCATCTGCTTGCACAACCTCAGGTGAACAAAGACAGAGTTGCGGTCTGCGGCTATTGCATGGGCGGGCGTATTGCCATTCACTTTGTCGCCGCCACGCCTGAGGTGCGCGCTTTCGTCGGCTACTATCCGACCGTACGCGACGAGCCCACGACGCCGCTGAGACCGGTTCACCCATCCGAGGCGGCAAAAAAGATTCGTTGTCCGTCCATTATCCTGTACGGCGCCGATGACGTGACAACGGTGGTCCCGGTTCAAGACATGATGTGGGATGCGTTCAAGGCCAACGGCCAACGTCTGGAGTGGCACTTCTTTCCATTCGGCGGCCACGGCTACGTCGATCCGGGCGCGCCAGGCTACCACGCGCACGCTGCCGAGCTGTCATGGCCGTTGGTGGTAGATTTCATGGAGCGCGAGCTGCAATGGGATTCACCGGCTTAGTTTATCTAGCCTCATGAGATCTTGCCCGAAGCCGAAAAGTCAGCTTAAACAGGAGCCCGTAAACGGATTGCCGGGCAATTAATTATCTTTTGGGCAGCATCTCACATGGCGTCTGCCGCGGGCCCAGGCTCTCGTAGTATTCGTTTTTCTCCGGAATATACCGGCCCTGATTGAACTCGCCGCCTTTTTGGCTGCGGATGATCACTGCGACCGTTCGTTCGCCGACGGTGATTTCGGTGTGAATCTCGTAAGGTTTCACAAGATCGATTTCTCCGGGGCCGACGAGCACATCGCAGCTCTCACGAATTTCGGCATATCCGGGCTTCGAGCGGTCATCGAGCCGATCGTAGCGCACGACCCGCTCACGCCCGTCGAGCACGCCATAAAGCGTATAGATATGCGCGTGATCGTGGATGCGTGCCCGCTGACCTTGGCGCGCATCTCCTTTGGTTAAGCCATTGATGGCGAAGCCGTAGTCAGGGTCTTCATAGAAAAGCAAATTTTCCGCCCGTCCATCGGCCGGAACACAGTCCGGCCAGTGCTTCGACGCCTCCACGACTTCGGGATCTGCGAGCAGCTCCGCCAGGATCGGCCGCAAGGCGTTCCAGCGTTTGTCGAGGTCCGGTTCTTTGGCGAAAAGATCTCGCGTTTTTCTGACGAAGCGCGCGAGCGCGTTTTCCGTTTGAGTCTCGCGGCGTGTTTGCGTTTGTAGTTCCATGAAAAAACCTCCTTGTTATTATTGGACTTGCTGCGTAGTGGCGTCGTTGCCTGCGGATTTCGCCGTTTGCGCCGCTTCGGTCGTTCCATAGAAGCGAGCGCAGTTGTCCCAAAGAATTTTGTGTTTGTCCGCATCGGACAGAGAGAGCTTCAGAAAGCTTTCCACTGCATGGGGATATCTAGAGTCGCCGTGCGGATAGTCGGTCGAGAAAACCAGTTGGTCGCAGCCGAATTCCTCAATGGTGTGACGCGCGGGCGTTTCGTCCGGCTCTATGGAGATGAAGCACTGGCGCTTGAAATATTCGCTCGGCGCCATGGTGAGATCGGTCATGAAAATGTCGCCTTCTCGCTCGTAGCCCTCGTCGAGGCGCCACAGAAGCCACGGCAACCACGAGCAGTTCGCTTCGAGAAAGGCGACTTTAAGTTTGGGATGGCGCTGGAGAATGCCGCCGCCGAGAAAACTCCCAAGGCCCATCATTTGTTCGAACGGTTGTGCATAAACGCGCCGCAGTCCGAAATTGGGCTCGAACTGTTCTCCGGCTTGGCGTGAACGTGATCCGGAGGCTTCGTGGAATCCCAGGGGAAGATTGAGCTCTTCCAGCGTATTCCAGAGCGGCTCGTAGTAAGGGTCGGTCCAGTTCTTCCCATTGACAACATTCGAACGTAGAAAGACCGAGCGAAATCCGTACTCTTCCACCACGCGGTGCGTTTCTTCCACCGCATCATTGATGTCGTATATAGAAATCATCCCGGCGCCGAGAAGCCGGTTGGGATCGGCCTGACAGAAGTCGTGCAGCCAATCGTTATAGGCCCTGGCTAGGGCAGCGGCGAAACGCGGGTCGCGGTCCGGGTGGGTCAGTAGGCTGAGCCCCCGCGTCGGAAAAAGCACGGCGATATCGATTCCCTCCACGTCCATCGCTTCGAGTTGAACCTCGCCGGTCCAACCGCGTTCCGAGTGATCGCGGTAGATCCCCTGATTCTTTTCAAAATTGTGACCGCGATGGGGAGTTGCAGCAGTCCGATTGACGTTGCCCTCACCTCTGGGAAAGATCAATCCAAGATCGCGTACGTTCTCGGATGTCCTGCCCCGGGGAGCCTCGGACTTGAACTCTCGGGCGATGTAGCGCTCCCAAAGATCGGGCGGCTCCATGATGTGCATATCGCTGTCGAAGACTTTGAATCCGTGCTTTGCCATAGGCTCTTTCCTCCTGTGATTGCCGCTAAGGCTGCGGCGAATCATTGGCAATTATCAAAAATTTTGGATGACTGGACGGAAAACTACGGCTTCAGTTGATTCAACTCCGGACTCCAACTCGGAGCGTAATGCGCTCAAACGGCACTTGTCAAGTTCGTAGTTGGTTAAAATGCGAAGTCGCAATGAAACTCCCCGAAACGATTATCGCGCATTGACAAGCTTATCCCTCCAGAACTAGAGTTGCTCCTACGCTGAAAATCTTCCGTATTCTTTACGATGCGGCCAAAGCTATCGCATCAATCGATCACAAACGTCACTGGCAACTCCTTACCCACTCATAACTGATTCGGTGAACTGAAGGCAGATCCTACAAAAGCCACGAGAAAGGAGCGATTCTAGTGGAGATTCTCTTCGGCATCGCCGTAGTTGGCGTGATTATTGGCGGGGCTGTCTGTGGAATTTTCGCGGTTCTTAGTCTGCAGGAATTGAAACAACGCCTGAGTCGCCTCGAACGTGAGCTCAATCTGCTACTGCGCCGGCAAAATGAAGCGCAAATGCGAGGGGCGTCGAGCTCTGCGGAAGTCAGGACACCGGCAGTCGAATCAGGCGAACCTCCCGTATCGGAGCCGCCAGCGTCTCCACCATCTACATCATCGACACGGACGCAACAACCGGAGCCAGGTATTCAAGATCCAGTCTTTCAATCGGCTCCAGCCGAAGCGCCTCCGACTCAACCAACGGTGACCTCCAGAGACCAATGGTCATCCTTTGAACTCGCCATCGGCTCCAAGTGGCTCAACTGGGTCGGCGTGGTCCTCGTAACCATCGGCGTCATGTTCTTCCTAAAATACGCCTATGACAACCAGTGGATCGGGCCGGGCGGCCGCATTGCAATAGGTGCGATGGCGGGAGTTGCGGCCCTAATCGTCGGTGAAAAGTCCCGTCGCCGTGGCTATCCCATCCTATTCCACGGCCTCACGGGATGTGGCTTGGCAGTCTTTTATGGCTGCATTTATTTTTCTTTTCAGGTGTACCAGTTGACCGGTCAAACTCTGTCGTTTGTCCTGGCGATTGTTGTTACAGCGCTCGCCGTGGCGATGTCGGTGATTCACAATGCGCCTATTATCTGCTTGCTCGGCCAGCTCGGCGGCTTTCTCAGTCCGATCCTGATTTCGACCGGCCAGAACCGTCCCGTCGAGCTATTTTCTTTCGTCGTGATTCTCAATTTCGCGACCATGGGTTGCGCCTACTATAAAAACTGGAGGAATGTGAACGCGCTTGCGTTCGTCGGCACGTGGCTGGTGTACGGCGGGTGGGCCGGCAGATTCTATGACGCATCTCAAATCGGAACGGCACTTTTCTTTTCTTCGCTCTTCTATCTGATGTTCTTAATCGTGCCCACGCTGCGTGGCGCTATTCGGCGCGAAGCGTTGGCAGCCGAAAACCTTTCGCTCATCGCCCTCGATACGGTTGTAGAATTTGTCAATAATTACAGTCTGCTTTATTGGCACTACCGCTCGTGGCTCGGTTTGGCAGTCATTGTCCAAGCGCTCACGTTATCCGCCGTGTACGCTTATTGGGCCCGTCATTGCTCGGAAGATTCGAAAACTCGTGTGACTTTGCTTTTTGCTACCGTGGCGCTTGTCACACTGGCCATACCGATTCAGCTCCGCTTCTACGCCATACCCATAGGCTGGGCTCTGGAAGCCCTCTTGTTGGGTTTTATCGGACAGCAATACCGACAATGGGTATTTCAAGTCGCGGCGATGGGCGCGATTCTTTTGGCCTCTCTCGGACTATTGGCTAGGCTGCCGCTTCACACCCAACTCTTCACGCCGATTTTTAACCGTCCGTTTGGTTCTTGGATGACCGTGGTTGCTATGGCGTTTGCGCTGTCCGAAGTTTTCCGAAGAAGCCGCGGCAGGCTCGAAGAATCGTTGAAGCGAGCGCCCGCTCTAGTCTTCGGATTAGCGGTCGTTCTGCTGTGCGCGCTTCTGCACATGGAGATCTCTGGTTTTTGGTCGGTGCGCCGGGAAGTCTGGCCGGAAGAGATCGCTCTGAGTTATCAGTACAGCTCACTCGTCTTGCTTTGGTCGACGATTCCGGTGATTTTTCTCTCGCTGGGGCGAAACGGCATCCTCAAGTCTTCAGTTCCGGCGGCGCTGATCGGTTACGCTGTGGGGGTGCTGGTAATGCTGCAAGGCGTCGCCAGTGACGCCTGGATTAGTTTTAGAGTCCCGTTTCTTAATCCCCAGTGGCTGTCCCGTATGCTCTTCGTTTATTCCCTCTGGATCGGGGCCGGTTGGATGCGCTTTGTCCCCAATCGTCCGGAGCGGTGGGAAGGCTGGAAAGCGTTACTTCATACGGTCGAAGGTGTCGGTCATGTGATTCTCGTCTTGTTACTTTATGCGGAAGTAGATACTTGGATTTCTGCCAGCAAGATTTTTTCCTCATTCATGCGCTTTGGTTTCGTTTCGGCGCTCTGGAGCCTGCAGGCATTGATTTTAATCGGCATCGGCCTGCGCACGCGTAACCAGTTCCGCCGCATCCTTGGGTTCATTCTCTTTGGCGTCACGGTCGTGAAGCTGCTTGTGATCGACATGGCGATTTTGCAGCCGGTCTATCGAATTCTCTCCTTTGCTGCGACCGGATTGCTTTTGATCGTCGCCGCGTATCTCTACCAGAAATTTGCCAAAGTGCTGCTCGAGCCGGCCGAGAATAGTTCGCCGCTCGCCAAAGACGGGACGCCATGACACATCGCGTTTCGGCACTCGTTGTCTTGGTTGGGATTCTCGGTGTTCCTCAGATAACGCAAGCGCAGTTCCATCCTCAGGGGTGGGGATGGAGAACGGCTCTGACCTCGCCCCAGGGCAGCGGCGGCTTGGTGGCCTTATCTCTGGATGCAGCTATCTATGATCGTTTGCTAACTCCGCCGGACGATCTTCGTGTGGTAAACCCGAGCGGAGCTTTGGTGCCGCACGTCATTCAATGCGGTCGCACCGCGGCGAGTTCTACGGTGGCGACCCGCCCAGTTCAGATGATGAATCGGACCTACACGCCACACCGGTTTTCACGCGTGGTGCTGGATTTTGGGGAAACCGTCACTAAGAACAAGCTCAAGGTGGATTTGTCGGGACAGAACTATCGGCGCAAGGTCACCATCGAAGGCGGAAACGATGGCAAGACGTGGGAAACCGTCGCAGAAAGACTTTTTCTTTTCGACGTTCAGGCACGTGACGAATCATACCGAGTGGACAGCCTTACTTTTCCCGAGAACAGCTTTCGATACCTTCGCCTTACGATCGAGAACATGCCGGACGATCCCGAGCGGGTCGAGATCAACGGGGTAAGCGCTTTCTACGAGCAGCCGGCGGGCGATCCGCAGCTGACGCGAGTCGAAGTTGTCAATCGAATTATCGAGCAAGACAAAAAAACAAATTCCACGGTCATCGCCCTCGATCTCGGATCTCGCCACCTGCCGATTCAAAGCCTGGCGCTGGTTGTCGATGATGCGTTATTTCAGCGTGGTTACATCGTGGAAGGGCGCAACACGATCACAGACAAAGTCTACCGTCGCGCGGAAGAGGCGTGGCGGGCGCAAGAGATTGAGACTCCGTGGAGCTCGGTTTCCCAGGGAATCTTTTATCGCACGCGAGATCAGGGAAGACTCATAGAGATGACTGAAATGGTCATTCCCCATGCCGCTTATCGCTACCTGCGTGTCATCATCAAGAACAACGATGATCAGCCATTAGCCATTCGCGACGTAACGGTCAATCGCCGAACCTGCGCCATTCTTCTTGAAGCGCAGGCCGGCGCGCAATACACCCTTTACGGCGGTCTCAACTTCCGCAGATGGTTCGTGGACCCATCGAAGAGCTCAAGCCGGAAGAGCCCCAGGTCCCGTGGAGCGAGCGTCACTGGTACGTTATCACCGCCGGCGTGATCGCGGCCGTCGGGCTTATGCTGTGGATTATTATTCCTGGGCTGAAGAGGGAGATAGCGAATGACAACAAATGATCAATCAAACGCCGGTTATCCTGCGTTGACATGACAAGCCTTCCAGCACTAGAGTGATCTTCGACCCCGAATTTTCTTATGATTTGAATAAAGATGCAGCTGACACTTGCCACCCATCCGGTAACCGAGATCCGGTTCGGTACACCGACCCGATTAGAGGATACGACGCTATACGCTGACACCGAGGAACTGCGCCAGATATTGCTGGAAGACAATTGCCTTCGGGAGGTCGAATTCGAGATCGTTCGTCCGGGTGAAAGCTGCCGCGCGGGACCGGTGTTTGACATCATCGAGCCGAGAGCCAAGGCGCGAGGTGCAAGTCCTGATTTTCCCGGCATCTTGGGGCCGCCACGGACGGCCGGGATGGGAACGACTCACATTCTCGAAGGCACAGCGGTGACGGTACTAAGAGAAAAATCGCCCGGTGACTCCCGCGGCGGTTACGTCTTGGAGATGAGCGGCGCGCCGGCTGAGGGCACGCTCTACGCGTCGTTGCATCATTTGATCGTGATTCCTCACGCGCAGGCAGGATTGCCGGACCATGCGCAACACAAGACGTATCGTTTAGCCGGTCTGAAAACCGCGGTCTATCTCTCGCGCGCGTCATTCGATCATTCCCCGGCGTCAATGCAAACCTTTGCAGCGGTCGGACCCGATGAAGAGAATCGCGCCGATCTTCCACGCGTCGCCTACGTCGGACAGATTTTTTCTCGGCAGCGCAAACCGGAACAGGACGAGCAGATCCTTTACGGCGCGAATACGGACGGCATGCTTCCCGTAGTGCTCCATCCGGACGAATGGCTAGACGGAGCGCTCCTGCCCTCTTATCACGCGTCGCTGGGCGGCGCGGAGACTTATTTTTACCAGAATCACCCGGTCATCATAGAGCTTTATGCGCGCCATCGTGCGCGCGAGCTTAATTTTGTCGGCACCGTCGCCACGGTCGCGTCGGCGGATAACTTCGACCGCGAGCGCAACTGTCATTTTAGCGCTAACCTGGTCAAGTCGGTGTTGAGGGCCGATGCGGCGGTACTCACCAAGTTCGGCGGCGGTGTTCCCCACACCGACCTGTCGGAAACCGCGCGGCTGCTGGAAGGTATGGGTATCAAGACCGCGGTGCAGGTAACCGATCTCGCGCGCGACCGGCGGGTTGAGTCGGCTTTGCTGTTTAATTTTCCCGAGGTTAATGCGATCGTTTGTATCGGCGGCAACAGCACAAGTTGGAAAGCGCCGCGCGTGGAGCGCGTCATCGCTGCATCGCCAGAATTGAAAGATAGGCTTGCGGGACCATTGGAAATCGAAGCGCTGAACGTAGTTGGCGTTGCCAACCAGCAAGGAGCGTCACGACTGAGGGCAATGGTGTATTAGGAGGCGTGGGAAGCAGGGGATTGGAGTAATGGAGCGGTGGAGTAATGTCCAGTACTCCAATACTCCAGTACTCCAATTTCGGCGTTTTGCACTTACGAAGGAGTTTCGGAAATGCGCATCGTTCATTATTTGAATCAGTTTTTCGGCGGGGTCGGAGGAGAAGAGAAGGCGGGCATGGGACTAGAGGTCCGCGAGGGCGCTACCGGTCCTGGGAAACTTTTTGAGCAGATCATGGGCGACGATGCCAAAGTCGCGGTGACCCTTGTATGCGGCGACAATTACGCCGTGGAAAATCTGGCAGCGATGATCGCGGCGGCGTTGGAGCAGATTCGCAACGCAAAAGCAGATCTGTTTATCGGTGGTCCATGCTTTCAGGCCGGCCGCTATGGGATGGCCGCAGGCGCGCTTTGTTCCGCGGTTCAGGCGAAATTGAAGATCCCCGTCGTTACCGCCATGAGCGAGGAGAATCCGGGCGCGGATCTCTATCGGGAGATGCTCTACATCATTGACTCCGGCACCAACGCTGCGAAGCTGCGCGATGTTCTCGTCAAGATGGCCAATCTAGCGCGGAAGCTGGTGAGTAAAGCGGAGATCGGCTTGCCGAAAGAAGAAGGCTACTTGACCCGAGGGCTCATCCGCGATCAGTTCGTCGAGCAGACTGCGGGGCAACGCCTTGTAGATATGGTATTGGCGAAGGTAAAAGGGGAGCTGTACGAGTCGGAGATGGTGCCGACCGCTTTCGCTCCGGTGCCGATGCCGGCAGCGATCAAAGATTTATCCAAAGCGAAGTTGATGCTTATTACCGACGGCGGGTTGGTTCCCAAAGGGAATCCTGACGAGATTCAGGGTTCCGCCGCCACGCGATGGGGTTCCTACAGCATCGAAGGCTGCGATGATCTCAAAGGCGAGGATTATGAAATCTCCCACGGCGGTTATGACCCGCAATTCGTGCGGCTGGATCCGGATCGTTTGGTCCCTCTCGATGCGATGCGCGAGCTGGAAAGGGAAGGGGTGATCGGCAAACTTCATGAGGAATTTCTCGCCACCTCGGGATTGGCCAATCCGCTTTCCAATACGCGCCGCATGGGCCGAGAGATGGCCGAGAAGGCAAAACGCGAAGGCATCGATGCAATCATCCTGACGTCAACGTGAGGGACCAGCACTCGCAGCGGCGCTGCGATCACCACCGAGCTGGAGAAGGCGGGTATCCCCACTGTGCAGATCACCTCGGCTCTACCCGTCGCGAAGATGGTGGGCTCGAACCGCATCATCTTGGGTAACGGCATCGTTCACGTCGTCGGAGATGCCAATTTATCGCCCGAGCAAGAAAAGGAAGTGCGACGGAAGCTAGTGCGTCAGGCGCTGGAGGCGTTGCAGATGAGCAAAGATCAATTCAGCGAATAACCGCGGTTTCGGCGTCGAAGTTTACTGAGCTTTGTAGAATACCAATCGTTAACCGCTATCCCTTGCTAACCGTGTCGTGCGCCCCTGCCGGTTGTTTACTTTGGCGTAATGATCAATTCAATTATCCTTTGGGCAATCATTTGATCTTCAAGTTTCAATTCCAGTTGGTGTGAAGCGCCGGTCAGCCGGCGGGTGCGTCGCTCCTTCTCTGGGCGAACTAACGCCCCAGCAACGCTGTCAGCTGCACCAGCTCTTCGTAACGACTGCCCCACTTGTCCCCATCAGGGATGAGAGTTTTCCTGTTGCCGACGTCGTCGGGACCGCCACTGGCGAGCTCTTTGTAGGCGGGCCAGCGGCCTTGGCGGTAGGCGATCCCCTGACCTTTCTTCGACAACATGAAATCTACCAGCAGAGCCGCACTGTGAGGATGGGGCGGTCGCGATGATAGGACGAGCGCCGAAACTGCCTTTACCGGAATAAACGGCTCGGGAAAAACGTAATCGATGGGCGCTCCCGCTTTCCGCAAGGTCACGGCTTCGTGGTGATGGGCATCGATTTGGATTGGGAACTCGCCCGCGGCGACCAGTTGGCTAACAAGCGAACGCCCGGTTCTGATTTGTAGGTTCTGCGCGCCCAACGCGCGCGCGAGCTGTTTGCCTTTATCGTCGCCGTAAAAATCCATGACCGCCGCCAGCCAATCATCGGCGTCTTTATCCATGCCGAGCTTCCCTTTCCACTTGGGCTGCAGGAGATCCTCGACAGCGTTCGGCGCCTGCGCGCGGCTGACCTGATGGGTATTGAAGAGGTAGACTAGCAGCGAAGCCCAGAGCCCGTTCAGGTATCCTTCTTTGTCATAGAACCCCGCGCGCAAGGCCCGACGATTCGGCGTATCGTAACGCATCGCCGCGCTGGCTTTTTTCAACGTGTAGAGCGCAGAGCTGCGGATGTTCAAGATATCGTAGTTGTATTTTCCGGCGCGATATTCCGTCAAAATCCGATTTAACAGACTCTGCGGGCCTGAAGTTAGAACTTCCACTTTCAGGAAGGGATATTCCGCTTCGAAACCGCTGGTGAACTGGCGCAGGTCTTCTCTATTCATAGCAGCATACCAGACGACAGTCCCTTCCTTTTTCGCTTCTCTCACCAAGTTTGCCTGACGTTCGGCTGGGGGAAGGTGATTGAGGTTTGCCAGGGTCTCCTCCGCCGTGGCGGCTTCGCCGTTCGATGCCAGGAAAATCAGTCCTAATATAGAAAGAAAAACCGATGAGCAACTGCGAGCGCGACCGCGCATGGTTTTCTCCGATCTGTTATCGGTTTCGCTACAAAAACTCTTATGAATCGCGTTGCCCGAGAGATGAATGACGGGATAGCCGCAATCGGCAGCGAGCCGCGCAAATATCGCATCTGTGATTCCAGGCGCGATGGCGCCGCTGGGATCAGCGAGCATCTCGCGCAGACGAGCGCGCTTTTGCCGTCATCCCGGGCCGTCAGAAACGGTTATTCCATGCCGTCGGTAATGAACTGAATGACATAACCCGCGGGATCATCCATATAGGTTCCGCCTTGTCCCGCTTGTCTTTCCTTCGCTGCCCCGCGATCGCCGTTCGGAATTCCCAATTTCTCGAGATGTGCCAAGGCCGTATTCCACTTCGTGGCCGGAACGTAAAAGGCGATATGCGGCCCCGGAACTTTGCGGCTCATCACCAACCCCTTGGATGAAAAAGGGGCTTCCGTCAGGATCAAAGTTTGTCCGCTAGCCATCGTCATTGTTACTTGCTGAGACTGGGCCATCGAGCCTTTGCTGCAACTCTGCAACTGAAAGCCGAGCACGTTCTCATAAAAATCGACGGATTTATCCAGGTCTGGCGCTTCCAGTTCGAGATAGCCGACTGCTGTCATCCGTCCACCGGAGGCGCCCGATTTGGCCTGGGACGTTTGTGGCGTATAGACTGCGTAGTGGTTGCCGGCTGGATCGGTAAAGAATAGCGATTCATCAGCGAAGGTATGCACACTCCTGACCGGCCCGTCGAAATAGGCATCCAACTGGTTTAATTCCCTTGCGACCTCGGCAAGTCCTTGTTCCGTGGTCGTGAAAGAATAAGTCGGCAGACCACGCGCGCTTCCAGGGCGAGGACGCTCCTCGCTCTGGAGATAGACACCCATCCGCTTGCCGCCGATTTGTATAAAGGTATGAGGGATCGCGCCTCTCTTTCGCTGCCGCACATTCAATCCGTTGCGGCGCGTGATCCGGCCGCCGAAGACCCGAACGTAAAAGTCTTCAGCTACGACAAGGTCATCTACAGGAACGACGAAATGATCCAGTGCTTGGGCGACTCTCATAACGACAATTCAAAAACCTTCCTCCGTTTTTGTCACGCGGTCGTTCTATCAAGCGGGTTCCTTCACTGTCAAGGCAGGGTTGTCGATCCTCTTGACGTGCTACGCTGATTTCGACTATGTTTGGGAGCCGATTCCTCTCTCCCGATTTCTCCGCTCGATTTATCTCCAGAGGAGCCAGCGGTATTTTGATTTGAGAGACACGTCTCTATGAAACCGGCCGCCACCAGTTACAGACCGAATGACGTCGTGGCTATGAGGTTTTAGAGCATGGGTCGAGTTTTGCTGTTTTTGGTTGCTTGTGTAGTGGTAGGGTTCATCGCTTTCGGGGGATTTCCCGGCGGAGCGGTCATCGGCGGAAATTTCCTCACGCAAAATCATTTCGCCTGGCGGGAATCGCGCGGTCTGTCGGAGCTTTCTTCTCTCTTGCCACGAAACGTTAGCTTGTTTTTGTATACCATTGACGCGAACATGGTGTTGTTCGGCGCGTTAGCGCTCTTGGGAATTTTTATGGCAGGATTTTCTGTCGTGAAGGCCGCGGAGTTCTCGCGCAACCAAGCTGAAACTGAGTCGCTTCACAAGACGCTTGGCCCAAGGAAAGAAAAAACCAAGGGCGTGGCACGACTTTTAGTAGAGTCGCTCGCCGGATTTAGAGGGCGCAAGCTCGGCTTGACATGGAAAATTGCCGGCCCGCTCGCAGGCATGATGTTCTTTGTCGGCCTCCTGATAACAGGCACGGTATACCAATCGGTGGTCACAGCCATGCAGGACCAGGTAAAAAGACGCGCCGTGGCCATCGCTACCAATTTGAGCGATGGTGCGGCCATGTACCTTAAGAAGAAGAATCCGGTCGAGCTGCATGCATTGCTCGCAAAGTACGTCCTGCTCGATGACGTGGCCTACGTTTATGTCGAGAACGGGAAAGGCGAGGTCTTGGCTGACAATCCGGTGAGGATCTCTACCGAGCTGCAGGATAGGCTGGTCCCGGGTGGGTTCCGAACCATACGCTGGAGCATCGTTACTCTGCGAGGGCAAGCCATCCACGACATGCGGGTACCGATCCGCGACGGTCAGATGGGCGCTGCGCACGTAGGCATCTGGAAAGACTCCATTGACAAGCAGATCCGCGGCGCGCTGTTTTCACTCGTCACATTAGTTTTGATCATCCTCGTCGCCGGAATCACGATAGTGTTTATGCTTGTGAACCGTTTGAGCCGCCCGATTGTTCAATTGACCGAAGTTGCGCGACAAATGAGTAAAGGCGATCTGGATACGCCTGCGAGCGTCAAATCTGGCGACGAAATCGGAGACTTGGCCTCCTCGCTCGAACGGATGCGTTCCAGTCTAAAGGCTGCAATGCGCCGCCTTGACCGCCATTCGTCTTCGGGGGAGTAGATCGAGCCCTTAGCCCCCTGCCTGTTTGCTTCGAGCGTCTGTAAAGCGACAGAAGTTTTCCTTCTGCAAGCAATTGGATAAAGAGTCCATCAAATCCGCCCCGTAGCTTATCTACCCCGCTCCGAGTTGCTTCATGAACCAATCGGCGATGTAAGTGCGCCGGTCGAAGCGCTTTTCCCCGTGGCCCACGCCGTCGAGCATGCTGCGGTCAGGCGAGTTGACGGCTTTCTCGTAAAGCCTAAGCGCGCCGCGCGGGTCCATGACGCGGTCATCGTGGCTGTAGCCGACGAGCAGCGGGCATTCAATTCGGTTCGTTTTTCCTTCAAGGGTGAATTCTTTGATCTTCTCGCGCGCTTCTTTTAGATCCTTGGCTCCCATCAACCAGCGCAAGCGATCCTGAATGGGTGGGTAGTAATCGAAAATGTCGTCCACCAAATTGTAGGCGCCACTCCACACCGCTACGGCCTTGATCCGTTTCTCCGCCGTCGCACAGCGCGGGCCGGAGTAACCGCCCATACTGGAGCCGTGAAGACCGATTCGGTGCGGATCGACGTCCGGACGAGTGATGAGATAGTCGATTACGGCTTTGGCGACTCGCTCGGAGTCCGGCGGCCCGTAGAGCTTTTTCTCCCGCAAGGTGCCGCCATGTCCGGGACCGTCGACGTCGAGGAACGACATGCCGCGGCGCACATACTGGCTCGCGCCTCCGTCTTCTCCTCGGAGCAGAATCCCGTCAGCGCCGCCATAGTTGTAGACCACCGGAAAGCGCGTTCCCGCTTTACCGCGCGCGGGGTAGAAGAGGCCGGGCAGCCTATGCCCTTCATAGGGGATCTCGACTCGTTCAAAGGGTGGGGAAACGAGACTCCAGGCTTTGTTGAAGGTTTCTTCAAGTTTTTTGTAGGTCGGCATCATGTGTGGATCGGTTTCCGGCA
>VBKE01000057.1 GCA_005879605.1 Deltaproteobacteria bacterium
ACGATTGGTTTGCCACAACGTTGCGCCATCTCGTTCACAACCTATCCTCGGACACCAAACTTTTCGTGAGCGCTTACCTTGTTGCTCACGGACTTATCAAAGTCTTTTTAGTAGCCAGTCTCCTACGCAAGAAACTTTGGGCGTACCCGACGGCGCTTTGGTTTCTCGGTATTTTCCTTCTTTACCAGTTGTATCGCTTTAGCCATACACACTCACTCGGTCTCTTAGCACTGAGCGCTTTTGACCTCTTTGTGGCATCGCTGGTGTGGCGGGAGTATCGGTCGCAAAAACAACATGGGTCAGAATGAAACTTCGAACCGAAGAATGAACGCGAGCGCGTTCTTAATCCTCGGGTCTGTGTTTGGGTTAATCACAAATTGGAGATCAGGCTGCACCGCTAGATGCGCACCGAATTGGGCCAGATAGGTGATCTCTAGAGCAACTTCCGATCTTCGCCCGCGCATCCCCTGATCACGTTGAGCTTCGATAAACGGGGTACCGTTGTGCGCGGCGCCGACCGCTATACCGAATTCGTCTTGCTTTCGTTGGGGAATGAACCCGGAGAACGTGAGCCCGCCACCATTGTAGTAGGCGAATCGATTGACACGGCGATCCCCGATTCCCAATTGGCCAAACAGGCTCACTTGGCGATCGGTATCGTTGGCGTCTTGGTATACCGTCCAGTCAGCGAGCGCATAGACACCGCCGCTGCCGTGACGACGCGCCGGCAACCCGTCAGGACGGACTCTCGTCAAATCGTCGAATGCCGCCGAGTAATACCAGCCGCCGAGGGCGACCTTGCCAGAGTATGCGCCACAGCAGTTTCTACCGATGCGGAATTGCCGAGTGCGCGGCTGCTCCGAGCCGAGAGGCCGATATAAGTACGCCGCTTCTGTAACTACTAGTACACCGTCGCCTTTGGCGAATACTTTTCGCGATCCGTCCGGTCGCTCGACCGGCACTCCATCAAGCACAGCGGTCCGAAGGACAATCTGGTCAAGGGGTTTGATCTCGAAGCGGCCCCCGACGGAAGTATTGGGAAAAATCGAGGGTCCTTCTACGCCGCTCTGTGAAAATTCAGGACCGATGCCGAATGAGCTGTTGAGAAACAGGCCGGCGGACTGTAAGCGGTAGAATTCACTGTTGAGGTCGTACCGTCCGAACAGTGCAGAGAACCTGTTACCGAACAGATTTTGTTGAATCCAGCCCTCCTCGAGTTTCCACTTCGCCGGCGCCTCAATGTTGCTCACGCCTTGGGCATCGCCGACGAAATCGCCACTGGGATGCCCGCCATGAATTCCGAGCCCATAGAGGAATACCGTTGCACCGGGCCAACCCATGAGACGTTGGGCGTCGACGGTGAGTTGGAGATTCAAATTACCTAGATAGTTACCTCCTTGAGTCCACCGGACATATCCGAGAAAACTTCTCCGTCGTAGCGGATACCCAATTGAATCCCACGATTGTCGAGTTGTTTTTGAAGACTGTCCCACGCTTGGGTAAGCTGACTCCAGCGAGACGTTTGAGCTTGTCCGCTCACCGCGCCGGAAGCCGGTGCAGTGTCTGAGGTTGGACGGTCGGCGTCATACACGGATGGAAAGCTGGCTTGAGCACGAGCCTCTCCCGCTGTTTCAGCCAATAGACGAACCGCCATGGCGGTCGCGACAAACCAGCGGTACCGCAGGCATCGAAGGACTCTCCGAGGATGTGTTATGGTTTCCATCATTCGCAGATTGCGCGTGCAGGCCTACCATTGAATAAGGTAACAACAATAGCGCTCTCGCTGAAGAGAGCATCGAAATGCCGAATGCAGCATGTGGCTTAGTTGACACGGATGTCAGAGTCCTCCGCTGGGGACGTGTTTTCGCGATTGCCAGCACTGTGACGCCGCTTCTGCTTGGCGTCTGCCTGGGAGCGGTGGCCTCGGGCGCCGTGCCGCGCCAGGGAAGACCGAGTTCAATGCCGTGTTCATCTCGCCGTCGCTCACGCCGTTCTGCTTCGGAGCCGGCGCGCTGACCGCCTTCCTCGCGGCCGTGTACCTCACCTTAGAGGCGCGGGAGAACCAGTTAAGAGAAGACTTCCGGCGGCGCGCGTTGAGTGCAGCCTTTGTGGTGTTTGCCGCAGCTGCGGGCACCTTGGCACTAGCCCTCACAGAGGCGCCGCTTATGGGTCGTGGACTCACCGCAACGCCATGGGCGCTCCCTCTACATCTGACAACTGGAGCTGGCGGCCGTGGCGGCAATCTATACTCTATGGAAGCGGCGCTATGTCCTGGCGCCCTTGGCTGCCGCGGTCCAAGTCTCCCTCATCCTCTGGGTTGGGGGCTGGCACAGTACCCATATCTCTTTTCGCCTACGCTTACGATTGCGGACGCGGCTGCCCCGAATGTCACGTTGACGTTGATAGTCTGGACACTGACTGGTGGAGCGCTTCTGCTGTTTCCTTCGCTCATCTATCTGTTCCGGATCTTCAAGCGACAGCGGTGAGAAAGTTTTGTGTATTACGAGTGAGCTGGAAAGGCCTGTTGCCAACTCCGGGTGACGCCGCCTCGACAGCCTGTCGAAATCTCGGCGCCGTTCTTTGTCTCGTCCTCACATCGTTAAGGTAATTGATTGGTTGAGGCGAGTAATTTCGTGCAGCCTCTGCCAGCGTACCTGCTGGCATACGCGTTGCTTTTCAAAGCTAACAGTGAGGTAGGCGCGGGCTATAAATTGAATCGCCCGATTATGCGAACTGCAGTTATGTAGATCTGAAGCCGGCGTTATTTGACTCGGCTTCCAAGGCGCCGTTTAGCCGATATCGGGCGGCAAATCGGATATGTGTCAAGTGGAGAAGTGAGGCGATTTCTCCGAAAATCTTTGTCCAGTATAGGTCTAACTTGGGTCACTACTGGAGCAAGGCAAAATCAGGTGTATAATTTTTAGTGAGCTCGCACAACAACTATGAATTGGATTGTGGATCGATGGCTACAACTAGCCGAGCTCGCGAGGTTGTTTGGTTTGAGCGAAGAGTCGATCAAGCGATTGGCTAAAAATCATGGTTTTCCACTTCGCCGGTTGACACCCTATGCGACGCCTGGAGTTCTTGAGTCCGAATTGGTGCCCTGGTTGAAAGCTCAACCGCTTAGGGGCCAGCCGATTCGTGCCAGACCGACGATTAAGTCACGGCGTAAGAAGTCCCGGAAACGGGATTGAGAGGTTAACCGCCAATGCTGGGTTCGTTCAACATAGTTCCGCGTCGTTACCAACCCGGCAGATGATCCCCAAAAAGAAAGGACGGTAGAGTCGACGGAAGAATCTTGGCTACGCATGTACTGAAAGGAAGTTTCTAGTGATCTCATAAAGATCGCAGAGATATCCAATGAAGGATGCCTTGCGTATTCTTCATCTCGAAGCTAATCCCAGCGACGTCGACGCGGCTGTTGCGGCGCTCGCAGCCGAAGGCATCGCCTGCGAGTTTCTTCGCGTTGAAACTCGCGCCGACTTTGTCGCCGCCCTTGAACAAAGCGGATTCGATCTGATTTTTGCCGAATATTCCCTGCCGAATTTTGATGCTCTTTCGGCTCTGGCTATCGCCATCGAGAAATCTCCGGATACGCCGTTTATCCTTGTTTCAGGAACCGTCGGTGAGCAAACAGCCGTTGAGCTACTTAAGAAAGGGGCCACCGATTATGTCGTCAAGCACCGGCTCTTTAAACTCCCAATTGTGATCCGCCGAGCTTTCCGCGAAGCCGCTGAGCGGAGCGAACGCAGAAGGGCAGAAGAAAAGGCCGAGCAGAATCTCCAGCGTATTCGCGCGCTTCACGAAATTGAAAACGCGATAGCGGCGGCCCTCGACCTCAGTGACGTGCTAAGGCTCCTGTTAGAAAAAATCGAGTTGTTTTCACCGTTCCCGGTGGTAGCTACAGTCAGACTCTTAAACCGCGAGAGCGGCGAAGTGGAGCCCCTGGTTTGTCGGAATCTTGACGAAGCAGAATGGAGAATAAACAAAAAAAGAACGCCCAGCGGACGGGCAAAAAGAATTTGCGAGACCAAGGCATCTCTTGTCGTCCGAAATATTCAAACAGATCCGCAAACTTTCAATCAGGAGGTTTATCGTCAGTGTGGTTTGGTGTCTTTTTTGGGAGTTCCGTTGATCGCTAAAGGACATAGCATGGGAGTTCTGAGCGTCTACACCAAAATGGAGCATGAATTCTGCCAAGAGGAGATCGAGTTCCTTTACACCCTGGCGGACCAGGCAGCCATCGCTATTCACAACGCCCAACTCTACGACGGCATGGCAAGAGCAAACAGGGTGAAAGATGAGTTTTTGGGCGTCATGTCCCATGAGTTGAGGACGCCGCTAATCGTTCTTTTGGGATATATTGGACTGTTGAAGGATGGAATGATGGGTGAGGTTAACAAGCAACAGGAAAATGCACTCGAAAAGCTGCTGGCTTGCGCTCTGGACGAGATCAATATGATCAACACCATCATTTTAACCACACAGATCGAAGCCCGCACGATCACGCGGGAGTACCGATCCCTGGAGCTGAGCGATCTTCTCGATCATCTAAGGTCAACTTATAAGGTTCAGACAGATAAGAAGGACGTGAAGCTAACCTGGAGCTACCCTACTGCGCCTGCGCGGATAACCACTGACGGTGAGAAGCTCAAACAGATTCTGCACAACCTCATCAACAACGCGCTCAAGTTCACCGACAAAGGAACTGTCGCGGTAACCGTGCGAGCGCTCGCTGCTTCTAAAGTTGACCAAGGCTCCGAGTTGAGCAGTCTGGACAGTTACGATGCCAGCAAACAACGAATGTGGGTTGAGTTCAGAGTAACGGATACCGGAATCGGGATATCCAAGGAGACTCACCGATTTATTTTTGATAAGTTCTACCAGGTCGACAGTTCCCAGACCAGAGCCTACGGTGGTGTTGGCTTAGGACTTTACATTGTCAAAAAGTTCACCGATTTGCTCGGAGGGCAAATCGAGCTCGAAAGCGAATCGGGAAAAGGGTCCACGTTCGCTGTCACTATTCCCTCCCAGAGTTAAAGGATCTTCAAGAAGACAGCCCTGCTCTAGCGTTAGCGACTTCTTGAGCGAGGCCGTATTCTTTTATCTTTTGATAGAGCGTGCTCTTTGCGATACCGAGCTTCTCGGCGGCCTGAGTGAGATTTCCGCGGCGTGTGTTAATTGTCGACTTGACGGTGTCGCGCTCAGCACCTTCCAGCGCTGTAAGGATGGTCCCGGAGTCCGTACTTATCGACTCACCCATGGTGATCGAGGATACGAACTCCGCCGGAAGATCTCCCATGGTAACTGTGTTTCTTGTGCCCATTAGCACCACGAGGCTTTCCACAATGTTGCGCAGCTCTCTAATATTGCCCGGCCAACTGTATTCTCTAAATATTGCGCGACACGCTGGGTGATCGGCGGTCTACACGGTGCGGCAGCCCGCCTAGGGCTGAAGAGAACTACTCTGTCCTCCAAAATTGAGAGACTAGGCATTTCTCGCAAGCCGCAGTGACGGCATTTCGTCTTTTGCCGAAAGTCCGTCGTCACCGTTTGCTGTCGAACTCTTTCGATCCTCATCTTCTGATCGCTAACCGATTGATTGGAAACGATATTCAACGAATTTCGGTATTGGCATCCACGTTGCTCTTTTTTTCACGCCATGCCAGATCGTGAAACTTATATCAGCGCAATGCGGTGAATTAGCAATCAAAAAAAGTTGCGTGAATGCGCGGCAGTGCCGGGGATATGATCGAAGGGGTGCTGGACAGGGCTTAGGGTTGCAGCGGAAAGAGCTAAAGCGAATGACCTATTTTTCTTTAGAGAATCGCCATGAATTGACGGCAAGCTCGCCTGAAAATATTGGGAAGAGAGAGGCCACCCGATTGGTCGTCTGAAACCGATCGTCGAACACCTTGCAAAAGATGAATTGGTGGCGTGGCGCTGGAATCCGGGCGAGGGGCGGAATCCTATTGCAATGCCGCGCGACGAGTTCGTTGCGAAGGTAAAACAATGGCAGGCCGCTGGAGCGCCATGCCCGGCCGATACCGCCAAGAAAGCGAAGTCGTGAATTTGCGTAGCCGATTGTCGGCGCGATCGTTCTCGCCACGCTTTCGGTGGAGCCGGCATGTCGGAATAATTCATTTGCTCCATCACCGCTGCGAAGTTCAGTTGGAGTTACGGCTGCGGTGATGCCTTGATCTTTGCACGAACAATTTGCCGGCCTGCGGTTCGTTCGCGCTCATCTACCGAGAATAGGCAGATTCCGTTGACACGGCTGAAAAAGATGCATAGTCGTAAAGGTCTACTCCCTACGCATAAAGCGATGACGCTACCAGAAAATCAAACAGTGGAGCTGAAATTCGACATCGACCACCAAAACTGGGCGGAGAGATTGCTCGTCGGAGAGAATCGGCTGCTCGAGATGATCGCCAAGGGCAACTCGCTTACAGTGATTCTCGATGGATTGTGTCGGCTTGTCGAGGAGATTTCCAGCGATACTCTCGCTACGATTTTGTTGTTGGATGGCAACCGCCTTTGGCACGGCGCAGCGCCAAGCCTGCCACAAAGCTACACTGACTCGATCGATGGCGTCGTCATCGGCCCATCCGTGGGTTCGTGCGGAACGGCTGCTTACCGCGCCGAGCCAGTGATCTCCTCGGACATCGCCACCGATCCGCTGTGGGACGATTACCGCCATCTGCCCTTAGCGCACGGCCTGCGAGCGAGCTGGTCTACACCGATCTTATCCTCGGAAGGTAAGGTGTTGGGGACGTTCGCAATGTACACTCCCGAAGCGCGTAGCCCTACGCCGCAACATCAAAACATCATCGATCAAATCTCCCATCTTGCGAGCATCGCGATCGAGCGCACCCGGGCGGAAGAGAACCTGCGCCACGATGAGAGGGAGCTTCGCTGGATCACCGACGCCATACCTGAGGCCATCATCGTCTTGGCACCGGATGGAAGTACTCTCCACGCAAATCAGTTCGTGCTCGACTATACCGGTCTTAGCTTTGAAGATTTTAAGACAGAGAACTATCGTGCCAGAATTTTTCATCCCGATGATCTGGGGCGGCTTCGGGAGGAACGCCAGAACGCGCTTGCGCGCAGCGAACCCTTTCAAGCCGAGCTACGGGCGCGCCGCAAAGACGGGCAGTACCATTGGTTTTTGATCCGCTACAACCCGTTACGGGACGAAGACGGACGCATCATTCGCTGGTACGCGACAGGAACCGACATCGAGGACCGCAAGCAAGCTGAAGAGAGAGTCCAAAAAGAAAATTTGGCGTTGCGCGAGGAAATCGATCACTCTTCGATGTTCGAGGAAATCGTTGGTTCGTCGGAAGCGCTCCGCAAGGTACTGGAGCAAGTCGCGAAAGTGGCTCCGGTCGATTCCACAGTGCTCATTCTGGGCGAGACCGGGACGGGCAAGGAGCTGATCGCGCGGGCCATTCATAGGGGGTCGAAACGTTCGTCCCGGGCGTTTATTCGCGTCAATTGCGCGGCGATCCCTCAGTCGCTCATCGCCTCCGAGCTCTTCGGGCACGAGAAAGGCGCTTTCACCGGCGCGCTGCAAAGGCGTCTGGGACGGTTCGAGCTGGCCGACGGCGGAACGATCTTTTTGGACGAGATCGGCGAACTGCCCGCCGAGACTCAGATCGCGCTATTGCGCGTGCTCCAGGAGGGAGAATTTGAACGGGTCGGGAGCAGCCAGCCGATATCCGTGAACGTGCGCGTGCTGGCTGCTACGAACCGCGACCTGAAAGCTGCCGTGGCTATGGGCACATTCCGCCAGGATCTCTTCTACAGGCTGAACGTCTTCCCAATCCAGTTACCCTCGCTGCGCGAGCGGGCGGACGACGTTCCTTTGCTCGTCGAATACCTGATCGAGCGCTACGCGAAAAAGGCCGGAAAAAAGATCAGGAACATACGGACGAAGACACTGGAGCTGTTTCAAGCTTACGATTGGCCCGGCAACATTCGCGAGCTGCAAAATGTCATCGAGCGGGCTGTCGTGCTGTGCGACAGCGAAACATTTTCCGTCGACGAGACTTGGCTGAAGCGGGAAGGGCAGCGACGAGAGCCGGCGGTTCCTTTTATCGCCACGCTTGTCGAGCGCGAAAAAGAGATAATCGAAACCGCATTGGCGGCTTGCCAGGGCCGGATCGCGGGACCATTGGGCGCCGCTATCAAGCTCGGAATTCCGCGGCAGACGCTCGAGTCAAAAA
>VBKE01000058.1 GCA_005879605.1 Deltaproteobacteria bacterium
TCAAAGACAAAAACATTCTTCGTGTGATCGATGGTCAAAGCCGCGGCCGCCGCCCGGCCGGGATCTCCCTCGGACATCTTCTTCATCGAGATAAAGATGTTGTAATGCGCGTGGCGCCCCGACTTGCACACCGCCGTCACACCCGGGACTGCTTCGCGAACCCTCCTGAGATAGGCGCCTTCCCGGGGCAGATCCATCCATGGTTTATCTCCCTCCGGCGTGATCACCGACTGGCACATTGCGCCCCTGCGGTAGGTGATCGCGCGCACCTCGTAGTGAGGCGAGCGGATGTAGCCCTGGGGTCCGAGATAACCCGGCGCCTCTCCGAAGGGCCCTTCGACGATACGCTTTCCCGGCAAGAGCGCCCCTTCGATCACAACCTCGGCATCCGCCGGAACGAGCAAGTCGTCGCCCCAGACCTCCGACGGCGTCAGCCGCAAAGGTTCGCCAAGGTAGCCGCCGATCACTTCATACTCGTCCACCTCGAAGGCGCCCGTGTAGCACGCGCCCATGTTAAAGGCCGGATGGTGGCCGAGAACGGTAGCGACCGGGCATTCAAGTTTGTTGTCCTCGCAATCGCGGTAGATCTTCCACAGGTGGCGCGGCGAAGCGGAGCAGCCCGTGGTATTGCGCGACTTGATTTCCATTCGGTGATAAGAGCAATTATGGATTCCCGTCTTGCGATCTCGGGTCACCGTAGCCATAACGATATACGGACCACCGTCCATCTCGTGGTGACGCATCACCGGAAGATCGAGGAGATCCACATCGCGTCCTACTTTCACGACTTCTTTTACCGGCGCCGACTTTTTATCGATGATCACCGGAGGAATCTGGCGCTCCTCCAGTTTCAGACAAGCCTCGGCCATCTCCGTGCGGTTCATCTCTTTCGGCAGGCCCAAGGCGATCTGCGCCTTGCGCTGGGAAATCTCACAGTTCATGACCAGCTTCAAGTCGCTGACTTTGCCGTGCAGATTCAAAGGCTGCTCAAAGATAAGAATCGGAAATTTTTTCATCGCGCCTAGGTGCTTGATGATCGCCGTGACATCGTAATGAGCGGGATCGACCTGCTTGGCGACGCGGACAATTTCACTGGGAATCTCCTTTTGACAGTCCTCCAAGAAAGTCCTCAAACTCTTCGGCATCTCATTCCTCCTTGTCTTTGTTCGCCCTACCTACCGGGGCTGGAATACTGGAATGATGGAGTAATGGAGTGATGCATTTAAAACCCAATACTCCGTACTCCAACACTCCATTTCGCTTTCCCCTACGCCAGTTTTTCCATCGCGTTGGCAATTCCGGCACGGAAAATCATCAGCAGCTCCATCGATTCTTTGGCGGCTTGGTAGACCAGCGCTTCCTTCTCACCGGTGGCGAATCCTTCGAGATCTTCCAAAAACATATCGCTGTGCTCTTCGTCCGCCTGGCTGTGAACCTTGAAATTCGGCATGTCATCCCAGCCGAATCCTAAATCCTCCATCCAGCGCTTGGCCATGCGGCTGGAAAGGCCCCCGCCAAGATCATGAAGCAGCCGGTCGTCGTTGGCCCACTCGGTAATCGTGAGCGCCGCCAACCCTTCGAGCCAGCTCTTCTCTCGGGTCATCCACGCCCACGCATAGAGGGTGGCTCGGGTGGTCGGCAATGGCTCTACCTCCAGGACTTCCTTCGGCGTCAATCCTAAAGCCTTTCCCTGGCGAATGATCAGCTCCATGTGTCCATGTTCTGCGTATTCATCCTTGATGACCTCGCCGTATTCATGCTGCAGGATCTTCTGCTTTACAGACATATGCGGACAGTTGGCCGAGACATGCGCCCAGCAGTCGCGCCGGTGATGAATGAAAAGACCTAGTTGCGTGATCAAAACTTGGGCGCCGGGTTTGGTGATCTTGACTCGGAAATAGTGATCCAACTCAGGTGAGCGCATCGCCTGCCGGACCAATTCCCCTAACTCACGCCTCCACTCAGCTCGCTTCACGCTACCTCCTGTGGTTTGGGTAAGATTTAATTCGCTTGAGATCCCTCACAGAGTTCACCCTGAGAAAAACGCGAGATCCTTGCGTCCGCTGAGGATGACAACAAACGAAGGGCTCGGGATGCCGGCCCCCCTCTATGTCTCCCCCGCAACGGCGGATAACGAAAAGAGGGGGCGACATCGATTCTAACTGAACCTTCGGCGTCATTTGTACAGCTTCTCGACGAACCCCTCTTTAATTATCCGGTCGATGATCATGTTATCGAAAAAGTCGTTGACGGAAGTCTCTCCTTTGTTTTCCCAATTCAGAACCGTCTGAATGACCGCGGGCTCCACTCTCGCTTGACGGTCTAGATATTTGACTGCGTACTCATATGCCTCGTCGAGCGCATCGCCTCCGCCGAGCAGATATTTTCCCAAAACTTTATAGGCAAGCTCTTTCCTGGTTCTCAGGGCGGCCACGCCTTCGATATAGGCCTTAAGCATGCCCTCCACCGTCTTGGGAGAGTTTTTGTAAAAATCCTGCTTCACGGCAATGAGATCCATGGAGAAAGGAATTCCCAAGTCCGGCAGGTCGACTAACACTCGCCCCTTTGGGCCAGGCTTCATACTTCTCACGGCGCCGGCAACCATTCCGGCTCGAAAACCAGCATCCACTTCCCTCGTGCCGCTCATGGGCTGAATCTTAACCTTGTCCTGGAGGCCGAGCTTCTCCAGTAAGAAAAGAGTTAAAAAATGGGTGGACGAGCCGTGCCGGGTAATCGCGAGCACCTTGCCTTGAAGCTGCTCCGGCCTCGTGATCTCGGGCTGAACAAACAGGCTCATCGCCGGGCGGTTGGTGATGCTGCCCACGGCAACGAGCGGGGCTCCTCTGAGTATCGAGCTGACCACCGCGTTGCTTGCGGCGATGGTCATATCCAGATTTCCGCCCACCATTGCCTGTACGGTAATGCTTCCGGAGCTGATGTAGACGAGATCTGCTTTTAGCCCGTGCTTCTCAAAGGCCCCAATCTCCTTCGCCATCCACACCCCCGCAAAAATGGGGCTCACGGCGGAATAGGCGACGGTCACCTTGGACGGGATCTGCGCAACCGAAGCTCCCGGCGCTGACAGCAGCAGTAGAGAAGCCAAGAGCGAGAACCCTATCCGGCGAGCCGGCGAAAATCTGCTCTTCCGTCGATACTTAAACTGCGTCACGGTTTTTCTTGGTCCGCTAGACTAGCAGTTGCCGAAAACCTATATTTGGAGGCTGCTCAAAACGATCTCAGAGGCAAGGCGCGCGAAAAATCGACGAGCGGAGGCGTACGAAGCCAGTACGTTGACGCGAGGCGATTGAGCGCAACGAAGCCTATGAGTCGTTTTCAGCAGCCTCCTAGATCGGCCAGCCGTGCTCCGAGACGTCCACCCGATTGCCCTCGACGTCGCGGATCCAGCTTTCCGCCACAGCGCCGAATGTATTCTCTTCCGCCTTGGTTTGCGCGACTTCTTCAATCCCTTTGACGCTCTCGACCTGAAAGCCGAAGTGATTGATGCCCCACGGGTATTTGTCAGTGCTGATCAAGGCAAGATCCAGATGGCCGTCGGATAGATAAATCGTCCCGCTCGGACCACGGTATTTTTCCTCCATGTGGAAGACTTTCTTGTAGTACTCCGCGGTCTTCTCACGATCTTGTACATTGACCGCAATGTGTCTGATTCTTGGTTTCTCCATTATAATCCTCCTTATTTGATCTCGACTATAAACTCACACAGAACTGTTAGCGCTGGCCTCTTGTCAAAGCCCCCTCTTCTCTATCCTCTCCCCCCGCGAGACTTGTCGCAATAGGAAAATGCGGTGTCTGTTGCGCTTCTGTCATTTCGAGCGGAGCGAGAAATCTTTGTTTCGACTTAAGGGAGAAATCTGTCTTAGATCCCTCACATTCGTTCGGGATGACAACTGGACGCTCAGGCGCATTCCGAAACAGTCTCCAACGGGCGAGAGAGAAGGCAAGGGGATCAAATTTCAAAAAATTCAATTCAGTGGAATCCTTTCCATCGCAATGGCGACGCCTTCACGATACAAACCAAAAAGCTCCAACGACTCTTTCACCGCATCCAGAGCCAATTGTTGTTTCTCGCCGGTCGCGTACTCGGAAAGAAAAGGCAGAAACATGTCGCTGTGTTCCTCGTCCGCCTGTCGGTGCGCATCGAAGTTAGGCATGTCACGCCATTTGAGTCCCAGGTCCTCCATCCAGCGTTGGCCCATGCGGGTGGAATGACCGCCGCCGATATCTTTCAGGAGACGATCATCATTGGTCCATTCGGTCACGGTCAGGGAAGACAGTCCTTCGATCCAACTCTTGGCATGCGTAATCCAACCCCAGGCATAAAGTGTTGCGTTCGTCGTAGGTATCGGTTTGGTATTCAAAACCTCTTCCGCGTTCATACCAACCCGTTTTGCCTGCTGCACGATGAGATGAAGATGGCCGTACTCCGAATACTGGTCCTTAATGACTTCGCCAAACTCGTGCTGAAGAATTTTCTGCTTGATCGCCATCACCGGGCAGTTGGCCGAAACGTGGGCCCAGCAGTCGCGACGGTGGCGGATGTAGAGACCGAGCTGCGCGATCATCAGTTGCGCCCGGCGCTGGTTCATCTTGACCGAAAAATAGTGCTCCAATTCAGGCGAGCGCATGTGGTCTCGCACCATCTCGCCTATAACGTTCCGCCACTCCGGGACTTCCATCAGGACTCTCCTTCGATCTTAATCTGGTTCCGCAGGTATCTTTGGTATATAAAAATTCGCCCCGGCTGCCAAACGGACTCACGTCTATAGCGTAGTCTGATCCGTCATCTGGTCACAGCCGAGGACATCGCCTACGTAGTCACATCCCTCTGCTCACCGCTAGCGATCGGTATCACCGGCGAGCCGATCTCCGCCTCCGTCGGCGGCAACGCCGGTATGCGCTACTAAAACTCCACGCCAATCCCAAGTGGGGGAATAGATTGCTCTTTAGCCTCGCGGCGATCTCACCGTTCATGGTTAAAAACGAGGACTAGCTTTTCAACATCGGCTACGATATGTTAATTGTTTCACACCAGATCAAAAGGAGACAAGCATGAAACCTACTGCATGGGAGTTTCGAAACAAGCTCACGGTTATTCTCAATACAGCGCGACAAAAGGGGCAATCTTACGTGGATATAGAATCAGGTAGTCTTCACAAAGATGTAGGAGGCGATGCAAACGCGCATCACAGGATGCCCGTTTGCTGTGAAGTGATGATGAAAATGATGCGCAATGGCGATTCGATTCTTAAGGAGCCTTCAAGCGGGCACGGCGCAACGCTGACAATAAGATACGTCGTGTAGCGACGAGCAACAGCTGTTATCTTCCCTTGCCCGCGCTCGCCAAAGACTTTTTGATGATGTCGCGAATCGGGTCGAGATCTTCGATCCATTCGGGTTTCAACCAGAGAAATTTGGCTCCCTTAACGCGGCGCGCTTGGTCGCTTACTTTTTCCTTGGAGATATCCTCCCTCAGAGAATCATAGAGTCCTCCGGTCTTTTGATTGGAGTCGAGCCACGCTGTTTGTCCCTCCCGAGACAATAGCCAGTTGACGGCGACCCGCGCGGCGTGGGGATGCGGCGCCCGGTTAAAGAAGCTCAATGTGCCGTTATACGCAGTCACGGAGGATCCTTCTTTGAGCGATCCCGGCAGAAATTGATTGAGCGGCAGTCCCTGCACCATTGCCGTATCGACTTGCCTCGCGCCGATACCGAACGAGTATTTTCCCGCGCTGAGCCAATCCAACAACTGCTCGTTGGAGCGCACGATGGCCATATCCGTATCGGCGTGGAACCGGCGGAGAAATTCCGGCCCCAGATCGGGTTGCTTGTAGAAAAAGATCTGCGCCGCGCTGATCGGGCCTGAGACCAGCGGGTCGACGGAGATGATCTTTCCTTTCCATTTCGGGTTTAACAAATCCCAGTAAGATTTGATCTCCGACGGATTCACGATTTTGGTGTTGAAAGTAATCTCGCCGCTACGCGGCGTGCCTTCGAAGACGAAGATGTAACGGTTCTCGGGATCGTCATAATGATGCTTGCCTTCGTACCAGCCGGACGGGTCCACGACTTCGGGCAAAAGCAACAAGGGTTCAACCGGTTCCAAAATCTTGGCGCGGTGAAATACCGTCAATGGAGTGATGTTTCCCGATACGTATAGGTCGGCAATGTATTTGCCGCCTCTGCGCTCGCTCATGATGCGCTGACTTAGCTCAGGGCCTCTTCCCGTCACCGTGGTCACTTTGATTTTGGGATATTTCTTCTGAAAGGCCTCTCGGAACACCGGTTCGAAGGCGTTGGTCATGTAGATGACCACCGTTCCCTCTTCCTCCGCCGCTTTAACTGTCTTTTCCCACTCCGCCTGCCACGCTGGTCTCGAGTCGGCGGCGATGGAAGTATTTGGGGATGAAACCCCGAGGCAAAATAGCAGGGTGCAGAGGAATGCGATGATGAACCGTGTTGGCTCTGACAAGAGAATTCTTTTGTTCAGTGAGGTCATTCCAGATTCAGCAGCCTTTATTTCTTGCCTGGAGCCGGGTCAAGAAGAAATAGATCCAGCACCTGGCTGGCCTTGGCGCGGTTTGGAATCTGATTGGTCTGATACACCTGATCGAGGTACTCCTGGACGGCCGGCGCTTTCGCTTTGGTGTTTACGCGGTGCGCGCCGCGGAAATGATCTTGAAAGCTCGCCCTCGGATTGGAATCGGCTCTTGCTCTTCGACCTGCGTTCTTTCTCTGCAGGCCGAGATCAAGTTTTTAATGGCTCTGAGGGTTTGGCGGAAACGGAGTCGATCTCTGGGCAGTTTATAAATGAGATCCCAATGAGGCAATTGACCCCGGAGCGGTTTGTCGGTGGTGACTTCGACAATCAAGCCGTTCATACAATGGATAAACGCATTGTGAGGGTTTTTCCATCGATCTTCCTAGGGCATCTGTTCTTGGCAATCCTCGCAAGTAGTCGCCATACCGAATGCCTATTATCTTCTGGTTCTGGGCGGGCGTCTGAAGTAGGATCCTCTGGATTCGTCCTCGGCCCCACCGGACTGTTTTAACATTTTCGCAACCTTTTTCCCCATGACATCCACGACATAATTCGATAGCAAATGATCGCGCGTGCTCTTTATCTTTTGCCGGATCGCATTCTTGCGCACGGCGTCCGTCTGAGCCGACTTTAGGTCTTCGGTGGACAGCGAAACGGTTCCTTCTCGCCCTCGTGTGGAGAGGCGAAGAGCAAATTTTCCTTCATAGGCCGGGTCGATGAAGCTGTAGTCAAGCTTTTTGTCTATGCTGCGGAC
>VBKE01000294.1:0-3167 GCA_005879605.1 Deltaproteobacteria bacterium
TCTCGCCGCGCGGCACTGGAAGAGTTGGCCAAACTGTTGCTGGAAAAGGAAGTCGTCGACAGACCCGCATTGCAAGCGATTCTAAAAGTGAGGAGCATCGACAGCATCAAGGATAAAAAGAGATCGGCAGATACACACGGAAATGAAAACAACGAAGGAAATGTCGATCAGGAGCAGCCAAAAGCATGAAAACCTGAATGTGCGTTGACTATGGACAATTCGTAGAATTTAGGAGAGCAAAGCGATGGAAAACGACAAGGATCGCTTCGGAGAAAAGACAACGTTCGTGGAGCGAGCCAATGAAGATATCTATTTTGCTACGAAAGAACACGAACTGATTGAGGGGATGAAGGCCGAGTTTCAGAAGGTTGAAGCGGCCAGGCGGGAAGGACAGATAGTGAACTGTCCAAAGTGTTCAGGGAAACTTGAGAGCTATAAGTTTATGGATTTTGTCTTAGATCGCTGCGAAAGCTGTGAAGGGATTTGGCTGAATAAAGGCGAGCTGGAGGGGATTTTAAGAAAAGCGGCGCGCGGTCCGCTGGGTGCGTTCCTCGATCGATGCTTTGCCAAGGATGAAACAGGAAAGAAGAGTTAATGGGAAGGCATCACGCGCGTGAAGGCGAGATCCTTGACGGACATTCCTGAGCGGCGGTCCAATGATTACCGCTCTATAAATTACCTAGCATAGATTCCCTGGCCCTGAGTCGCCGCACCGTTAATTTATTGTCTAATATTGGACAGCAATCGCCCCGACGTCAGCATAAGTTAAAATCGTCATGCGAGGTAAATCTGAAAGAGAGGATGCCCGCCTTGACTACCAGGGAACACTTGCGGGCGAGTGGAGGGTTTCATGAATGTCATAGCTCGGATCTTAGTCGGAGGACTCACCGGTTGGTTGACCGGGAAAGCGGTTGAGATAGAGGGTCATGGAAACGTCGTGAGAGAGGGACACGTTTTAGACGCGATCTATGGGATTGTTGGCGCCATGGTCGGAGAGTATCTGTTTTTCTGGATCGTTATCGGTAAAGGCAACGCATTTAGTAGTTATGCTACCGCGGTTCTTGGCTCCATCACTCTAGTGGGAGCAGCTCGGCTGCTAGCTGCACGGTTGCGTCTGGCCCGATCTTACAAGAGGAATACGTCGCCCAGCTCATTGGGAGTTGAACGAGTGAATCCTGACGGAATTGACCCAATCGAGGCCTCGGCCACGTAATAATGTTTCCAAAACCGTCCAATAAGGATGTACGAATTCGACAAGGGGCGGCACCTTCCGAATGGTTCTATGAACCGAAAACATAAGAGTGGTGCTGGCCTACACGTATAGATGCCCCGGAAAGACAAGATCAGAGAAAAAGCAAAAAGAAACTATACCGGGGATAGGGCAAACGAGTCTCAAGAAAGGGAAAGTTGAAACCATGAACACTGCTACATACACGACGGAGGACCTGGTCAACCAGGAATATAAGTACGGGTTTGTTACCGAGATCGAGACTGACACCGTGCCTCGCGGGCTCAACGAGGAGATCGTCCGCTTGATTTCGGCCAAGAAGAACGAGCCGACCTTCATGCTGGAGTGGCGGCTGAAGGCCTACCGGCACTGGGTGAAACTGGAAAAGTCGCAGGCAGAACCAAAATGGGCCAACATCCACTATCCGCCGATCGACTACCAGGACCTCATCTACTACTCGGCGCCAAAGACAAACGCTGAGGGGCTAAAGAGCCTCGATGAGGTAGACCCCAAGCTGCTCGAGACCTATGAGAAGCTCGGTATCCCCCTGTCGGAGCAAAAGTGGCTCACCGGCGTCGCGGTCGATGCGGTCTTTGACAGCGTCTCTGTGGCGACGACGTTCAAGGAAAAGCTGGCGGCGTTGGGGATCATCTTTGGTTCCTTTTCCGAGGCGGTGCGGGAGCATCCAGAGATAGTGAAAAAGTACCTCGGGTCGGTGGTGCCCTACAGCGACAACTTCTTCGCCGCCTTGAACGCCGCTGTCTTCAGTGACGGATCCTTCTGTTACATCCCCAAAGGCGTGCGATGTCCGATGGAGCTATCGACTTACTTTCGCATCAATGCCGCTGAAACAGGCCAGTTTGAACGCACATTGATCATCGCCGATGAGGGCAGCTACGTGAGTTACCTGGAGGGATGCACCGCGCCGATGCGAGACGTCAATCAGTTGCATGCCGCGGTGGTGGAGCTGATCGCTCTCGATAACGCGCAGATCAAGTACTCGACGGTCCAGAACTGGTATCCCGGCGACAAGGACGGCAAGGGTGGGATTTACAATTTTGTCACCAAGCGGGGCAAGTGTCTGGGGAAAAACTCCAAGATATCCTGGACCCAGGTAGAGACCGGCTCGGCGATCACCTGGAAATATCCTAGCTGCATCCTGCAGGGTGACAACTCGGTTGGCGAGTTTTACTCGGTGGCACTCACCAACAACTATCAGCAGGCGGATACCGGCACCAAGATGATCCACATCGGGAAAAACACCAAGAGCACCATCATTTCGAAGGGGATCTCTGCAGGACACGGGCAGAACACCTATCGGGGGCTCGTGAAAGTCATCAAAGGCGCTACCGGTGCTCGTAATTATTCTCAGTGTGACTCGTTGCTACTTGGGGATAAGTGTGGCGCTCATACCTTCCCGTACCTCGAGGTAATGAACAGCTCGTCCCAGGTGGAGCACGAGGCTTCGACCTCGAAGATCGGGGAGGATCAGCTTTTTTACTGCAGGCAGCGCGGGATTTCGCCGGAGGATGCAGTCACTCTGATCGTCAATGGCTTCTGCAAACAGGTGTTTCGGGAGCTGCCGATGGAGTTTGCCGTGGAAGCGCAGAAGCTTTTGGGCGTGAGTCTCGAAGGCAGTGTCGGCTAAATAATCGAGACGTGGGACGGAGGCGCGAATGACTTACCTAATCTTTGTGGCCAGTGGGCGCGATGCTGGGGATTGCTTTTGGCCCCCGCTCGCCAGTGCTTGTTGGAGCGAGGGAGAAAAGAAGCACGTGGTCTCTGCTAAAGGGCCGTCCCGAAGACTGCTTTATAACCGCTTTATATATGCCTCCGAGGCTGAGACTCCCGCTACGAGATAGCGCGCACATGGATGGATAACCGTGTGCGGAATGGCTGTCAATAGGGCTAGAGCACGCCATACCCCAACAAAGGACAT
>VBKE01000294.1:3188-41017 GCA_005879605.1 Deltaproteobacteria bacterium
AGGTTCGTCGCCTTCTTAGGAAGACGACAATCAGGAATGGGGGGAACCGGCACACGTAGCATGGGGCCGACGCTTCTCAACCTCGATTCCCTAGCTCACATGGCCGAGAGCCCCTGCCTAGGTCCGCGCGGGCCTCGCGATAGTTCTTTTCAAGATTGTCTAATATTAGACAGAAACCCCTGCCGAGTCAGCATAGGTTAAATGCCGCGCTAAGGTAGGTAACCCATGGCTGAGAACAATGCCGTGGTGAGGGTATACGACCCCCACGCCGAGGTGGGAGCGACCATCAAAGAGCTCCAGAGTTCGGGGTTCGACATGAACAAACTTTCTATCGTGGGTAAGGACTATCATACCGAGGAGGCCGTCATCGGCTACTACAATGCCGGCGACCGCATGAGGATCTGGTGCCAGCTGGGGAACTTTTGGGGCGGCTTATCGGGCTTGCTGTTCGGATCGGCCTTCTTTCTTATTCCCGGCATCGGTCCTGTCATAGTGTTTGGCCCGCTGGTCAGTTGGATTGTCAGGGCGCTGGAAGGCGCCGTGATGGTCGGCGGGCTGAGCGCGTTGGGTGCCGGGCTGCATAGCATTGGCATTCCGAAGAACAACATCATGGAGTATGAGACGGCGCTCAAATCTGACAAGTTCCTCGTCATCGCTCACGGCAGGCCCGATGACATAACCAAAGCCAAAAGTATTTTCGAAACGCCCGGCGCGGCGCAAATCGCTCCCATTATTAGAGGTGAACTCCGCCAGCGCGCGTGAACTGTCGCGCGCCGCTACCGAGCGGTTCGTAATTGGGAGAGCGTTATGCACAACACCAAGAAAATACTGGTGGTCGAAGACAACGACGATTGTCGGGAGTTGCTTGCGCGGTTTGTCAAAAGTTTAGGCTACAAAGTCTTCGAAGCCGCCACAGGTATAGAAGCCATAGATCGGGCGTCGGCCATAAATCCCGATTTAATCATAATGGATCTCCGCATGCCCGGAATGGATGGGGGTGAAACAACGGCACGCCTAAAGATGAGCCCGTCCACCAAGGACATACCGGTGCTCATCAATACGGCTTATACTACCTGTGTCGATACAAGGCGTGCTCTTGATGCAGGTGCCGCAGGGATTTTGCATAAGCCCCTTAACTTAGCAACGTTGCATGCGGTTCTGCGCAAATACTTATCGGCCGGAACGAGACAACGAGCCTTCCACCAACGCAAACCCACGTCACGTGGCCAGGCGCGCTTACTACGATAGGTCCTTAGTGGATGGTCGCGCAGCTCTGTCCCGATGCCTCGCTTAATTAAGAGGGAGCGATCAAGATCAAAAAGGGAAATGTTTCAAACTGTCGTGACTTTCTTAGTCGGCATTTTCAGCGAGCACGGCAGGCCGCGGTTCATACGGATGAAGCCTTAGCCATTGGAGCCAATCCCATCTGGACACAGCGTTCGCCACGAGATAGAGTCATTGGCGCGCGTCAACCGCCGAGGCTTCGCGCGCGAACAAACAATAACCGACCAAGCCCCCTAGGGAAGTCGACGTTGTTGTAATCATCGTGGGCATTGAAAGGAGACATGATGACGATTCAACAGACTCCTCAAGCCGACGAGTTCAAACAGCAATTGCGTGATTCGTTGCAGCGCGAGACGCAAAATTTTCGCGCCGTCAAGATCGCGCGACACGCGAACGTCTATAGTTGTGGCGATACCGACGAGATGGTCTACTTTATTGAAAGCGGCCAGATCAAACTCCTCATGCTCTCGGCCGATGGCAAGGAGTGCCTCCTTGCCATCCATGGTGGAGGAGACATTTTCGGTGAGCTGTGTTTATCCGGGTTAGGCGCCCGTCTGGAAACGGCGACGGCGATGAAAGCAACGACCTTGAAACAAATACCTTGCTCTCAGTTCTTTGCGCGTTTAAGCCGCGACTCGCTGTTTGAGGGCTTCGTGCGCTACCTGGCCGTGCGCATTGCCGACCAACAGCAGGTCATCGCCAATCTAGTGACGGTGGATAGCGAACAGCGGCTGGGCAGCATTCGCATCGAGCTGAAGATTTCCCATGAAGAACTCTCCGAGATGGTGGGCACGACGCGACCAAGGATCAGCTTGTTTATGCAGAGATTTCATAACCTTGGGCTGATTGAGACGAATAAAGATCGCTTTCTTGTCATCAAAGAAAAGAAACTCACCGATTACCTCGCTCAGATCGCCTAACAACAGAAAGGAGAGTTTATGGCAAGTGAGACATTTAAGAAACGCCAGAAGGAAGCGGCTCAGAGAGAGAAACAGCAGAAGAAGACTGCTCGCCGGATGGCACGAAGAAATGAGAAGGCAAGAACCACCAATAAGCTTCAGGAAGAAGAGCCAAAAACAGCGGGGTCCGTTCCTCGACCGGAACCGAAAGAACTTATACAGTTTGGGAGACCAAAATATCTCAGTTGTTTAATAAGGCCCAGAGACCCCAAGAAAAAAACCGAGATCACATTGTACGCTGCTGGGAAACGACGCCATAGCGCATTCGCTCAATGACTGAATCTCCGGTGAATGACAATTGCGCTGAGCGTCTACCATCAATGCTGTGATGAATCTTTCCGCGTAAGGGTATTCGTTGCGGTACCGTAGAAAACTTCTGCCGCCTCCATCAGAGTCTCTGATAGCGTCGGATGCGGATGAACCGAGTCTGCTATATCTCTCGCCGTCGCGGCCATTTCGACGGCCAGCACGCCCTCACTAATCAGTTCGCTCGCGCCGGCGCCGACGACGCCGACGCCGAGGACCCGTTCGGTTTCCGGCTCGATGATTAATTTGGTCAGGCCATCGGGCCGATCCAAGGTTAGCGCTCTGCCGGAGGCTCCCCACAAAAATTTAGCGACCTTGATTTCAATTCCCTTCTGTTTGGCTTCGGTTTCGGTCAGGCCACACCAAGCAACCTCCGGGTCCGTGTATACTACCGCGGGAATGACGATATTTTCGAAGGCGCTGGCCTCTCCCAGGATAGACTCCACGGCGATTCTCGCTTGTTTGGCCGCGCGATGGGCGAGCAGGACCCCGCCGCTGACGTCGCCGATGGCATATATGTGGCGATCGTCAGTTTGCTGCTGGGGGTTGGTTTTGATGAAGCCTTTTTCATCTTTGGTGACCCCCGTGCCCTCCAATCCGAGATCAGTGTAGTTCGGGACGCGGCCGACACTCACTAGCACGCGATCGTAAAGCTCTTCCCGTTGCTCCTTATCGATCTGCATCGTCACTTTGATTTGTCTACCGGCCGTTGCCATCTTTAACACTTTCGTGTCGACACGGATTTCCTTGAAGGCTTTCTGTGCGGCGCGGCTGACGGGGCGCACAAGATCCGGGTCAATTCCCGTCAAGATGGTCGGCAAAGCTTCGAGGACAACTACGTTGCTTCCGAGGGTGGCGTAGACCGTACCTAATTCCATTCCAATATAGCCGCCGCCGACGATGAGCAGATCCATTGGAATATCCCGGATTTCCAATGCCTCCGTCGAAGTCATGATGCGTTTATTGCCGAGATCGAACGCCGACGGCATGGCCGGCTTCGAGCCGACGGCGATGATCGCCTTCTCGTAGTTGACGAATTTTTGCCCCTGTGCCGTTTCGACTCTGAGAGTTTGAGAAGCTTCGAAATGGCCGCGCCCATGAATTATTTGCACGCCCCGTTTCTGCGCCAGTCCTTTGATTCCCTGTCCCAACTTCTCCAAGATCGAATCTTTCCAAGCGCGGAGTTTGTCAAGATCGATCTTGGCTTCGCCGAAGGCGATGCCGCGCTTGGCGGATTCTTTCGCTTCCCGGAGCATCTCGGTTGCGTGCAATAGCGCTTTGGACGGGATACAGCCCGTATTGAGACAGATGCCGCCGAGTCGAGGGTTCTGTTCGACGAGCGTGACCTTTTGGCCTCTGTCTGCGGCGTAGAACGCAGCGGTATAACCTCCGGGACCGGCTCCGAGGACGAGAATTTCAGTTTTGATCGGTTCCATTTTGTATTTACTTAATTTTTACGTCCCTGTCGGAAAAAGATTCAATGCCGGCAATGATGTCTTTCATGAAACGCACAGCATCCGCGCCATCGAGCACGCGGTGATCGTAGGCGAGACAAAGAGGAAGCAGGGTGCGAACGACTACTTTGCCCTCGATAACAACCGGCTTGGCCTGCCCTTGCCCTACGCCCAAAATCGCCACCTGGGGGGCATAGATGATCGGGGTGAAATGACTCCCGCCGATGCTGCCTTGATTGGATATCGTGAAGCTTCCGCCTTGCAGTTCCTCCAATGATATTTTGCGTTGCCGAGATTTTTCCGTGAGTTCGTGCAGTTCTTGAGATAATTGAAGCAGGTTCCTTTTATCGACATCGCGAATGACAGGCACGATCAGGCCGGCCTCTGTGTCCACGGCCACGCCGATATGGAAGTAGTCTTTAAAAACGATCTCGTGGGTAGTTTCGTCTACACTCGCATTGGCGCGCGGGTGTTTTTGCAACGCAGCCGCGACCGCCTTGAGAAGAAACGAAGTGAGCGTTAGATGCGCTCCCTTCTTCCCGTATGCAGAGGCGTGCATCTTGCGAAGAGCCAGAAGACTCGTGATATCGGCCTCATCAAATTGATTGATTTTTGGAATCGTAGTCCATGATTCAACCATCCGGCGGCTGACCGTGCGCCGCAAGGCCGACATTTTTTCTCGCCGTACAGGTCCCCATTGAGAGAAGTCCACAGCTTCGGCTTGCCGCGTTTCCGCGGGAGTCGGCGTCGCCGGGCCTTTGGCAATCGGCGCTCGTTGTTCGAAAGCGATCTGTTGGAGCCGCTGAATGTAAGCGCGCAAGTCGCCGAGCGCGATTCTACCGCCCGCTTCACTTCCCTTGACGCGAGTCAGATCGATACCGAGCTCCCGGGCAATCTTTCGAACCGAAGGAGCAGCGGGAGGAGGAGCGCCCGCCTGAGATTCGTAACGGTAATCAGCCATCATCCGAAGATCGCCATCACCGGTTTCCTGGCGCTGTCGAGGGGGAGGCGCCTCTTGCGATTTCGGCTGCACGGTCGCCGTCACAGCCGAACTGGCCGTTGTGGTGGAGCCCTTTTCCGTGGAGATGGAAATCAGAACTTGTCCGACGCTCACCTCCATGCCTTCCTTTACGTGAATTTTCGATACGGTACCGGATGCGGGCGAGGGGATGGAGCCAACCGCTTTTTGCGTTTCAAGCTCCATGAAGGCTTGGTCCTTCTGAATCTCTTGTCCCTCGGACACCAAAATGTTAACGACCGTTCCGGATTCTACACCTTCGGCTAGTTGAGGAAGTCTGACATCCATAGCTTAGCGACTCTGAACGTTAAGGTAAGCGGGATTGCCCTGCGGCTTATAACTTATAAATAGAAGGGAAACGATTTTTCCGGGTCGATGCCGAGCTTTTTGATCGCTGCCTCCACGGTCTCGCCCGCTAACGAACCCTTTTGATAGAGTGCAGACAAAGTCGCGATGACTGCGAGTTCAGCATCCACTTCAAAAAAACGTCTGAGATTAGCACGCGTATCGCTGCGACCGAAACCATCCGTGCCCAAGCTAGTCAGCCCGCCCGGTATCCAGGGCGCGACCTGATCAGGAACCATCTTCATGTAGTCGGAAACCGCGACAAAAACGCCTTCTTCGTTTTGCAAGGTAGATTCCAAATAGGACTGTTTCTTCGGCGCCGTTGGGTGAAGCATGTTCCAGCGCTTGACGCGCAACGCATCGCCCCGCAAGAGCTTATAGCTGGTCGCGCTCCATACATCCGCTGATACATCGAACTGCTCGGCCAGGATTTCCTGGGCGCGCAAAGCTTCGCGCAGGAGCGGGCCGCTCGCAAAAATGTGAGCCTTTTGCCGTTTTCCCTTCGGCGCCGCTTTCAATCTATACAACCCCTTCAGTATTCCTTCTTCCACGCCTTCGGGCATTTCCGGCATTTCGTAGTTCTCGTTGTAAAGCGTCAGATAGTAGAAGTATTCCTCGCCTTCAGCATAAAGCCGCCGCAAGCCGTCGCGAATGATAACGGCGAGCTCATAACCAAATCCCGGATCGTAGGTAAGCAGGGTAGGGATCGTACTGGCCAGGATATGGCTGTGGCCGTCTTGGTGCTGCAGCCCCTCGCCGTTCAACGTTGTACGGCCGGCAGTCGCTCCGAACAGAAACCCTTTGGCTTTGCTGTCACCGGCGGCCCACATCAAGTCGCCGATCCGTTGGAAGCCGAACATCGAATAATAGAAATAAAAGGGGATCATGTTGATCCCGAGGTTAGCGTAGGCCGTGCCGGCGGCGATGAAAGAAGACATGGCTCCCGCTTCGGTAATACCTTCTTCGAGGATTTGCCCGTCTTTGACTTCGTTGTAGTAGAGCAACGTCTCGCGGTCCACGGGTTCGTAAAGTTGTCCCTTGGGGGAATAGATCCCGATTTGTCGGAACAAAGCATCCATTCCGAAGGTCCGCGCTTCGTCGGGAATGATGGGTACAATGCGTCTTCCAATTCCTTCGTGCCGCAAGAGTTTGCTTAACAGACGGACCATGGCCATCGTTGTAGACATGGTATGTTGGCCGGAGCCCTTGAGAAGTTCGGAGTAGTCGCTCGCGTCAGGCAATTTGAGGGCGGGTACTTTCACGTTTCGTTGCGGTATAAATCCGCCGAGCTGCTTTCTCCGCTCCAATACATACTGGGTCTCCGGGCTGTCGAGAGGGGGGCGATAAAAGGGAGTCTCAACGACTTCCTCGTCGGCCAGCGGAATATCGAAACGGGCGCGAAACTCCCGCAGCTCGCGTTCGTTGAGCTTTTTCTGCTGATGGGTAACATTGCGTCCTTCACCGCCTTCGCCGAGGCCGTAACCCTTAACGGTCTTTGCCAATATGACGGTCGGGGATCCCTTGTGGTCGACGGCGGCCTTGTAAGCAGCGTAGACCTTTTGTGGATCATGACCGCCCCGCAGGAGCTTGTGAATTTGATCGTCGGTTAGATGGTTGACCATATCGAGCAGTTCCGGATATTTGCCGAAAAAATGTTTTCTCGTATAGCTTCCGGGTTCCACGGAATATTTCTGATAGTCGCCGTCGACCGCTTCCTCCATGCGTTTGACGAGTAGACCCTTGTCGTCAGCGGCGAGCAGCGGGTCCCAATCGGAGCCCCAGATAACCTTGATGACGTTCCAACCGGCTCCTCGAAACGTCGCCTCCAGTTCCTGAATGATTTTGCCGTTACCTCTAACTGGACCGTCGAGACGCTGTAAATTGCAGTTGACGACCCAAATCAAGTTGTCGAGGTTCTCGCGGCCGGCTAAGGAAAGCGCGCCGGAGGATTCCGGCTCATCCATTTCTCCATCACCAACGAAGCACCAGACTTTAGGTTCCTCGTTCGAAAGCAGGCCACGGCTTTGCTGATAGCGAAGGAAACGGGCCTGATAGATGGACATAATCGGTGCAAGCCCCATGGAGACGGAAGGAAACTGCCAGAAGTCGGGCATTAAGTAAGGATGGGGGTAGGAGGGAAGGCCGCCCGCGGGAGAAAGCTCTTGGCGAAAATGGTGCAACCGCGGCGCATTGATGCGCCATTCGATATAAGCTCTCGAATAAGATCCGGGCGATGCGTGGCCTTGGAAATAAACCATATCCGCGAGTCGATTGTCGTCGTCTCCGCGAAAGAAATGATTGAAACCGACCTCGTACAAAGTCGCGCACGAAGCGTAAGTGGATATATGGCCGCCGATATCGGGATGTAGGCGATTGGCTTTCACAACCATCGCCATAGCGTTCCAGCGCACGTAGCTTTTGATGCGTCGCTCGATCTCTCGATTGCCGGGATAGGGCGGCTGTTTTTCCGCAGGAATCGTATTGATATAGGGGGTATTGACGGCGTAAGGGACCTTGAGGCCTGACTCTCTGAGTCTCTCGATTAGCTCCTCAAGGAGAAAAATAGCTTGTTCCGATTCCTCGTTCTTGAGAATATACTCGAGAATATATTCCAAAGAAGCGATCCATTTATGTCTGTCGTTTCGGAGTCCTTTGGAATTTTCGCGCGGGCCGTTACCGACGGCACCGTTCGACGTGTCCTTCTTATCAGCTTCCATGTAGCTCTCCTTAAACTCTTACCACACAACAAAATACGACTAAAATCAATAGAATTTCATGAAATACCTCGATTTGACATTTGCGGATCCGGCGCACAATCTCGCCTGTGATGAAGCTCTGATTGACTTTTGCGAAGCCAATCCGGGTGGCGAAGAAGTCTTGAGAGTATGGGAGCCGACCAACTACTTCGTCGTCCTTGGCTATGCAAACAAGATTTCTCTGGAAGTCGATGTCGAAGCCTGTAGAGCGAGGGCCATTCCGATTCTTAGACGGTGCAGTGGAGGTGGCGCGGTCCTCCAGGGAGTCGGCTGCTTGAACTATACGCTGGTTATCAAGAATGAGCGGGAGGGATACGTCGGCGATATAGCGAAAGCGTATAAACGGGTCTTGGAGCCTCACCGAAAGATTTTTACGGCATTGACATCAAGAGCCGTTCACATCGAGGGCAGTAGCGATCTCGCCATTGCCGGGCAAAAGTTTTCCGGTAACGCGCAACATAGAAAACGAGTCTACAGCCTAGTTCACGGAACATTCCTTTTGGGTTTCGATTTGTCGCTCGTTGAAGCTTGCCTCCGTATGCCTTCAAGGCAACCCACCTATCGGCAAAGCCGTTCACACGAGTCGTTTTTAAGGAACCTCTTGATAGATTCTATGCAGGTTCGAAAAGCTCTTAGAATAGAATGGAAAGCCAATGACGAGCTACGCGATTTTCCTCATGAACGAATGGAGGAGCTGTTAATAAACCGTTATTCCCGCAGTGACTGGAATAGTAGGTATTAGGTTCTCGCGCTTTGGAAGGACGGCTGATTGTGGCTTTGGAAACAGGCAGCGCTGGAAACTGCGACTCAGCAGAAATCTGGTGGCGGTGAGTGGAGTCGAACCACCGACGCCGCGGATATGAGCCGCGTGCTCTGACCAACTGAGCTACACCGCCACTTACCGTTTTTAAAGTATGATGGCTTAGGGAAAAGATCAAGGCATCAAGATGCAAGTCAGGTAGGCCACCTTGATTCTATAGAGACTCGTTTCACGGCTCTTTTGCCACGTTGAATCTGGTAAAGGACTTTCTCGGTCGTTTCCAAGCAGGTTAGCTTATTACCATACACCAGACCCGTATCAAGGCCGACTTTATAGGGAAGATCGTAGAAAACGTCATGTTGAGGCGTGTGTCCGAACAACACCGTATAGGCAAGCGTGTGGGGACTATAGATAAATTGATTCCGAATCCAAAACAATTCAGATTCCGTTTGGTCCTTCAACGGCTTTAACGGATGGATGCCCGCGTGGACGCATAAAAAGGGTTCCATGACGTAGTAGGTCAAAAGATTTCTATAAAAATCCATGTGGGCTGATGGAATCAGTGAAAGCGCTTCATGTGATGGGATCTCCGCCTTAGAAAAACCATAGCTTGCCAGTGTTGCCTTGCCTCCATTGAATAGAAACATATCCCCGTGCTGTCCGGCTAAGCCCAGGTAGGACAACAGCATGTCTTCGTGGTTCCCCTTCAGAAATACGAATTCGTAGGCACCGCGGTCCTTCTGAAGTTCTAGCAAAAACGATATGACTCCGCTGGAGTCGGGACCTCGGTCGATATAATCGCCCAGAAAGACCAAACGGTCGCCGCTCTCGAGGGGAAGAGCCTGAACTAAGTAAACCAGTTCATCGGGACACCCATGAATATCTCCGATGACATAAGACCGCATAATTGTCATGGTAAGCTAGTCGGGTGGCGAGTGCAAACAAGCAAACGGCGCGAGGCCCAGATTTCGCGGCCGAGAAATTGACCGTAAGGTCTGGTTCTGTTAAATGAACAATCAATATGAAAGCACGTGATATCTATTCCAGTTATCTGTTAATTGTTGGGGCCATGTGTTTGGTACTGGGGATTGGAAATTGGATTGTCGGAGCCGTGGAAACGACCAAATATCAGAACCTATTGCATAAAACGGCTCAAACTGGCTTAGAGGAAACTTACCGAAGTTTTCAAGAGCTGGATCATCAAAAGAATGAAGAAGTGCTCCGGCGGATCAATGAGAACCGGGAAAAATACAATGCCGCGAGGGTCAAACTAAACTTTTTCTATGTTGTGCTTATAGGTGGAAGGGTCTTATTCTTAAGCGGGGCGGTGCTGACTCTGTGCTCGCTCATTCGCTTGATCCGGCGCGATACGCAGTTCAAGATACGGCGGCTAGAGGGGTTGGCCGGGAAGGATATTTTGTAGCAATGAGGGGAAACTCCGGCTAAAAATCATTTGGAAGGTTTTGATTTTTGATATTTGCGATAATCGTAGCCGGTCGCCATGGCCAGTAAAATGTCTTCCATGCCACCGCTTTTTTCCCGTCGCAGAATCAAAAGTCGGTCGTAAAATTCCTTGTAGTCTTTGTATATTCTTTGGTTGTCCTCAACTTTTCTCAAGTAGAAATCCTTGATCCGTGTGACGGTGAATCGTAATGCGGAAAAACGCAGTTCATTGGGAAACGAGTCCCATTCCGGAAGCGAAAGAGGCCGCAAGCTTTCATAGCCCGAAATCAGGCCTTCGAAGCGGTCGATTCGATAGCGATCATCGATAAAACATAGTGCGTTAACGGCAGTGGCGAGATCGTAGATGAGCTTTCCGCGACAAGCCGCCTCGAAATCCATAATGCCTACGAGCCGGTTACCTTTAAGCTTTACATTGTCAGGAAACAAGTCTCCATGGATGATCCCTTTGGGAAGATTATTATCCAAATAGTTTTCCAGGTAGGAAAATTCGTCGTCTAGGACTCGAACTATGTTTTTAAGATGAGAAGGCAGTTGGCGCCGAACTTCGCGATAAATGGCAACGATTCTGTTAAACCCAAAGCGATTATCAATACCCTTCTTGTAGCTCCTTCCAATCAAATGAAGATCAGCCAAAGCGTGCCCCAAGGTTTCAAGGTGTGTCGTCGTCAGAGACTCGACGGGTAACTCGACTCCGTCTAGATAACGGCTTAGTGTGATGCACTTACCTTGGACATCCCAATAATATCTGCCAGTCTTGCTCTTAAGCGGCTGGAGACAGGGGAATCCTTGCTTCTTAAGGTGAAGAAGGAGGTCGAGTTCCTGCTTTACTTCAAGCTCACTTTTGACTTCATCGATCTTGGCGAAGTAGCGCCCTCGCTTGGTTTCGATAAGATAGTGGGTGTTTACTGAGCCGTTTCTGATGCCGGAATAAGAGATCACGTCGCCGAGTGCGAACTCGTCTGCGAGTTTAGCGATTTCTTTCTTATTGAGTACCGAATAAATGGCCATTCATTTTCTTTCTATCGCCAGGCTCGCGTAATCCCCAGTCAACCACCATTTGAACCAAGATCATCTATTATTAGGGCTAACTATGCTATATATAATAGGAAACTCGACGAAAGTCAATATAAGATTGTTTTCTCTATTAAGATTGATTCCTTTATCAGTGTACTTAAAGCGATACGAGAGGTCAAATTTATTCATTTTAAGCCAGGGGCACGGTCCTCGCAGAGGCCTTCCTGAATACTAGTTAGCCGCTGAGCTACCAGGGCCCATGACTTGAAGAATTTCTTTCCTTCTATCATTTTAGCATTCGCGGTAGCAAATTTTTTTCTTGACAACCATAGTCCTGTTTATCTAATGTCGCACCCCAAGAACGCGGGGCGTCTTCTCTTCCGTAACTGGATCACAGCTTGAGTCCCCCGGCCGTGACCGGAATTACAGGTAAAGACAAGACAAGGTAAAGTTTTGGAAATGGCTTGGGGAGCCATATGATTTAATGTCCGCATGCGGTTAAATAAAGTACGCGCGGACAGGGAGGTTTACGGATGGCAACCGGAAAGGTGAAATGGTTCAACAATTCCAAAGGGTATGGTTTTATCGAGAAAGAAGGTGGAGGCGACGTTTTTGTCCACTATTCAGCAATTCAGGGTGATGGCTTCAAGACGTTAAATGAAGGTCAGGCCGTTGAATTTGAAATCGCACAAGGAGAAAAAGGTCCCCAGGCCATCAACGTTGTGAAACTCTAACATACCTTATAAGTGGCAAGAACCAACCGGCGAAATAACATTGGGGCTTGCCACTTTGTTTATACAGCGACTCCGTGTATACGTTCAGAGACTGTTCTTGCTTTCTTACCGGATGTGCGAAAATTCGTCACGGCCGACTTTTATCCCGATCCCCGTGGCCCCGCTGTGAATTAATTTGAGTGTTCTACAGAAAAATAGTAGTTTTATGTTTAGGAAACAACCGCAAGATGGTACCAAATAATTTTGCGAGCAACTCGAAATTTGGCCAGGAAAATCTATTGGCTGAAACCGTTGTCCTTACGCGTTTGGACAAGGCGATAGGCTGGGCTCGCAAGTATTCTTTGTTCCCATATCCTTTCGCGACGGCCTGCTGCGCCATGGAGTATATGTCCCTGTCGATGTCACCGTACGACATCGACCGCTTCGGTGCTTTGTTGCCGCGTTTTAGCCCCAGACAGGCGGACTTATTGATGGTAATCGGTACGGTAAATCACAAACTGTCGCCTGTGTTAAAACGGGTCTACGAACAGATGTCCGAGCCTAAGTGGGTGATGGCCTTCGGGGCCTGCGCCGCGAGCGGCGGATTTTACGATAATTACGCGACAGTGCAAGGCATCGATCGAATTATTCCCGTCGATGTTTACGTTCCCGGCTGTCCTCCTCGCCCGGAGGCGGTACTTGACGGCTTAATGGAACTCCAAGGCAAGATAGCAAGTCAAAAGCAGCCGATGAAATAAAATTTCCATTTTGTTAAGAGTTCGAGTTTCACCGTGCTTTCTCCACGAGCCACCGCTTGTTGGCCGCATAAGCAAGGATCATGAGCGTACCAGACGAAAATCAGATTTCTCGCGGGACTGACGACCTCTTTCACCACGGAGTGATCACAAAGCTCTTCCCATCCAACAATATGGGAATTGTACGGACGGAAAGTGGTCGAGAAGTGCCTTTTTCGTTTGAACTCGTGGTTCTCTTTGGCGAGGCAAAGTCAGTCCAGGATTTGAGAGAAGGAGAGCGAGTAGGCTATGACATCGGCTGGACCTCGAACGGCCTACGGGTTACTAAGATAAAGACGTATCCCCAAACTTTCAATGAATCCATTCAGGCAAACCTAGAACGGGAGAAAGGTTAGCGCGAGAATCTGTCTGCCCAAGATCTCTCCGACAAAAACTCCCAACAGCGCGATGTAAAAAAGCCCCGTCGCAGCCATGGTATGCGGAATCAGCAAAGTTCGCCATATCATATAGGATAAGATCAAAGGCGCGACTTGTCCGACCAGCAATCGGATCACCAGTAAACTAGAATGGTTTGACCAGAGGCGCTGCATGTTTGTCACGCTGCCGCTCGAACCTAGAAAATGCAGTAGAATTGAAGACAGGATCAAAAATACACTTTGGACAATCAACGCAACGACAAAAAACTTATAAATGCGGATGAAAGGGTCAAGGCTTTGACCGGTGTCGATTAGATACCAATGACCGATGAGCATGCCCACCGTAACGCTTCCGAGCAGCAAAGATGATAACAGAAAGCTCACCGGATAGATCAAGGTCTCAAAAGAGACGAGTGGCGCGCGGTAAAAGCTATGCGCGCTTAGCAGCAGACCGGTGAGACCCGTAAGAATGCTGGTGGAAAAACTTCGCGCTCTGAATCTTTGCCTTTCGCCCCATAGAGAAAATAGGTAACAGGCAAAAGAGAGTGTGAAGACAAGGTGAAACAAAATCTCTGCGGCCACAAGCCAAGTAAGATCGTTAGTGACCCTATCCCAGTAAAACGGGCTTTTGCCCCATAAGCTGAGCAGGCCGATAGCAAAAAGAACCCCGCCGGTCGATTTATAAAAAGCCCTTTCGAGTTCGTGAAAGGGCGTAACTGCCAACGCGAACAGTCCGCCCAATGCCACTTGATAGAAGAAAATAAGAAAGCTACTGGAAAAGCCTTGCATGACTCTACGCATTGCGCGCGGAATGAATCGACTTTTCACCCACGTGCATGCACACTGCGCCCCTGAGAAATCTCTGAATCGTAACGCGTTCAAACCCAGCTTGTTCGATTGCCGTCGCAACGGTCTCGGGAGGATGAAACTGTCGGACCGATTCTGATAGATACTTGTAGGCGTCACGATCACCGGCTAGTAAGCCGCCGAGCCAGGGGACCAAGCGATAAAAATAGAAACCATAGAGGATCGAAAACCAACCTTTTGACGGCGGGAACATATCCAATGAAACGAACTTGCCGCCCGGTTTCAAGACTCGAAACGCGTGAGCGAAGAGCAGAGAGAGATCCGAAACATTGCGCAGGACAAATGCCGTCATGACGCCATCGAACACGGCATCTTTAAAGGGAGCCAACAAGGCACTGCCTAATACAAAAAAAGTGTTGTCCCCCTGCGGCGCGCGGGATTTTTTTTCCTGAGCGAGTCTCAACATTTGCAGAGAGAAGTCTAAACCTACGATTCGCCCATTTCCTTGCGCGGCTTTGGCGGCGGCGAAAGTCAAGTCGCCGGTCCCCGCCCCGAGGTCTAAAATCAGCGGGTTTGGAACCGTCAAAACTGCTTTAATGGCTTGGTTCCTCCACCATGAATCGAGGCGAAAGCTAATGACCCGGTTGAGCAGGTCATAACGCCGCGCGATTCGGTCGAACATGTTTTGAACGGCGCGGTCGCGCGAATGATCGAAGGCCAGCATTAGTAGGAATCGTAACTGACAGACCTCATCCAAACAGGATGACGATCGGTTTTGAGGTCTAGAAGTCTCTTTCGATAATCAGTTGTACCAGAGTTTTGAGGCCGTTGCGGTAAAGGGAAGGGGGCAGCTTCTTGACGGATTTGAGAGCTTCTTCGGCATAGCTTTTGGACAAAGACTTTGCCTGTTGGATCGCCGATCCTGCCTTTATTGCATCCAGAGCGATGGTAATCTGATTATCCGTCGGACGCGAGCGTTCGAACGCCTCACACACGGCCGGTTGGCTTTCGTTAAGGGCCAAAATGATTGGCAAGGCCGGGTTGCCATCCCGCAAATCCATCCCCGTCGGTTTTCCTAAAAGTTCGGAATGACCCACAACGTCAAGGATATCGTCCACCATCTGAAAAGCGATGCCCATATTCAATCCGTAGCGCTCGGTTTCATCCACCAGTGGGGCGTTGGCCCCGGCAAGGTAGGCGCCGATTTTTGCCCCGGTTTGAAACAATGAAGCGGTTTTCCGTTTAACGATTTCGACGTAGTCGTCCAGGGTCACCGCGCGGTTTCGGTTAAAGAACCCCTGCAACATTTCGCCTTCGGTCAAAAGGGCACATGCATCCGCCGTCCACTGAACGATGGTCTCGTCGAATTTTCCGGCAAACTCAAAAGCTTTTATGAAGAGAAAATCCCCCGTCACCAAAGTGGACTTCAGGCCGAATTTTTTATAGGCGGACTCTTTGCCACGCCGGATCTCTGCGCCATCGATAATATCGTCATGGAGCAAAGTTGCGGTATGGATCAATTCGATTGCCGTGGCGATGTCGACGATGTCCTTTGTCCGCTTGCCGCCAAAAGCCAGGAAAGCCAAGAGGGTGACCATCGGTCGAACCCTCTTGCCACCGCCGTAAATCAGATGGGCAGCAATGTCCGTCAAAATCTGCTCGCGGGAACGGATGGCGCGCTTGAGATTGTCTTCGACGAGCTCGAGCTCATCACTCACATAGCTGAATGGATCGCCAGCCCCCTGAAGCGAGGGAATCTTGCGTTCGATGCCTGGTGCGACCGCGGAAATCGCCTTCAATAGCTTTGGTTTTGTTTCTTGAATCAGAAAGCCCCGCACGGCGAAAAGTTGGTTGAAAAATGGCATAGTTCAGTGGCCAGGTCAAGCAGCACTACCGCGCTGCGGTCATTGGCTGATTTCAACCTGGATTCTTAGGGAGGGAGACAGTTTTTTTCTTGACAAAAATGAGCCTCGCCTAATATACAAACACTCGGAAGCATCACTTCACATTGATTCTTTGGTATACGGGTCAAGGATAGAAGGAGGGGAGAGTTATGGAAGTTGCGCATTTTTTTCTACGTTGGATTCATTTCTTGGCGGGCATTACCTGGATCGGGATCCTGTACTATTTCAATTTTGTGCAAACGCCATTTTTTGCTGAGACCGAGGCGCCGGTTCGAACCGGAGCGATACAGAAGCTCGTGCCGCGGGCTCTATGGTGGTTCCGCTGGGGCGCGATGTTTACGTTTTTGGCCGGCATTTTGATGTATCTAATGCGGATGGGTCAAATGGGCGGGGGGGGCTTCTTTCTCTCACAGTATGGTGTGGCCACCACTTTAGGTGGGTTGATGGGCACGATTATGTTCTTAAACGTGTGGCTTGTCATCTGGCCCAACCAGCAAGTGGTGATTGCGTCGACAAATCAAGTCGCGCAGGGTGGTCAGGCCTTGCCCACTGCCGCAGCCGTGGGGCGGCGCGCGGCGCTCGCATCGAGGACAAACACGGTGTTTTCCATACCTATGCTCTTCTTCATGGGCGCCGCAAGTCACTATCCCGGACTGGTCGGTCCGTCAGCGTACCACGCTGTTTTTTGGATTATCGCCTTGATCATTACCGGCGCGGTGGAATACAACGCTTTAGTGGGAACACAGGGGCCGACTAAAAAGCCCTTGGATTCTGTCTCTGGAGCGCTTTGGTCCGGTTTCATTCTCACGGCCGTCTTTTATGTGCTCGTGGGGCTAACGTTGATGAGTTGAGCCGTTGCCGAGGTAGGTGGCAAGATACGGTATCTCGTCTTTCAGGAATGGAAATGTGGGCATGATCTTAGTGTTGCGCTTGGGTGTATAACCAGGCGGATACTCCGTGCGGAGAACTCTAAATTGGACTAGCTCTTTAGGCGATCCTTTTAGGGCGGGGCCGATCGGGCCGTCTTTTGACGGGTCGTTGTTGTGGCAGGCGATGCAGTTGGCAACATAGACGGCCCTGCCTCTTTCCCAATCAGGATTTTTGGCGGACGGAGATTTGTCATCGGATTCCTTTGAACAGGCGTTTAAGGACATGATGCAGCACAAGATCATTAAGCGTAGCGTGTTCATAAGGCAGTACAAAATCTCCTAGTTTTTTAGACGCGCATGCACCGGCGTGGAGACCGGCTACGTCCCTTCAAAGCGTAAGACAGCCTCTCCCCTGAACCCTTCCTTTTCACCCCAGCGGCAATTTTTCGGACGCGGAACCGACGAATGAAACCGGCGAGTTCGACTCATCCAACTGGGTGCTTGATTTGCAGAAAATAGATGTGGTCGTTAGAGAAAGTCGGCGTTGTATGTTAAATAAATATTATTTGGTGCGAAAGAGGGGAGTCGAACCCCTACGGGTGTTACCCCACAGGATCCTGAATCCTGCGCGTCTACCAATTCCGCCACTTTCGCGCCGCAGTTAAACCAGCTTCTCTCCCGTGTATCTAACGTGGGGTCCGAGGGATGTCAAGATAAAGAGCGAAGCAACCAAGTACCATGAGCAAGATTCTTGTAATTGAACCGCACCGAATACTGCAGCAGGCCATCGCGATTGCGCTCTATCCGGAGGATGATGTTGAGCTGAGGGATGCCATTCCCGAGTCTTTGAACGTCAAGGATTTTGATGCCGTGATTGTGGGCGCCGCTTCACTAGAGGAAAAAAGCGGATTAGGCGGCCAGGGAATTCACACGATTCGAGTGTGGAAACTGCCCACGATCTGGATAGAAGACGAAAGCTCGGGGCAGGCTCCGAGCCGAGATGACGTTGTGATTCTCAAGCAGCCCATTTCACGCGAGGCACTACTAACGGCTTTGGGAAAGTGTTTAAGAGCGCCCGGATCTAAGCGCAATGGCGCAGTGGCGGAACGAGAGGACGGCCCAAGGCCATCCAAAGAAGCGGCGAAGAAACCTGCGAGCGCCACGACGGAGTCAGCGAAATTCATCGAGCTTGTGGATGTGGTTGAAGAGGGCCCCGGGGACAAGAAGAACAAGACGCAGAAGAAAAAGAAAAACTAATCGTATGCAACTGGCCAAGGCCTATAGTCACGCCGAAGTTGAGTCTAAGTGGTATTCCAAGTGGATGGAGTCGGGAGCGTTCCAACCGGCGAAAAACGCCGGGCCCTATTTTTCCATGGTGATTCCTCCGCCGAATGTGACGGGCTCTCTGCATATGGGCCATGCGCTCAACAACACGCTTCAAGACATCCTCTGCCGTTACAAAAGGATGGATGGATACCGAGTCCTGTGGATTCCGGGGACGGATCATGCGGGCATCGCCACGCAAAACGTGGTTGAACGCCGTCTCGCTGAGCAGGGTCTGACCCGCGCCCAATTGGGACGAGAAAAGTTCATCGAACGCGTCTGGGAATGGAAGAAAGAAGCCGGCAGCGCTATTTTACATCAATTGAAAGCACTCGGCGTGTCGTGCGATTGGAAACACGAGCGCTTTACGATGGACGAAGGGCTTTCCCTGGCGGTGCGGGAAGCTTTCGTGCGGCTCTGGGAAGATGGGCTCCTCTATCGGGCGGAGCGGCTGATTAACTGGTGTCCGCGTTGCAAAACCGCTCTCGCCGACATCGAAGTGGTGCACGAAGAGTCCGACGGCAATCTGTGGTATATTCGCTATCCTTTAGCGGATGATCCATCGCAAGCGTTGATCGTCGCCACGACGCGTCCCGAAACGATGCTTGGAGACACCGCGGTTGCGGTGCATCCAGAAGACGAACGCTACCAGGGTTTTATCGGCAAGAAAATTCGTTTGCCGATAACGGATCGCGTCGTGCCGCTCCTCGCCGATTCCTATGTCGACCGGGAGTTTGGCACCGGCGCCTTGAAGATTACTCCAGGCCATGACTTCAACGACTTCGAAATCGGCGAACGTTACGGGCTGGACAAGATCAGCATCTTTGACGCCGATGCGAGGATCGATGGTTCTTCTTTTGCGGCTCGCGGCGAAAAGGGCGAGTGGATTCAACGCTACAATTCGAAGGACCGATTCGAGGCCAGAAAGCTTATCGTCGCTGAGCTGAAAGAGAAGGGCTATTTGGAAAAAGTCGAGGCGCATCGGCATGCGATCGGGCATTGCTATCGCTGCCAGACGGTGATCGAGCCGTACCTGACCCCGCAATGGTTTGTCGATATCAAACCGCTGGCGGAGCCGGCGATGCGGGCCGTGAGAGAGGGGAGGATTCGAATCATTCCCGAAGGATGGAGCAATTCCTACTTCGCTTGGATGGAAAATATCAAAGACTGGTGCATCTCTCGGCAAATCTGGTGGGGGCATCAGATTCCGGCCTGGTACTGTAAAAAGTGTGAGGCCGCAAATATCATTGAAACAGGCGCGGGAGATTACCGCCTGACCAAAGATGCCAAACCCATCGTCGCCCGCCGGGCTCCGACGGAGTGTCCGAGATGCGGCGGCAAAGAATGGCTCCAAGATCCGGACGTTCTCGACACCTGGTTCTCATCCGGGCTTTGGCCGTTTTCGACCTTGGGCTGGCCGGAGAAGACCGACGACCTCAACAGCTTCTATCCCACTTCCACACTCGTCACGGGTTTCGACATCCTCTTTTTCTGGGTGGCGCGGATGATCATGATGGGACTCAAGTTCATGGACGACGTCCCGTTTCGCGACGTTTACATCCACGCCTTGGTGCGCGACGAGCAGGGGCAAAAGATGTCGAAGTCCAAGCGCAATGTCATCGATCCCCTGGACGTCATGGAAAAATACGGAACGGACGCATTTCGTTTTACCTTGGCGGCTTTGGCCGCGATGGGGCGCGATATCAAATTGGCCGAGGACCGCATCGCCGGATATCAGGCCTTTGTCAACAAGCTGTGGAACGCCTCACGGTTTGTCATGATGAATTTGAGCGAGGACTTCAATAGCCAACCAAGCGGGAAAGCGGCCCTGGCGGATGGCGATCTTAGTTTGGCCGACCGCTGGATTCGCTCGCGTCTTGCTTCGACCATTGCCGAAGCCAGAAAGGCCGTCGAGAATTATCGATTCAATGACTTCGCCAATGTTTTGTATCAGTTCACCTGGCACGAGTTCTGTGACTGGTACATCGAAATGAGTAAGTTGCAATTGAATGAAACGATTCCCGGCGATAGCCGGAGAAGTCAGCGTCTCCTCGTTGAGCTTTTGGAACAAATTCTTCTCTTGCTTCACCCGATCATCCCTTTCGTCACCGAAGAGATTTGGCAGGTGATCGGAAAGGGTCGAAAGAGTATCATGTTGCAAGCTTATCCTGCGTCGGAGGCGGCCTGGCTCGATCCCCAGGCCGAGAGGCGGATAGAATTTCTCATGGAGGTGATTCGAGCCATCAGAAATCTCCGTACCGAAATGAATTGTCCACCGGGCAAAGAAGTGAAGGTGATATTTCACGGACCGGAAGAGAATCTAGCGCTGCTCCGTTCACAGGAACCGTATCTCCGGTCGTTGGCACGGGTAGGTACGGCCGAATACTTGACTTCCGGCGACAGGCCCAAGGGCGCTGCGACAGCGGTCGTCGGCTCCACGGAGGTTTATCTGCCGCTGGGAGAGATGATCAACATCGATGAAGAGTGGGCTAGGTTGACCAAGGAAGTCCATAAAACGAAAGACGAGCTTTCCCGTATTCAGAAAAAACTTTCTAATAGTGACTTCCTTAATAGGGCCAAGGAAGAGGTCGTTCAGAAGGAGCGGGAGAAGGCGGGCCAGTACGAAGAGAAAATTCGCACCCTTAACCTTAGCCTGGAGCGAATCCAGGAATTCCAGGCAGGGAGGAGCTAACAGTCATGGATATCCTCGTGAGTCCCCAGATCGAGCGATTGATTCGCGATGCATTGGATGAAGATATCGGCGCGGGCGATTTAGCGACAATGGCGACCATTCGAGCCGAGGCTCAGGGCAAAGGGCGTTTCCGAGCTAAAAAAGATGGCGTCGTGGCCGGCTTAGTCCTCTTGGACCGAATCTTTTATTTCATCGATCCGAAGGTGAAGGTGCGTCTTATGACGAAAGATGGGAGCCAAGTGAAGGATGGCACAGTTGTAGCGGAAGCCGAGGGGCCCGTTCGCGCATTGCTGCTAGCCGAACGGACGGCTCTGAACTTCCTCCAACGTCTGTCGGGGACGGCGACGTTGACCTGCAAGTATGTTGATGCCGTCAAAGGTTTTTCGTGCAAGGTTCTCGATACGAGAAAGACGACGCCCGGGCTTCGGACTTTGGAGAAGTACGCGGTTCGGATGGGGGGTGGAACGAATCACCGTATCGGCTTATACGACGCCGCTCTCGTCAAAGACAATCATATCGAGGCGACCGGCTCCATTGCCGAAGCGGTTAAAGCAGTAAGACGTCATGCTCCATTCATGGCCAAAGTGGAAGTCGAGGCGGGAAATCTAAAACAGGTCCAAGAAGCCATCGACACAGGGGCGGACGTGATCATGCTCGACAACATGACGCTTGCCCAGATGGCGGAGGCGGTCCGTTTGGTCAACAAGCGGGCGTGGGTCGAAGCGTCCGGCGGAATCACGCTGGATACGATACGGCAAGTCGCCGAGACCGGCGTCGATTTCATCTCATCCGGTGCCCTCACCCATTCGGCTCCGGTGGTTGATTTCAACATGAAAATCACGATGAATGGTCGCGCATGAGCCGGATAGAAAGCGGGCGGCGGAACAAGAAACTCCACCGCTTAAGCTTAATGAAATACTCGACGGTTTAGCCACTCAACGGATTGGCACCAAACTTCACTACTTTGCAGAACTGGACTCCACCAACATCTTTGCCCGCCGTCTCGCGGAGCAGGGCGCTCCGGCCGGCGAGATAGTTATCGCCGAGCGGCAGACTCGAGGTCGAGGCCGGTTAGGGCGAAGCTGGGTTTCCCCGCCTTTTGTCAATCTCTATTGTTCCGTAGTTCTTCGCCCGCGGCTGTTTCCAAAATACGTCCCGCAGATTACCCTGATGGCGGCAGTGGCCTTGGCCGAAACGGTTGCGTCCTTTGTCCCGTCCGGCGCTGCCATCAAGTGGCCAAACGATATCCTGGTGAACGGCAAGAAAATTGCCGGAATCTTGACGGAAGCTTCATGGAGCTCAAACCACATCGAGTTCGTGGTCCTTGGCATCGGCGTCAATCTCAATTTCCCGGCAGCGCTGATGCCGGAGGCTATTCGTCAGCGCGCTACTTCGCTGCTTATCGCTACAGGCCAGACGGTTCAACGCGAGACGTTCTTGCGGCGATTGATTCAAGACCTCGACCGGTGCTATGGAGTTCTCGAAGAGTCTGGTTTTGACGCTCTCGCGCCGCGCTGGGAAGCCCGCTTCGATTTGAGGGATCGGCGAGTCCGGGTAGAGATCATGGACGAGGTGGTTTTTGGAGCGGCCAGGGGCATAGATCGAGAGGGGGCTTTGATCGTCGAAAGGGACGATGGAGAGCTTCAGCGTATTATCGCGGGCGACGTCATTCCGTTGGAAGATTGAATATGCTTTTGGCGATCGATATCGGTAATACCAGCATCGTTCTTGGTCTTTATCAAGGCAAGAAGCTCATTACCCATTGGCGCTTGTTTACCGTGGCAGAGCGCACCGCCGATGAGTACGGCGTGATTGTCGCTCACTTGGTTTCCGCCGCCGGGTTCCGTTGCGATCAAATTCGCGCCATCGTCGTCTCCTGTGTCGTCCCCCCCATGGTTAGCGTCACGCAGGAATTGGCGCTGAAATTCTTCAAACTCGAGCCCCTCATGGTCAGCCCGGGCATTAAAACCGGCATGCCCATTCTTTACGACAGTCCTAAGGACGTGGGCGCCGATCGCATCGTTAACGGCATCGCCGCCTACGAAAAATACCGCGGCGCGTGCATCGTGGTGGATTTCGGTACCGCGACGACCGTGGACTTCATCTCCACGAAAGGCGAGTACGTCGGCGGCGCCATCGCGCCGGGGCTGCTGATCTCTTTGGAGGCTCTGTTTCAGCGCGCCTCTAAGTTGCCGCGAATTGAAATCGTAAAACCTAAAGAAGTCATCGGCCGGAACACGATTCAGTCGATTCAAGCCGGCATTTTTTACGGCTACGTCGGTCTCGTCGACGGCATCGTCCAGCGCATTCAAAAGGAAAATGGCGGGCAATCGAAAGTGATCGCGACCGGGGGATTGGCGCCGCTGGTGGCTTCAGAGTGTTCCACCATTGACGAAGTTGACGAGTTTCTGACTTTGGAGGGGTTGCGCATCATTCATGACAGAAATTCCTTGCAAGAGGTCAAGGCAAGGGCGCAGAAATAAGCCAAAGGAGGGATCCCACAGCTATGGCAGCGGAACTAGAAAAACTTCGTAACATCGGCATCCTAGGTCAAGGGGGCTCTGGAAAAACCTCCCTGGGAGAGGCGATGCTGTTTGCGGCGGGAGTGACTCAGCGGCTGGGGCGGGTTCAAGATGGCACGTCGGTATTCGATTACGAGCCGGAAGAAATCAAACATCAGGTCACGATTTCGACGGCATTTCACTCCTTGTCATGGAAGAAATTCAATCTTCACCTGATCGATACTCCCGGCTATGCGACCTTTTTAGCGGACTCGATCAACTGCATGCGGGCCTTCGACGGCGCCATCTTCGTCGTGAATCCTTCCGTCGGAATTCGAGTCGAGTCCGAGCGATTATGGGGGCGGGCCAACGACCTCAAGATCGCACGCCTGCTGTTTGTAAACAAGATGGACCATGAGCAGGCGGAGGTGGATGGCCGCCTCCAACCGATGATGGAGACCCTAGAAGCCAAAGGCGTTCATCTCCAAATGCCCATCGGAGTCGAGGCCGAATTTAAAGGAGTCGTCGATCTGTTGACGATGAAAGCCTATGCCTATGAAGCGGACAGCGGCAAGTGTTCTGAATCGGAAATCCCCGGTGAGTTGAAAAACGCTGCCGAAGAGGCGAGGCAGAAATTGATCGAGAACGTCTCGGAGACCGACGACGAGCTTCTGGAAAAGTATTTGGATGGGAAGGAGCTATCAGTAGAAGAGCTCAAGAAAGCGATTCGCGAAGGCACTCGGGAGCGGAAGTTCTTTCCGGTCCTATACGGATCTTCCACACGCCAAATCGGCATCCCGCAACTCTTGGAAGCAGTGATAGACTATCTCCCATCGCCGCTGGACGAAGGAGAGGTGGAAGGCAAAAATCCGACCACCCGTGAAACTGAGAAGCGAGCACAAGATCCGAGCGCGCCATTTTCTGCCTACGTTTTTAAAACCATCATCGATCCCTTTGCCGGAAAACTGTCGGTCATGCGCGTGATCTCGGGAAAGGTCGCGCAGGATATGAGCTTCTTGAACGCCAACAAACAGGCCAAAGAAAAATTCGGGCAGATGTTTCGACTGGAAGGGAAAAAACAGGAGATCGTCAAGGAGGCCTCGGCCGGCGAGATTGTGGCGGCGGCAAAACTCAAAGATGTCGTCACGGGGGATACGCTTTGCGATGAAAAGGCGCCGATTCAATACGACGGACCGATGCACTTTTCGCCGCTGATCTCTTTTGCATTGGAGCCCAGGACGAAAGCCGACGAAGAGAAGGTTCCGCAGGGCCTCCACCGGATGATGGAAGAAGATCCGACGATCGAGGTCCATCGCGATGAGGAAACCAGAGATTTTATCCTTTCCGGCATGGGGCAGCAGCATGTCGAAATTATAGTGGAAAAGCTCAAGCGGAAATACGGCGCGGAAGTCGTACTCAAAGTGCCCAAGGTGCCTTACAAAGAAACCATCCGGGCTAGCGCCAGCGCCCAAGGAAAATTGAAAAAACAATCAGGTGGAAGAGGGCAGTACGGCGATACCTGGCTCAAGATCGAGCCGCTCCCGCACGGCAAGGGTTTCGAATTCGTCGACGAGGTTGTCGGCGGGGCCATCCCGCGGAACTACATCCCGGCGGTTGAAAAAGGGGTGAGAGAAGCGATGGCCGGCGGATTCCTCGCCGGCTATCCGATGGTCGATATCCGGGTCAGGCTTTATGATGGTTCCTATCATGACGTGGACTCGTCGGACATGGCATTCAAGATCGCCGGTTCCTTAGGATTCAAAAACGCCGTGGAGAAGGCAAAGCCGGTGATTCTCGAACCGATCATGACGATGGAAGTCACGGTCCCGGATGAATGCATGGGGGATGTGATCGGCGATCTTAACAGCCGCCGGGGAAAGGTGCTGGGCATGGAGACCAAAGGACACAACCAAGTGATCAAGGCCAGGGTTCCCATGTCTGAAGTTTTGAAATATGCTCCGGACCTTCGATCGTTGACCAGCGGACGTGGCGAGTTTCAGCTGGGGTTTTCTCATTATGAAGAGATCCCGCCTCACCTGGCCGAGAAGGTGATCAAAGAAGCCAAGGCCCGGCAGGCGGCTGATCACGGCGAAAAAGCTTGATCGTAGCAGAGGGGTCTATGGAGCAATTTGATCAGTTCAAGGCGGCGCTCCTGTATTGCGACAAGTGCCGCAGGGCGATGCCCGTCCGGGAGCGTTTGCTTCTCGTGCTTCCGGACGGCGAATTATACGACTATATCTGCCAGGGCTGTAACAGCTCCGTGGGTTCAAAGACAGAAAAAGCCGGCCTCAAGGAAACCATGGTCAAAAGCAGACTCGGAGGGTGATTGCGATGGCGGTTATCGATTCAGATGCCCATGTTTTGGAAACCGAACGAACCTGGGCCTATATGCTTGAGTCAGAATGCGCGCTCAGACCGCGCATCGTCGCAACGCCCGAAGATGAAAGCTCCGGCGGCGAGTCGTGGTTCGTTGACGGCGTTTATGTGGGAAAGGCGCGCAATGTCGGCCACGATACCTCCAAAGAATCCCGCGAAATGGAAGATCTCGAGGCTCGTCTCAAGCATATGGACGAGTTGGGCGTGGATATCCAGGTGCTCTACCCGACGATTTTTTTGTATAATCGCTGGCTCGTGGACATTTGGAAGTACGCCCCGGAGCGGTTGCGTTGGGTAGCGGTGCTGCCGCTGCTCACGATGGACAAGGCCCTGGAGGAAGCGCGCTTCGCCAAAGAGAACGGCGCCTGCGGCATTTTCATGCGCGGTCTCGAAGGCGACAAAACCTTGAGCCACGCTCATTTCTTCCCGCTTTACGAGGAAGCGGGACGGCTGGATATGCCGGTTTGCGTCCATTCGGCTACCGGAAGTTTTGCGGTTCACGATTTTTTTCTCGACGAGTGCGGCTTTTCAAAATTCAAACTCGCGGTCGTCGGCTCGTTTCACTCCCTTATCTTCAACGAGATTCCGGAGAAATTCCCCCAGACCAAGTTTGCTTTCATCGAGGTGAGCTCGCAGTGGGTGCCCTATGCGGTTCACGATTTTGCCCGGCGGTTCGAACGGCGCGGGATAAAGGTAGACAAGGGGGACGTTCTAAGGAAGAACAGAATTTACGTGGCCTGTCAGACGGACGATGATCTCCCATACGTTCTTAAATACGCCGGAGAGGACCATCTGGTCATCGGAACCGACTATGGACACAACGATACGGCGTCTGAGATTTTGGCTCTGCGTAAGCTCAGGGAAGACGGAACCGTGTCACCTGAGATCGTTAATAAAATTCTCGATGACAACGCCCGCGCGCTCTACGGTCTCTAGATCGGTCTAAGCTCCTTTTTCGAGCTGATCATGGTTATTGATTTTCAAGCGCACATTTTTCCCGAAGCGTACATCGCGCAACTGAAACAGCTCGATGGGGCCGTGGTCCTGGAAGAGCCCGATCCGCACAGCGGCATGATGTACTTCTATGACAAGAAGCTTAAATGCCGGATCAATACCGCGACCTTTCAGGGACGAGACATCGAGCGCAGAATCGAGCATATGGATCGTTTGCGTATCGACGTTCACGTACTCAGCATTCCCGCGCCTGGCGCCGACCGGTTCGAGGGTGAAGGCGCCGTAAGGGTCGCTCGAATCGCCAACGACGCCATCGCTGCGTTTTGCCGGGAGCACCCAGAGCGATTCGTCGGCCTTTTCACGCTTCCGAGCAGCTCCATTCCAGAATCATTGGACGAATTGGAGCGTTCGGTAAACGAGTTGGGCCTGCGAGGATTCGGCTGCTTTTCAAACCTGAACGGACAACCGCTTGACCGTGAGGAATTATTTCCGATCTACGAACGGCTCGCGAAGCACAAGCTGCCGGTCTACATCCATCCGACCGCGCCCTTATCCACTGAAGCCACGGGAATGGATATCATGCCGACCCTGATCTTTGGCTGGGCCTTTGACAGCACGGTGGCGATGACTCGACTGGTGTACGGCAGGGTGTTGGAGCGCTTTCCCGAAATTAATTTTGTGGTTGCCGATGTTGGCGGCGTATTGGCCTTCTTCGCGCAAAGGGCCATCAATATCTACGCGGGACGCACCGATGAGATTCGGCATAAGTATGGACTCAAAGAAAATCCGTTGGATTCGTTCAGAAGATTCTATGTCGACACAGCGGATCATCCGGCGTCCACACTGCGATGCGTGAAGGATTTCTTCGGCGTCGACCGGTTGGTTTTGGGAACCAATTATCCCTACGGTCCGGAAGAGGGATGTTGGTTGGTGAAGAATAGTCTCAAGGCCATCGATGGCCTGGAACTGAGTGGCGCAGACAAAGAGAAAATCCTCGGCGGCAACGCCGGGAGGATTCTCGGCATAGGAGCGGCATGAACTTCGAGAAAGCAGCTAGACCCTTGGTGATGGGCCGGAACGGATTGGTTTCCTCGGGCCACTATCTTGCTTCACTCGCCGGGGTGAAGGTTTTGCAAGAAGGCGGCAACGCGGTGGACGCGGCACTCGCCGCCGCATTCGTCATGACCGTCGTGCGCCCCGAAACCTGTGGGCCGGGCGGTGATGTTTTTGCGCTGGTTTGCATGAAGAAGAGCGGCAAAGTTACGGCCCTGAACTCCGGCGGGCCGGCGCCGGCGAAGGCGAGCATCGAATACTTTCGCGAGCAACGATTGGATGCGGTTCCGGTTTCCGGGCCTCTAAGCATTGCGGTGCCCGGGGCGGTCGACGGCTGGCTCGAACTGCACAAGCGCTATGGAACCAAGGAGTTGAGTCCGATTACGGCGGATGCGATTAGGTTTGCGCGGGAAGGATTTCCCGTCCATCAGGAATTGGCTGAACGAATCGAAGAGTTCGGTCCGGAATCTTCCTGGATCGATCGCGTCTATCGCCAACCGCTGCAGGGATTGCGCCCCGGCAAGCTTCTCTATCAAAGAGGACTCGGCGGAGTATTGGAGCGTATCGCAACTAAGGGACGGAATGGTTTTTACGCCGGCGAAGTGGCGGAGAAAATATGCAAGTCGCTCCAGGCCGAAGGGGGATTGCTTGCCGAAGAAGACCTCAGCAAACCCGTCGCGCAATGGTTGGAGCCGCTTAGCTCCGATTACAGAGATTATCTGGTTTACGAGCAGCCGCCGGTGTCGCAGGGATTCATGGTTCTCGAGATGCTCAACATTGTCGAAGCCTGGCCGCTGCATGATGGCAAGATGAATCGCGCTGATGTCATTGATTGCCAGGTGGGAGCAAAAAAGCTCGCCTTCGAAGATCGGATTCGTCACCTCGAAGATCCTGCCTTCGGAGATCTGAAAATCTCCATGCTGATCTCCAAAGAGTACGCCGCCAAACGCCGTAACGTCATCAGTGAGGCAGCTCAGATGCAGCCGGCCCCGAATGTTTCGCTGGGCAGCGACACCACTTTTTTGTGCGCTGCGGATCGGGACGGAAACGCGATCTCACTCATCCAAAGTATTTTTGCGCCATTCGGCTCGCGCGTGATCGGGGGCGACACCGGCGTGATCATGAACAACCGGCTGTGCAGCTTTGGCCTCGATCCGAGCAAAGCCAACTCCCTGAAGCCCGGCAAACGCCCCGCCCATACTTTAAACACGTACATGGTATTCAAAGACGGCGAATTTTTCGCCGCAGGCGGAAGCCCCGGCGCAGATGATCAGCCGCAGACCAATCTGCAAGTGCTGCATAGTCTGCTGGATCTGGGAATGGATCCCCAATCCGCCGTGGAGGCGCACCGCTGGAGCCATCGACCCGGCACGCCGCCGCGCGACAGGTTGCCTGAAGAATTGCGGATGGAAGAGGGATTCGATGCGGATATCATCGACGCCCTGCGCAGGAAAGGACACAAAGTTTCCGTCGTCGATCGCCGGTCTTTTGGCAGCGCGAAGGTCATTGTAAAAGACCACGAGACCGGCACGTGGATGGCGGGCGCCGATCCGCGACGGGAGGCCTATGCGCTCAGTTGGTAGAGTCCATATCCGCAAGCGTTGGAGATGATGCGCCAGACCGGCCATGACAGTGTATTGAATCGTTGGCAAAAAGCCTTCAATCCTTCCGCGAAGGACCCGCTGCCGAAAAGCGGCAGAAATGTGATGAACAAGGACATTCCTCTGGCTTGTGATCTCGCCCGGCTCTATGGTTTGGATCTGCCGATTACGGAACAACTCGGAAAAGCGGCAATGCGGATCGTCAAGGCTAACGAGTCGCGCTGATCGCCATTTCACATTACGCTATTTTTTGCCAGGCCGGCGATAATTCAGCTCGCTGTGTGACGACATGAAATTCAGTCTCTTTACAGAAATCCAATGTCCGGCGGGCAGCTCTCCGGAAATGCGATTGAATGAATTCTTGGATCAAGCCGAACTAGCGGATCAGCTTGGGTTTCGTGGTTTTTGGATCGCTGAGATTCATTGCCAGCCGCGTTTTTCGCTGCTATCGGTGCCTTATGTGGTTCTTGGCGCCGTCGCCCGACGGACCGGCCGCTTGCGGCTCGGCGTCGCGGTTAACACGCTGCCGGTCCACCATCCGGTCCAATTAGCGGAACAGGCTGCCTTGCTCGATGTGTTGAGTCATGGTCGGATGGATTTTGCCGCCGGCGGCGGTCATCCGCACAGCCGCGCGTACGAATGCTTCGGCGCCGATCACAAGTCGACCCACGATATCATGGTCGAAGGTTTGGACATCATTCGCAAAGCGTGGAGCGAGGAGACGCTGACCTACGATGGAAAGTATTATCAGATCCCGGAAGTCGTCGTGAATCCGAAGCCGGTGCAGAAACCGCTCCCGTCGTTTTATATGGCAACTAGCTCATTGGAGGGTGTGGAGATCGGCGCGCGCCTCGGTATCAATATGTTTCTGCCGATTCACACTCGCACTCCCGAGCAGGTGGTCGAGTACGCCAGCGCGTACTGGGAACGCTTGGAAAAGCATGGGCACGAACGGAAGGATCGGGAATTAGGTCTCTTGGTGCCGATGCATCTCGCGAAGACCACGGCCGAAGCCAAAGCGCGATCGGAAGCCGGCATCATGAGCTACTTCAAGACGATCGCCGATATGCGTACCGACTACATCCATTGGTTGACTCTCCGCGGCGTCGAATTGCCGGTTCGCCTCGGCAGAAGCGGTGCCGGCCAGCCGGTAACGTACGAAACGGTCTGCCTGCAGCATGCGATAGTTGGCGATTCGCAATTCGCAATCGAAACGCTTCGGGATCTCGGGCAAAAAACCGGCGCAACGTATTTTCTTATTTGGATGAATATTGGTGCCATTCCACACGGTTTGGTTGTCGAATCGATGGAACAGTTTGCCCGGGAAGTGATGCCGAATCTCTGACAAAAGTTCATGAGTCACAATCGCACTTTTTGATCATTTATTTCCCTCACTCTAGCCCTCTCCCAGTGGGAGAGGGAATAAAGAGTACAATATAACTGGACTAGCCATCTCCAACAGGTTATCTGATAAGTAATGGAGGATCGGTCATATGGAAGAGTTGACTGAACAAAAATGCGTGGCTTGTCGAGTCGGCGCGCCATCTGTCACGCCGGACGAGATCACGCAACTTCATCCTAAAATCCCGGATTGGCAGATCATTACCGAGGATGGCATTTCGAAGTTAGATCGCGTGTTTAAATTCAAAAACTTCAAAGACGCCATCGCCTTCACTGATGCGGTCGGCGCTGCCGCCGAAGAAGAGGGGCATCATCCTCGAATCACCACCGAGTGGGGGAAAGTCGCCGTCACCTGGTGGACGCACAAGATTCGTAACCTGCACAAGAACGACTTCATCATGGCGGCGAAAACCGACGCGATATACAAGAAGTTTCCGCCGCCGTAGTGTCGAAACGCAAATAATTTCCGAAGCTTCCTGGACAGCAGCCATTCTCAGGAGATCCTGATGGTCAAACAATGCGTGGCAGCCATTGTGGCAATTGCGTGTCTTTGGGGCGCCCGAATCGGTCATACGGCTTCCGATGACAATTTCTATAAGGGCAAGACGATCCGGTTGATCGTCGCTTTTTCACCGGGCGGGGGCTACGATGCCTATTCACGCACGATCGGGCGCCATTTGGGCAAACACATTCCCGGCAATCCAACCAGCGTGGTTGAAAACATGACCGGCGCCGGCGGCATCATCCACGCGAATTTCATGTACCAGGCGAAACCGGATGGGCTGATTATCGGCAATAATGCCGGCGGGCTGATCTTGCAACAGATTATGGGCGCGAAAGGCATTGAGTTCGATGGAAAAAAGTTTGAGTTTCTCGGGGCTCCCGGTTCCGATCACCACGTTTGCACGCTCAGCAAAGCGAGCGGGATCACTTCGATGGAGAAATGGTTTGCGTCAAAAGAGCCGGTGAAGTTCGGCGGGGTTGGCCCCGGAGGAGGTGCTTCCGATAACGCGAGAGTACTGCAAGCCGCGCTCGGTCTGCCGATCAAGGTCATAGATGGTTACAAAGGCACCGCGGACATTCGCCTCGCCGCGGAAAGCGGCGAGCTTGCGGGCGCATGCTTTGCCTGGGAGTCGTTTAAAACCACCTGGCGAAAAGGGCTCGAGTCAGGCGATTTCAGTGTCATCGTGCAAGCCATGCCGAAGAAGCACCCGGAGCTGCCCAATGTGCCGCTGGCCAACGACTATGTGAAGACGGAAGAAGGACGGCGGCTCATTAAGTACGGCATTTACGATACCGCAATCATTACTCGACCCTATTTTCTTTCCCCCGGCACACCGAAGTCTCGCGTTCAGTTATTGCGCAGAGCCTTCGCGGATACGCTCAAAGATCCGGGTCTCCTCGCCGAAGCCAAGAAGGCCAGTTTAGACATCCACTACGTCTCGGGAGAAGAGACCGAAGGAGTCGTTCAGGGGCTGTTCAAAATCGAGCCGTCATTTATCGCGAAAATGAAGCAAGTCTTGGTTCCGTAGCCAAGCCGTTTCGAGTTTCGGTCGCGGGTGCCCAGCTCAGCCGTCGCTATGAGCGATCGATCTGACGCGACTGGTTAGGTCTATGTCCCCTTTCCTCCTCTCTAACGTCGTGCTGTGCGGCCGGCCGGCATTGACTTTAGGCAAGGGACGCGCTGGCGGCCGGTCCGCACAAGCTACGGGTTAGGTCACTTTGCAAATAGAGGAGAGCATGCCGCAGCAATCTGCTCGACGTGGCGGTGATCTGTGCCGCAGCATCCACCCATCACATTGAGCTGCGCCAAACGCTTCTTAAGCTGAGCATGCTGCGCGCCGAGTTCAGCCGGGTCACCAATATCAAGCTCGGGCGACTCGTTCAATTCGGCGTGGCTCTTTCGTGACGCATTGGCTCGCAGCCCACGAATTCTTTGAGTCCAACATTCGCCTTCGATCAAGACGTGCTCGAAATGCGTCGGATGAGAGCAATTAATTATGTAGTAGGACGGATAGGCCGAGGTCACAGCGTCCACATGCTCGATTGCGCTCCGAAGCGTTTGCCCTGTTGGCAGCCGGCCATCCGTTTCTACAGTGAATGAGAGCGCAAGAGGCATCCCGGCGCGCTCGGCCGCTCTCGCGATTCCAACGGCTTCCTCGACGTAGTTCATTGTAATCCCCGTCACCATGTCAGCGGCGCTGTCTTCGAAAACCCGGACCTGCCTAACGTGATAGGTCTCAGCCTCCTTCTCGGACATCGTCTTTCCCGGGTCGTACCCGTCTCCCCGCGGACCTACGCATCCGCTGATGACGGCCTTCCTGGCTCCTTTGAACTCGTTTCGAATGTCTTCAAGCAGCGCAATGGCACGGCGATTTGCCTCGGCCATCTCTTTGGCGCTGTAGCCCAGCTTTGCGCCCCAGTCTGAGCTGGCGCGCCACGTTGCGCTTTCGAGAATGAGCCCGGTACCGAAGCGCTGTGCCAGTCCAGAATAGGTCTGGAAATACTTCCGCAACACGGCTTCGCCTTCCTTGCGCTTCAACAGGTCAAAGGCGGCGAAATCGGGTAGTTCTAGTCTCTCAAGGAAGATAAGAGTCGTCTCGATGCCGCCATCGGTCAGGAAGAACTCGCCACTAAGCTGAGGTAAGGCTTTCCTAAACTGCGCCATGGTTTTAAGCCTCCCTATGGTGGCTGTCGCCGCGATCTAACGCCTAGGATGAGCGACGTGTTTTTCGCGTTCGCTCCATCCTTTTGTTATGCCTCTTCTTTGTTGACTCACGGGCAGCGTATAAAGCTTCAGGAGCGATATCCACACCGTTCGGCCAAGCGAGCGTTCCCGCTTCGATGAAGAACTTTTTGAAAAACTTTCGGTCCTTCAGTGGTTCAAAGACCGGGCCCTTAAACCACTGGGAAATATCAATGTACTTCTCGGTTCCATCATCGAACCGAGTTGAAATGATAAATTCGCCTATATGACGTGCTCGAACGACTTGTGGCAGATAACTCATAAAATTTACTCCAACGGTTCGATTCGATTGAGTGGGCGTCCTTTCTCAATGTTCCTCCAATTTATCATGAGTTCGAATCGATGACGACGAGCCCAGTCGTGCACCAGTTTCCGGGCGGTCCCGGAGGAAATATTTCCAGAACGAAGCCGACCGTCAAAAGTGAACGTTGCCTTCTCGCCCTGAAACTCGACGTGAAAGTGCGGAGGATTGTGATCTGCGAAATACATTCGGATGATGATTCCGAAGAACGTCGAGATGATCGGCATTGCTGACTTTTAGCAGATTCGGGTATTCAGGCATAACGGAATGCCGCTGAACCGCTACTGGAAATGAAATGATCCATCATCGAACCGTGCTGTCGGCTCAAGCGGCAGACTGTGTGAAAACTCTGAAACTTTTGAGACGGTGGAAAAAGATACCATATTCATGACAAAATTAGCGATCTCATCCCTACATCCGTTTTGTTTATGCTTCAAAGTGGGACAACATGAGCGTCATTCTGATCCGTCGCTTACTTTTCACACAGTCTGGCGGCGGGTTAGACTTTTTCATGTTCACTCTTCTTCGGCCACGGCTTCCCGTCAAGCAAGGTATTCAAGCCGCTCTCCATACAGCCAAAGCAGATGTAGCCACGGGGCCCCGCGAAGCACACTCCTTCCGCGATATTCTTCTTGCAGAAAGCGCAGCCCCACGGCTTGTTTGGCTCACCTTCAAGAACATCGGCTATGCAACGGATGGGTACGCCCAAACGTTCCTCAAGAGCGATATGAAGCAGCGCGTCAGCCTGCCTTTTTGCTCTCCTATCCCGAGCACCGGGCCCGCGTCCCCGAAGCGCTCGATATTCTGGCCAGAGATGGGGGATTCGCGGATCTGGTTTTGCCAGTTTGGAGGGCTTCCTGCCACCAGGAATAACTCGGAAACCTCGTGTCTTTTTCTGATCAGTCATAGGTAAGTCTAACGCATTAGCTGAGCGTGAGGCGAGCCGGACGCGCAGTCGGGTGGTTCAATACTTCAGTTTCAAAAGGCACTGTCCATCCATTATCACAAGCTACTCGCCGATGCGCTCAAGCGATGAGTTAGAAGGCAGACTCGATCAGTCACTCTTTTTAGCCCACACCAGATAAGCCTCCCAAGCACGCGTTGCTCTTGGCCCGAAATATTTTCTCCACTCTCTTGGGGAGATACCTGCGTCCTCAGCTTCAAAGTAAACATCTTCAAGGAGACCTGTCGTCACGGCATTGCAGGCATCCTCGTCACCCTCTTCGAGTAGATGTTCTACAGCAGCAAATACCGCAGAGAGCTCGTTGACTGTGCCCGCTTGCAGGAGCACACACATGTGACGAGCGAACTCGCCCGCGTCAACATACACTTGGTTGGGTACATATGCTTCGTCCGACACGTATTCATCCCAGCATTGGCGGAAACTTGGGCACACAGCGAGTAAAGCAGGCAAAACGTCGGACTCAGTCACTTTCGCTTGGGGCATGTGTCCTTCTAACGCAAAGCTCACCGACCGCCGCTGAAAAGTGCCACGATACCCGGCTGCCTCCGCTCACCTTAGAGATACTGCATCCGTAAGCCACGTGGTTAGCGGCGGCTCGGTGAAGCGACTTGTTCGGTGGTCAACGCCGTCGGGTTGGCAACTAACCTCACCAAAGAACGAACCTTGCAAGGTCGCTGCCTGATTACCTGATCTGCCGAGACAGCGAAATCTCTCTTAAGGCGTACCACCAAACCTTCATACTCCAATGAATCAGCGAACTGCCCTCGCATATTCCGACGGTAGAACTCATGGATGTCGTCTGACGGACGAAGCCTAAAACGGAATCGGCGTGGAATTAAGAAAGCGCCACAGATTGTCGCAAGCAAAGCATCAATCCGGCTACGATCTTCGGCTCGGAAAGCCCGCATCCAGAGAACACGATGGTCATGGCGCCGTCGGAATAGACTAACTCGCCGCCACTCGTTCAGGATGAACCACACCCCGTAAGCAGCAAGACCGGTGATAAATAGCCATATGCTCATACGTAAACCACCGAACGCTATGCCGCTGAGCCGTCATCGAAAATAGACTCATTCCTTGGCGATCTCACTATCGGCTCCAGCCGCGGGTTAAACGGCCGTTTCCTGTGTGCGCTGGTGTGGAAATGGAATATAGCGTGTGAAAAATAGACATACCGCGACTACAAGCTGCGTTAGCATTAAAAGAGCAGGCATAATCAAAACCGAAGAGCCCACATATTCCTTGAGTTGGCCGTATAGAAAAACCCACCAGCGTGGTAGCGAGGCGAATGAATTTAAAAGCACTATAGCAGAGAGTGCGGCTGCCACATACCACGCCAATTTGACTTTACCCCGTAAGCCCCATACTAAACCGAATGCGACGATTGGCCCACCGAGAAAGTAAATCGCGTTAAAGGCTGTCCTTCCCCAGTGCGTTACTGGCGGAGGAAATGTTACCCAATACGTGAATGCGAATGGCAATGAACACAATCCGAAGATCCCTTCTGCAAATCTCGCGATCAGAAGCCATCGTCTCGTTCTGTCTACGAATCCCCCCCGGGCGGTCATTCTAGTTGGCCGTTTAACGACCAAGCTCAGCAGCCGGGCGGCCTGTTTGGGCATGATGTCGCGGGAAGCCAGCATGGCCGCCGGGTCTGCTGCAGCGGATGGTTCGGCGTGCCTCGATACCAGAACCGCCATTAAGGCACCTTGGCCGCGGCGGTTTCCCGCGCCCTGGCCTCGCCGGGCCATGCAGTTCGGCACCGGCCGCAGCTCAGGGTAGCTTGTCGAAAAAGAGATAAAGGGCGGCAATCCGGCCGTCCCGGATGATGATGAAATCAGTCCCGGCGTACGCTGGCGGCTCGCCAGGGCGGCCCGATACCCATTGGACGCGACCGCCATTACCCAACTCCTCGGGTTCGGCAATCGGCTGATACTGAAAGTCAGGGTGAGTCGCCTTGATGGCACCCGCGACGCGATCGATCTCGTCGCGGCCACGGTGGACGCCCGATTTGGGGTCGTAGAACACGCCTTCTTCGGTCCAGATCTCGTCGATGGCCGCGCGCCGGCGCGCGGGGTCGTTTTCACCGAAAACGTCGCGAAGATTGCGGATCAGCAAGGTCGAAATACTGAAGGGCATGCCTCGTCTCCTCTCGACATTGAGTGCGGCTTGCGATATCGCGACCCGGAACGACTCGATTGCAGTGATTTGATCCCCGACAGATGAATGCTCCCGTCATTGTCCAAGCAGCCGGGCAAGAACCAGCACGACACCACCGCGACTCTTCGCCGAACGGAAAGGCTGAGCCGCGCCCTCGGCGTCGGTCTCAAGTCGAGGGTTAGGCAAGGAACACCATTAGGACGACGCTCGGAGTAGAGCTCGCTCCAGCGGCCGGGGAACTTCGAGACGAAAGAAACGCTCTGCCGAATATCCATAGTCCTCGCCACTTTCATCAACGACGCGTAGATACCCGTGGGATTCCGCGTCCTCGTCAGGAATGACGCGGTAGAGTTTTCCTCTTTCGAGAGAGGCCTCGTACCTCTTGTTGTTGATGCAGACCGCAAAATATTTCTGTTGTTTGGCTCTTTTCTTCATAGCTAATCCAGCAAAGGAAACTTTATCTTGAGTTCCTTGCGTCCGATACCGTGAGCTTCGTACCAATGTACCTCGGCAGTATGAATTGTTCCATCTATCAGGCGCACCCTCGCGATCCCCTTCAATTTTCTCCATCGGCCGCTGCCATAGCGTTTGCGAAGACGGGCCAGCCCACGGATGGTTCGACCAATGGCAATCGTCTGAATATCCCGAATCGGTCCGATGAGTTCGAAATCCATCGACCCCGCATAAAATCATCCTTTCACCGAAACTTCCACCTCACGCCTAACGCCCGGCGGTCACCCGCCGCGGCCCACCTGTGGCCTCCCCTGTTCACGCAGATCCGCCACCGGGCCGCGGTCAGGTGGAACGGCTTTGTTAGGCGGCGTCCGCCTGTCTCAATGTTTTTCGAAATACCACTCGGTCCTGCCCTGGACCAGCATAATCTTCGATGACTTGAACTCCGTCGCGGTTTAGTTTTCCTGTCAACTGCATTCC
>VBKE01000059.1 GCA_005879605.1 Deltaproteobacteria bacterium
AACGATTGCGGGAAGGCGGAAGTAAAAAACCGCCAAAGCAAAGGCACAAGCAGCAAGGGTACGCGGCCCACCGAGAAGCTCAGAGAGTGCTCCCGAAATAAGCAAAGCGATTCCCGGATAGATGAGAATGATATACCAAGGAAGCTTCGTCTGCGCTAAGGAGAACAACAGGAGGGGAATGGTAATCCAGCTAAGCAGGAGAACTTTTTGCCGGTACTCCCTCGTCCGTGCAGTCCATGCGGCCCAGAGATATGCGGCCGGCCACAGATATCCCGAACCGACAATCGAAAATCCGTCCCGTAGTATATCAAAGTAAAATAACGGACCATGCTGGTTCTCTTCAAGAACACCAGCTAGACGGCCAAAAAGATTCACAACAAAATAATCGTGGAGAAAAGATTTGCCGTGGATCCAGATCTGCCAAAGATGCCACGGCAGAATGATTACACCAGCTAACAGAATCGCTAGACTCCAGCACTTACGGCGCGCATGAAACTGCCCTGTGATCAAGGCATAAAGCAAAGGAATAGCCAGCGCAAAAAATCCAATCCATGCTTTTGTCATCACGGCAAGTCCTGCCGTAATCCCGATGAAAGCAATCAGCCTCGGGCGCTCATTCGCTTCCCATACAAGTATCAGTGATAGGATCAACCAAAAGGTTAACATCGTCTCGAGCATTCCGACCCTCGCCTGGCAAAGAAAATTGTACCAGTGGCAGTAAATGGATTGATCGATCGACAATAATAACAAAGCGGCCATTACACCCGCAGCCCATGAAAATAAGCGGAGTCCCAACCAAAACGTAAGTGCCACCACTCCAAATCCAAAAGCTGCAGAACAAGAGCGTGCTGCAAATTCGTTGATTCCCACCATTTTGTAGACAACCGCAGTGAGCCAAAAATAAAGCGGTGGTTTGTGCCAAAACGGATGTCCGGCCCAAGTTAACGTAAGCCAATTATCAGAGACAGCGATCTCCTTGGCAACTTGCGCATAGATAGCTTCGTCCCAATCGTGCAGACTTCCCTCACCTAGAAGGTAAAAAACTGCAAAAAATGAGAGGCTAAGCACGCTGATGCTGATCGTCCATTTAGCTAACGGTTTGGAGGAATAGAAAAAGGCCAATAATGCTATTCCTAGCAGACCAACTCGGATCAGCCGCTCGGTATGTCCTGGGTAAAAGACAAACACTACGGCGAAAACGAGCATCCCACCCGCAATGACCCATTGAGCCGTGTCAATCTTGCCTTTATTCAGAATCTCCATGGAAGGGGCATTTTAGTCTGCAGGCTTGGTTACTTGGATTCAGTACCGAATTTATTTGGCTTTTAGTATACGTCGAAAAAATTCCACGCCAATAGCAACATACAGTCCGGCCGGTCCGCCAGCAGTCGCTCGGCTGCACTGGTCATTGCTGTAAAAGTTGAAATGATTGGGGAAGTTTGAGAAGAACAAAAGAGCCTTGTTAACTCGGCCTGCCTGTTTTCGTGCAAGGCGACTTGGAGCTGATCATAGAGATTAAACCTGAAATGCATAGCCAGCGGTGAAAGCGATCTCAAGACCTCCTGCGGTTCTATGCGTATCGCTTAGAAATGACGCTTAGCTATGGCGTCGCTAGCTACCCGTTATTTCCGCCGTTTGAAAGAGAACGAAAGATATCTTATGAAAGCTGTCACAGCTCGTGATTTACAGAAGAAGGTTAAAAAAATACGTGGATGCCTCTCAACAGGACCGGGGTGTGGTCATACGCCGAAACAAACCGGCGCTGGTAGCGGTCGATAGAAGTGACTCGGAAGAGATCATGACCATCGCGACCAGTCCGTCGGCCACCGAGCGCGACCTCCGCCTTGATTTTTTCCGCGGCCTTGCCCTATTCTGCATGTTCATCGACCACATGCCGAACAACATCCTGGCGGATTTTACGCTCCAATCGATGATGTTTTCCGACGCGGCCGAGGTGTTCATCTTGATCTCCGGCTACACCGCCGGCATGGTGTACGGTCGCGCCATGGAGCGCCAGGGTTTTCTGGTGGCCGGAGTGCGCGTCTACCACCGGGTGTGGCAGCTCTACGTCGCCCATGTCTTTCTGTTCATGATGTTTATGGCGACAGTGGCGTACACGGTCGGTGCCCTCAATAACTCGCTTTACGTCGAGGAGTTCGGCGCCGCCAATTTTCTCAACGAGCCGGGCCTGGCGGTAGTCAAGGCATTGACGCTGCAGTTCCAGCCGGCCTTCATGGACATCCTGCCGCTTTACATCGTCCTGCTGGCGGTTCTCCCCTTTGTGCTGGCCGGGTTCCGGTCTTGGCCGGGGGTGGTGATTTTCGTCTCCTTCGCGCTCTGGCTTGCGGTCCAGTTCGACAAGCGGATCGCGCTGCCGGCTTATCCCGGCCCTGACAGAGTATGGTTTTTCAATCCGTTCGCCTGGCAAGCGCTGTTCCTCCTGGGGGCATGGCTCGGCTGGCGGGGCACTCGCGGTGGGGTTTCCTGGCTCAGCCGTCGCTGGCTGTTCTGGCTCGCGGCGGGCCTCTCACTGGCCGGATTCCTGATCCGGTTCAACTGGACGCTGCACGGCTTCTACGATCCGCTTCCGGTCGCGGTCAGCGACAAGCCGTTGTGGCCGTTATTAAGCAAGGGGGATCTGGGGCTGCTTCGTTTCGCCAACGTACTCGCCCTCGCGCTGCTCGTCGCACGCCTGATCCATCCCCAGGCGCGGTTCTTGGCTAGCCAAGCCGCGCGGCCCTTCGTTATCTGCGGGCGCAACTCCCTCCATATCTTCTGCCTCGGCATCCTGCTCTCGGTGCTGGGGCAACTGGTGCTCAACGAATTCTTCGGCGGTATCCCCATGCAGTTCGCCGTATCCGCGGCCGGCGTCGCAATCATGATCGGCGTCGCCGCGCTGATGGAGTGGTTCGCCGCAGCGCAGGGCGCGTCCGGCGGCAGGGCCCTGGAAGCTCCGACGGCGGGAAGAGGAGCGCGAGGATGACACCTGCCTTCCTACGCTCCACGATCGTCCTGATCGCCGCTGGGGGCATTGGACTTCTATCCGCGCCGGCGGGGGCCTTCGACCAGGAGCGGGAGTGCTCCGTGCCCGAGAGCTTCTACGCGTATGAGCCGCCACTGACGAAGACGGCCAAGGCGCTCGCCGGCGGCCGACAGGTCGTCATCGCCGCGCTCGGCGGGGCCTCCACCCTGGGGCTCGCGGCGGGCGGGGCTGGCTTCGCCTGGCCCGCGCGCCTCGCTTCGGCGCTCGCCGGGAGATTCTCGTCCGCGCGCGTCAAGGTGGTCAACCTCGCCGAGGCGCGCCAGACGGCGAAAAGGGCGGCCGACCGCCTGGATCGCGATGTCCTCCCCTTGAAGCCGACCCTTGTGATCTGGGAGACCGGTACGATGGAGGCGGTCCGCGGGATCGACGTCGGCGAGTTCCGGGAGACGTTGCAGGCGGGGATCGACAAGCTGCGCGCCGCCGGGGACGAGGTGGTGTTGATGAACATGCAGTTCTCGCACGAGACCGACGCGATGATCCACTTCCAACCCTATCTCATCGCGATGCGCGAGCTAGCGGACGCCAACGACGTGCCAGTGTTCCGCCGCCACGGCATCATGCGCCATTGGGCCGAGAGCGGCTTGCTGGATCTGAGGGTCAGAGACGATGAGAAGCGCCGCCAGCTCGCCGCGAAGCTTTATGACTGCATCGGCCACGCGATGGCCGACTTCGTGACGCGCGGCCTCCCCGCCGGGAAGCCCGCGGCCAACCCCGAGAGCGGCCGATGAGCGCGCCTCGATGGGCGGTGTCATCCGCCGCGGCGCTCTTGCTGCTCGCGGGGGTATCCGCCGAGGTCTCGCACACCGCTCTGGGCTGCACCGCGCCTCAGGAGATGACGCGCTTCAGGGTGAGGCTGCCCAACACCGCTAGCGCGATCCGTTCGGGCAAGGCGCTGGTCATACTCGCCATCGGATCCTCCTCGACGGAGGGAGTCGGGGCCTCCGATGCGGCGCACGCCTATCCCGCCCTGCTCGCCGAAGAGCTGCGCCGCCGCTGGCCGCAGCTCTCGGTGACCGTGATCAACAAGGGCGTCGGCGGCGAGATGGCCTTCCAGATGCTGGCGCGCTTCGAGCGCGACGTGCTGCCTTACCACCCGCAGCTCGTCATCTGGCAGACAGGCAGCAACCAGGCGCTGAGGAGTGGGGACATCAAGGAATATAACGGCACGATCCGCGAGGGAATCAGCCGTCTCAAGGCGGCCCGGCTCGACATCGTGTTGATGGATCCGCAGTTCGCCCCGCGCGTGCTCGAGCGGCCCATCCACCTGCTCATCGTGGATTCCATCGGTGCGGTGGCCAACGAAATGAAGGTGGCTGTGTTCCGGCGGTTCGCGGTGATGCGGCACTGGATATCGAGCGGCCAGTACAAGATAGAGGACATCATATCGAGCGACGGCCTGCACATGAACGACGTGAGCTATAGCTGCATCGCCCATCTGCTGGCCGACAGCCTAGCAGCGGCGGCCGAGCCCGGGACCGACGGTCAGCGGCGGAGCGAGGGGGGGCGAGGTGCGAGCAGATGAAGAGTGGGTAGCGTTCTAGTTTCAGGTGCACTTGGGATTGCGTCAAGCTCCAACGCGTTCGACTTTAGCTTACGCCAATACGCATCGGCCTGGCACTCTATCAGGCGGTATTCGAAGATTTACTCAAGAGCCGCCAAGCGTTGACCGGCAGCTCATCTTGTTGGGTGCACCCAGGCGGTGACTATCCGTTCACTCCCATCGCTTCGAGGAGCGCCGGTAGGACGCGGCGGGCGTCGAAGTGATCGAGCGCGATCTGCCGCGCAATCGTCGACTGACGTTCGTAGTCCATTCGAATCCGCCGAATGGCGTCCGCCGCCTCCTCGACCGTCGCAACCGCGAAGAGACCAGTGCCGGTAGGAAGCGTATCTTGGATTCCTGTGTCCTGGATCACGACGGGACGACCGGCTGCGAGAAAGCACGCGGACCGATCGCCGAACCATCCGGACCTGCCCCCGACGTACAGTCCTTTGGCACAGCTGAACTCGCCGGCCGATTCAGCGACGTATTCCAGATACGATTCCGGCGTCGAGGCTACCGCCTCGGCAGACTCAACTCGCCAGCCATTCTGCGCGAGCTCCCCGACCAGCTCGTCACCGGACCCGCTCTCCAGAGCAATTTCAATCGGCTCACCAGCCAGGGCCGGCAAACGCAGGAACCGTCTCAACTCTTCGGCTTTCGGCCCCCACATGACGCCCTCGAAGGGTTGATACGCGTTGAGCCACAGACCGGCTATGGTCGTGAAGCGGTCGCGTGTTCGGGGCGGTTCTGGCTTCCACCACTCAGCGACTACCGGGTTCCAGATCGGACGCCAATCGATGCCGAGCGTTGGTAGTGATGATCGCGCAGTACCGATATTCGCGCCGACGGTGAAATACAGATCGTGTCGCCCCAGGACCTCTTCGATCGAGGGGGCCTCCATTGCCCATAGCTGGGAAAATCCGGGATCTTGGTCGACAAGGACTCTGGGTCGCACCGAGGCCAACCACGGATCCGGGTCAGCGGAGAACTGACAACCAAGCGAGATAATCCCTGCCGCGTCGCGAGCAAAGGTTTCGACGTCAGCGACCGAAGGGCCGAAGACCGATTCTCCGGTTGGCCGCATCGCCACGGCGAGGCGGCTGTCCCACCAGCGATCCACGATCTGGCCGAAGAGTGCAGTTGCCTCGGGGCGCTCACTAATACGGTCATAGTACAGCACCTCGTGTCCGAGAAGACGGAGCCCGTGTAACCACTGCAGCGCATACATGATGTGACCGCCACGGCCGACGGTGCCCGTCCAGACTACATTTGCGCCTTTCAGGATCAATTTGCTCACGGCTCATCCTCGCCGTTCCGAAGCTGCGCCTGGCGGGTGGGCATTGGCTGGAGGCTCACCGAAAACTGTATCACGCGCGCACGCCGGCACCGGCCCGCAATATTGAATTCCAGCAGCGATGACCGTTTTCGACTGGCCAGCGCTCGGCGAACGGCTTCGATCACAGCCTCTGGCAGCGGGTCTCAGGAGACTTCCAGGATCGACGGACACCGGGCGGATGATACTGCGGTCAACCGGCACTGTGCGGTCGAGGTGGGCAGGCGATTGACCCTCCCTCCCGAGGCAAAGGCCCGGAGCGGTTGGGATCCTCACTGAAAAGCACCAGGAGCCGCGCGGATCCGTCTGTCGCCGACGCGATTCAGGACGCAGTCTCGAACGAATATTGATTATCCAGCCATTGCAGCGATCTTGTCGTGCTTAGGAACTCCAAGATTGCCTCGAGCCGATTCGGCTACGGCGGTCACTTCCACGATAGAGGAGGGCCCATTCCCATTGGCCCGCACCAAAAGCTGGCGAGAGTGGAAGGGACGCAGCGTTGCCCGATGGCCCACGCTGAATACGGTAGTACCCTCAAGCCGTTCGCGCATCAGTCGGTAGAGGCGCGCCTCCGTAGACTCGTCCACCGCCGAGGTCGCCTCGTCGAGGAAGAGCCAGTCTGGCTTCTGCACGAGCGCGCGGGCGAAAGCGATGCGCTGCTGCTCGCCGGGGGAGAGCTGGAGCGCCCAGTGGCCAGCCTCGCCGAGTCGCCTGGCTAGTTCAGGGAGCCCCACTGCCTCTAGCGCTTCGCGTAGTGTCACGTCATCCACACCGTCCGCCGGCATCGGGTAGCTCACCACTTCCCGAAGGGTGCCGATCGGTAGGT
>VBKE01000060.1 GCA_005879605.1 Deltaproteobacteria bacterium
ACTGGACCGATCCTCCCATGGCGATGTATATCCCCGGCATGGCCGGAGATGATCTGCAGCGCTATCTCGATTTCATCGGTGTGTTTCGTTTGTCTCCCGATGGAAAGACACTGACGCCGGTTGCCGATGACTTTGAAAACCCCAATGGCCTGTGTTTCTCCCCGGACGAGTCTCTCCTCTATATCAACGACACGGCCCGTCGCCACATTCGCGTGTTTGATGTGAAACACGATGGGACCTTGAGCAACGGACGGCTCTTCTATGAGGCTCGCGGTGACGAACCGGGGAATCCCGACGGGATGAAGGTGGATGTCGAAGGCAACGTCTACTGCACAGGTCCGGCCGGCATTCACGTGATCGATCCCAAGGGGAATCTTCTTGGCCGAATAAAGATCCCGACCCACACAACGAACATGAATTGGGGTGATTCAGACTGGAGAACGCTCTTTATCACATCGCGCAGTTGTGTGTATCGGGTGAGGCTCGGTATTCCGGGTGTCCCGGTCTGAATGATGCGCGACAGCCTTGATCATGAAAACCCTCACCTTCATCCTCCCTCAGGGAGATGAAAAAATATATTCCCTCTCCCTCTGGGAGAGGGCGAGGGTGAGGGAGCAATAGCAGATGACTACGGATTGGAAATTCGAGCTCGTCGCAGGTCCCTTCAATGGGGCTACAGAGGGGCCTGTGTGGGACGGGAAGACGGTTCTTTTTTCCGTGCCGGCAGAAAACCGCATCCTCAGCTATGACCCGCCGAGCGGTAACGTCACCGAGTTCCGTAGATTTACCAACCGGACCAAAGGGCTGGCGTTCTCTCCAGACGGCTTGCTTTATGGCTGCCAGAGCGGCTCGCGTCGCGTTGTCCGCTTCAACCCTGACGGTTCCACATCGCCGCTCGCCGATCGATTGGACGGCCACTTTCATAACCATCCGCACGACTTAACTATCGACCGGAAAGGACGCATCTGGTTTACGGATCCCTATGATCCCATTCCGGCTCCAGGCCCTCAGCTTCAAGGACCGCTGGAGCATGCCTCCGTCTTGCTTCTCGATCGGCGCCCTGACCGGAGTTGGCATATACGGCGCATGACTTACGACACTTCCTCGCCCATGGCCATCGCTTTATCTCGGGACGAAAAAATCCTGTACGTGTCCGAGACCGGTTTAGGAGAAGATAAGCGAGAGCTAAGAGCCTATCCCATTCACGAAGATAGGAGCTTGGGAACTTATATCGTGCTCCACACCTTTGGTTCAGATGCTCGCGGGCCGCACCGGGGCATCAGTGGGATGTGTCTGGACAGCGAAGGCCATATCATCGCCTGCGCCGGCTGGGAGAAAAGCGGTTCTGGAGCGTTGATCTACGTCTTTTCCCCATCGGGCCGCGTCATCGAGACGCATCCTGCGCCCGACTCTCCTACAAACTGTGCGTTCGGCGATGACGCTATGACAACGCTTTACGTTACAACCGCAACAGGACAGCTCTATCGCGCGCGCAGTACCGGACGCCAAGGCCGATTGTTCTTCCCGTGATATTACATCAATTGGCGACGGTCTAACGACAATGGCTGCAGCGCTGATCGAGGTCGAAGGCGTCTCCAAGAGCTTCCTTACGATCGGCGGCGAAACCGTGGAGGCGCTACGCGATGTCTCCTTTCACGTAGAGGCAGGTGAATTTCTGGCGATCGTTGGGGTGAGTGGCTGCGGGAAATCCACTCTGGTCCGGATAATTGGAGGATTGTTACCAGCGAGCGCAGGTTGTGTCCGATTCCGAGGCGAGGCGGCAACCGAGCCGCGCGAAGATGTTGGAATTGTCTTTCAAGAGTCTGTCCTTCTCCCGTGGCGCACCGTTTTAGGAAACACGATGCTGCCGCTGGAGGTCAGGCGACGGTCCAAGCCTTTGGGCGACGCCCGCGCGCGGAGCATGCTCAAAATGGTCGGCTTGTCCGGCTTCGAAAACAAATATCCTTTTGAGCTTTCGGGAGGGATGCAGCAGCGGAACGCTATTGCCGCCGCCCTCAGCACCGATCCCGCCATTCTCCTGATGGACGAGCCGTTTGGCGCGCTCGATGCCATAACGCGAGAGCAGATGAACGTTGATTTCCACCGCATTTGGAAAGAAAGCGGGAAAACCATGGTGCTGATAACGCACAGCATTCCCGAAGCGGTCTTTCTCGGCACGCGCGTGTTGATTATGACTCCTCGGCCGGGACGGATCAGACGAGTCATCGATGCGCCATTCGGCCGAGAGCGCAGCCTCGATCTTATGAGTACAGCAGAGTTCGCAAGTCTCACGGGCCAGGTGCGCGCCGCGCTGGGATTAGAAAGCTGGCCATTGGAGGCTTTGTCTAACAGTGCAGGCTGACGCGATGCCCCGATATCCGAAATCGCTTTCCCAGCGGTGGCCTCCGCTTGCGACCCTCTTGGTAAGCGTCTTCTCGTTCATATTTTTCCTCGCCGCCTGGGAGGCGACAGTGCGCGTCCTAAACATTGCCCCCTTTCTCATCCCCACGCCCAGCGCGGTCGCGCGCGCTCTCTACGTGGGCTTCACAACGAATCCCACAGGGAGCGGCAGCTATCTTTTCGCCGCGGTCTCGACCTACGCTGCAGCTCTTGCCGCCTTCGCGCTCTCGGGCGTGCTTGGAGTCTTGTGCGCCATCCTTCTCGCCCACTCTGCCCTTGGCGAACGCATCGTGATGCCTTACATCGTGGCGTTTCAGACCTTGCCCCGAATTGCCATCGCGCCCCTCTTCATCATCTGGTTCGGTCACGGCGCTCTGTCGAAAGTCACTCTCGCCACGCTGGTCGCGTTCTTCCCCGTGCTGGTCAACGCTTTGGTCGGCTTTAAGTCAACCGGGCGCGGTCGCCTAGAGCTGATGCGGTCGCTCAAGGCGAGTTGGGCACAGACCTTTTGGCTCGTCCAGCTTCCCGGGGCCACGCCCTATATTTTCGCCGGCCTCGACATTGCGCTGGTCTTTAGTATCCTCGGTGTGATCGTCGCCGAATTCGTCGGCGGACAGGAAGGCCTCGGGGTGCTCATCTTGCAGTCGCACTTTGCCATCGATGTGGCTGGCGTCTTTTCCGTCTTCGTCGTCCTCGTCATCGTCGGCCTTGCTCTCCGAGGTCTCCTCCAGCTTGTGGGTCGGCACTTCCTTTTCTGGGCCGAAGCCCAGAGCGGCAGGGCACTATGAAAAAGAGCGCTATGAAAATGAAAAAAACTTTCCATGCGTTCGAAATCGTTTCGCTGCTTCTCTTCGCCGGCTACCTCGTTGTCCCGGCGACGCCGTTGCTGGCGCAGGAGAGGGGCCAGCCGGTCCCGGCTTCCGGCGCTAAACCGCTGACGCGAGTCCGCTTTGCCCTGGCCAATCCCATCATCAACCCGGGCCTATCCTTCGTTTGGATCGGCTCGCACTTCGGTTGGTATCAACGCGAAGGAATCGACCTGGAGATCATCCGGACCCAAGGGCCTGCCGACGCTACGCAGCGAGTGGCGGCGGGACAAGTGGAGTTCGGCCTGCCACCACCCGCGTTCTACGTTGCCTCGGTGGCTAGCGGGCAAGACCTCGGCCTCGTGAGTGTTTATCTCTTGCGCCGCCAGCAACAATACTCTTTCGCTGTCCTGCAAGACTCGCCAATTAAAGCGCTGAAAGATCTCAAGGGAAAAAAAATCGGGGTCTCATCGCTCGGCGATGAAGGGGTGACCTACGTGAAGGCCACGCGACGAGAACTAAAGCTTGTGGACAGCGAGCTGCAAATGGTTCCCGTGGGCGCCGCGGGGGCCGCCACATCCAGCCTTCAAACAGGTGTCGTGGACGTGCTGGCCCTTCCCGGCGTGCAGTACGCCCTGGTGGAGGGGCTCGGCGTGAAGTTGCGCCATCTGCCGCAGCCCGCTTTCGCCGAGCGCGTCTTTGGCAACGAGATAGTGACGCGACGCGACTATGTGGCGAAATCTCCCGAGGTCGTTAAGGGGCTGCTGAAAGGCTTCGCCATGGGCTCGGCGTTTTTCGTCGCTAACCCGAAAGCGGCGATCGAGATCAGCTTCAAAATGTTCCCGGAGACGGTGCCCAAAGGAATGTCATTGGAAGAGGCGGTGGCTGGACAGGTCGCCGCGCTGCCGCCGAACATCGCGACCCTTAGATTCGATAACAAGCCATGCAAGAAATGGGGTTGTAACTCCGAGGAGGATTGGAAAGCTTACATTGAGTATCTCGGCCTCGACCTCTCCAAGACGGGCGATGTGAAGCGCTTCTTTACCAATGAGTTCATCGACTACGCCAATAGCTTTGATCAGAAGGCCATCCAGGATCTGGCCCGTAACTTCGTTCTTAAATAAAGGAGACTCGCCCTTGAAGATCGATGTTCATGCTCACTACGTTCCTGAAAGCTGCTTAAACGATGTAGAAGTGAAGGGGACCGATGGTCGACTCCACGGCATCCGGATCGTTCAAGAAGGCTCACGTCAGGTGGCTTACACCGGCAATGCCCGCAACATCGCTCTCGAACCCGAGCGGATTTACAGCATCGAGCGCAGGCTAAAGGACATGGAAGCTCAATCAGTGGACATGCAGATCCTTTCAGTTCCGCCTTTCTTATTCTTTCATGCCACCGACCCCGCTCGGAGTCTCGAGCTGTGTCGGAAGATCAACGACGCATTAGCGGAGAACGTCCAGAAGCATCCCAAACGTTTTGTCGCGCTTGCCAATCTTCCGATGCAGGAGCCTGAGATGGCGGCAAGAGAATTGGAACGCTCGGTGCGCGAGCTTGGCCTGCGCGGCGCCGAGATCTGCAGCAACATCAACGGCAAAAATCTGGATGACAAAGGCTTCGCCCCCTTCTATGCCAAGCTGCAAGAGCTGGACGTGCCGGTCTTCATTCACCCCTCAAACGTGTTGGGAGGCGAGCGGCTGCGACCCTACCACTTACAGAACTTGATCGGTAACCCCAGCGACACTGCGGTGGCCGCCGCGAGTCTCATCTTCGGCGGTGTTCTTAAAGAGTTTCCCCGGCTGAAGTTCTATCTCGCTCACGGCGGCGGTTCTTGCCCCTACATTCGTGGTCGGTGGGAGCACGGTTGGCGCGTGCGGCCTGAGGCTCGGGCAAATATCGACCGGCCGCCCAGCGATTACTTTAGGCTGCTCTGCTTTGATTCTCTGGTCCACTCCGTGCCGGCCCTCAACTTTCTAGTCGAGACGGTAGGAGCTGGACGGGTGATGATGGGGAGCGATTATCCTTTTGATATGGGCGACAGGGACCCCGCCAACGCCATTGCCTCGCTGCCCCATCTATCCGATGACCAGAAGGAGATGATTTTTGGCGGCAATGCCGCGGCGCTTTTCAAGATCGAGAGTTAGAGTTAACCGCGAACTGAAAATAGATTTTCGGATCCCGCTAGAAATTTTTATCCCGTGATGAATGCGTGATGCCCCATTCGTGCATCGCCTCGATGATCGGCTTCAAAGTTTTTCCCGAGGGCGTAAGAGCGTATTCCACCTTCGCTGGGACTTCCGGATAGATCTTTCGGCTGATGACGCCGTCCTCCTCGAGCTCTCGAAGATGCTGCGTGAGTATCTTTTCGGAAATACCATTCAGGTCGCGATGCAGCTCGCCGAAGCGGCTCGCTCCGGCGGCGAGTTGACGCAGAATCATCAGCTTCCAGCGTCCGCCGATGATTTTGAGTGTCGTTTCCGCCGGGCAACTGACCGCCTTTTTGCTTCGCGCCATGCTAACCTTTTAGTAAGCACGTTACTTCAAAGTGCGTACTTTACAAACCTGCAAACAGCTTTACATTATCACCGTCGTCAAAGACAAAACAAATCTCTAATCCCGGAGTTCGAATGCTTTTTAACTCGCGGGCAGGCAAAGGAGTCAACGATGAAGGCATTGCCAAGACGAGCCCTCAAGATCATTGAGCCGCAACCCGTCGTCGAAGGCGCGGGAGTGAGGCTCAAGAGAAGTATTGGGACGAGGACACTGGATTACCTCGATCCTTTTCTCCTGCTGGATCATTTCGCGTCAACGAATCCGCGGGATTATGAAGCCGGATTTCCGCTGCATCCGCATCGTGGAATCGAAACGGTCACCTACGTTCTTTCCGGCACGGTGAGCCACAAAGACACTCTCGGCAATTCGGGAAGCATCGGCGCTGGAGATGTCCAATGGATGACGGCTGGCCGCGGCATCATGCACGAAGAAATGCCGCAGGTTAGTCCCGAAGGAATTGCCGGGTTTCAATTGTGGGTGAACTTACCGGCGAAACTGAAAATGACTACACCGCGCTATCAAGACATTCTCGCAAGCGAGATTCCTGAAATTAAACGGGATGACGGAACCATCATCCGGGTGATCACCGGGCAAATGGATCATATCGATGGGCCGGTAAGCGAAATCGCCGCCGATCCTTTTTATGCGGACGTTTCCGTCCCGCCCCACAGCTCCTTCACCGGGGCTATGGATCCTGAGCACGCGGGGTTCGTTTATCTTTTCGAAGGCGAGGCAAGCTTTCCCGCCGGGGGATCGGTAGGAGAAGTGCGCGTCACGTCTCCAAAGCTGGTCGTGCTGGGCGACGGCGACTCGATCAACGTTGTCACGTCAGAAAGTCCCGCGCGCTTCCTATGGGTATCCGGCAAACCACTCAACGAACCGATCGCCCGATATGGCCCGTTCGTCATGAATACCAGAGAAGAGATCGAACAGGCGCTTCTCGATTTGCGCCGGGGAAACTTCGTGTGAGTTGAAGAATGAGCTTCGTACCGTTGGGACCGGCCGGAACCTCGGGGGCAGGTTCGTTGGAGAAGACGGCATCCCGATCATGACCCTTGTCACTTCGACGGATATCGTTTTGCCATCTCGTTGAAGAAGTCCTC
>VBKE01000061.1 GCA_005879605.1 Deltaproteobacteria bacterium
GCGGTCGCTGCGCGCGGCTTTGAGATTCGCTATGACTAATCCGGCGGTCGCGGTTCACGGACTAACCAAAATTTTTCCCGTTCCGTTTCATCGGCAATCGATTGTCGCGGTAAAGGACCTCAATCTACGCATCGAACCGGGCGAGGTGTACGGGCTGCTTGGGCCGAATGGCTCCGGTAAAAGCACCACCCTGAAGATTATTCTTGGCCTGGTGTCTCCAACGCGCGGCCGCACGGAAATTTTTGGGCGTGATAGTCGTCTTGTCGAAAGCCGCGAAGCGGTCGGTTTTCTGCCGGAGAATCCATATTTCTATAAATATCTTACGGGAAACGAAACGTTGCGTTTTTTTGGGCGCCTTTCCGGACTGCGGGGCGTCGCCCTGAAGAATCGCATCAACGAATTGCTCGACCTTGTCGGTCTAAGCAAACGTATTCGAAAGGGATGTTACAACGCATCGGCCTCGCGCAAGCGTTGATTCATGATCCCAGGCTGGTGGTGCTGGATGAACCGACTGCCGGTGTTGATCCGGCAGGCTCGCGAGACATTCGCGATTTAATCCTCGATCTGAAGCGCCGCGGAATCACCGTCCTGCTTTCTTCGCATTTGCTCGCTCAAGCGCAGGAAATCTGCGATCGCGTCGGCATTCTAGCCGACGGGGTGCTAGTGCGCGAAGGGCATTTGCAGGAACTGATCGCGATCGAAAATCAAACCGAACTTGTGATCGCCGATGCTTCCAATGAGCTCATCCGGGAAATCGAATCGTTCGTTAAACGGTCAAACGCTAAACTGATCGCACGGCGCAAATCGACAACCACACTGGAGAGATTGTTCCTCGAGGCGACAAAAAATGACGAAGCTGGAATGTCGAATGTCGAAGGAAGGACGAAGCAGAAATGACCAACGGTGAAAAGGCTTCAACGCTTGAACAGTTGAACGCCTCAACATCCGCGAAGCGATATCGACCTTTCGCTTTCTCTCGCATTTACGCAATTACGATCAACACGGTCACCGAGCTGACACGGCTGAAGGTTTTTTATGTCCTGTTGATTTTCGGACTTGTTTTGATCGGCAGCTCGATCTTCATGGCGCAGTTCTCTTTTCAGCAGGAATTTCAAATCCTAAAAGATGTTTCGCTCGGTGCGATTTCGCTTTTTACCTCACTGCTCGCAATCGTTGCCACTGCGCGGCTGCTTCCACAGGACATCGAGGACCGCACACTTTACACCATTCTGGCCAAGCCGGTGCCGCGCTTTGAATACGTGTTGGGAAAGATTACGGGAGTTCTTTTGTTGCTGGCGATCAGTACCGTAGTCATGGGAGGAGCGTTTCTGCTCGTGTTGTACACGCGCGAACAGGCTGTCCTACACACGACATTGAGACAGATGTCCGGTGCACCGCCCGACCAGATCGCTGATGCTCTGCGTGTCATCCGTTCTTCCGCGTTCAACATCGATATCCTCCCCGGAATTGTCATCATTTACCTGAAAGCATGCCTGCTCGCGGCGCTCACCCTCTTTGTTTCCACGTTCGCCACGTCAAACATTTTCACCATCGTGGTCATGGCTTTCATTTATTTTATCGCGCATTTGCAAGCCACTGCCCGTGAGTATTGGCTGCAGGAACATGGCAGCGGACTGATTACTCGTGTTTTTCTCGCCGTGGTAGCACTGTTCTTTCCCGACTTACAGGCATTCAATTTGGTGGATGATATCGTCGCAGGCACTGCCATTTCGCTCACCCTTTTTGCCAAGACGGCCGTGCTTGGCATTTTCTACACCACAATTTACACGCTGCTGGCCACCTTCGTGTTTTACGGGAAAGAATTATGAAGCGGACTGTCGTGGTGCTGGCTGTGTTGATCGTGGTCGGGGCGCTCAAATTGCCGGTTGAACGCAATCTGGTGGCGCTTCATCGACAGGAACATTTCCGCGGCGTCGAATTCAACCTGGATCTCCGCGAAGAAATCGGGCAACTCGGGTTCATCGCCGCCTTGAGCGGATTTCGAGCGATCGTCGCCGACGCGCTGTTTATCCAGGCATATTCGGCATGGGAAAACACGGAATGGGGCCGCATGTTGTTATTGTTCCGGCACATAACAACCCTCCAACCACGGGTGCTCCTGTTTTGGGACACGGCGGCCTGGCACATGGCTTGGAACGCCAGCGTGGCCGCCATGAACGATCAAACCCAGCCGCGCCTCGCGCTGCGAGTCAAAGCGCAGCGTGAATATTTTGCGCTGGGCAAGGATTTCCTGGAACGCGGGATAAAAAACAATCCTGATCGCCCGGACCTTTACGAAGCACTGGCCCGGCTTTACAAGGAGAAATACAAAGACCACGAGCGCGCTTCGGAGTACTACGCCAAGGCGGCAGCAGTGCCGGGAGCGGCGCCATGGGACAGGCGCTTTTCTGCCTACGAGCTTTCTTACTGCGAGGGGCGCGAACGCGAGGCTTACGACCGTCTGCGCCACTTGTACGAGGAGGGCCCGAAGGAACGGCTGCCTACTTTGATCAAGCGGCTGAAGTTCCTCGAAGAAAAACTTGGAATCCCGCAAGACCAACGAATTCAGGAGAAGGAAAACAAAGTCGTTAAATAGCTAAATCGTTGGATTGTTGCATCTTCGCGGCAACCAAGCGGTTCCATTGTAACGTTTTAACCTTTTAACGGTTTAACTTTTGATAATGCGTTTCGCACTTTTGAGTGATATCCACGCTAACCTCGAAGCGCTCGAAGCAGTACTGGCGGACGCGCGCGAGCGTAGATGCACCCACTTTGTTTGTTTGGGCGATGTCGTCGGTTATAACGCCAATCCCCGAGAATGCGTGGAACGTGTCCGGAAACTGGATTGTCCAGTGGTAAGAGGCAATCACGACGAGGAGGCAACGCTTTCCGAGTCCTCGGAACGTTTCAACGAATTAGCCGAGCGCGCCATCCAGTGGACCCGCGACAATTTGACGGATCAGGACAAGGAATGGCTGCGCAGCTTGCCGTTACAGAAGCGAGTACACGATTTTACAATCGTGCACGCCACACTCGATACGCCCGGCCAATGGGGCTATGTGTTTAGCAATCTCGACGCTGTCGCAAGTTTCACGTATCAGCGCACCGCCGTCTGTTTTTTCGGCCACACGCACGTGCCCATGGTATTTATTCGGGACCAGGGCGTTCGGCAGGAAAGGATCGAACACATCCGAATCGAGCCGGCCAAAAAGTATTTCATCAACGCAGGCAGCGTCGGGCAACCACGCGACGGAAATTGGCGCGCGGCATATTGCATTTACGATGTTGACAACAATCTGGTCGAACTGTTGCGGGTAAAATATGACGTGGCGAGCGCGCAAAAGAAGATTTCTAAAGCAGGTCTGCCGCAGCTCCTCGCCGAACGTCTTGCAATGGGAAGATAAAATCTGGGCGGGGAAGCTGCGTTTGCGGGGTTAGCAACGCGTTGAGCCGCCTTCGCATTGCTCCGGCGTGCCACAGGACAACGCGTTCCACCTTCGCGTTCGCGAAAGGTGGATCGGCTTCTCCGAAGGCAATGTCAGAAGAATCGCCGAAGGAGCAACCTCTCCGCATCAATCAAGTTGACACTGCCAGGATGCGAAAACGCAGCCGGCGTTTTAAACGCAAAAATGTCTCACTCGTGGTCGAGCTGCTTCGTCGACTGGAGCCAGTCGATCCAATGTTTGCTTAAGGGTAAGCTTCTAACTCTGCCAATAACTTCTCGTATTTTTTCGTGTTTGGATGATCGGGCCCAGAACTTTGCGCGCGCCTTCAGCAGCTCGCCGCGCAAGCTCTTTCGCTTGAGGCAGCTTGCCCTGACCCTTTAGGCACTCTGCATAGCCTTCGCACAGCTCCAATGTAGCTGGGTGGTCGATTCCCCATATCTTCTCGAACTTCGGCAAAACCTCCGAGAACGTCAGCTCAGCTTCCGTGTATTTCTGCTGTTCCGCGATAGCCGTAGCTAGCCCGCCCCGAGTGGCAACCGTGTCAGGGTGCTCGAGGCCCAGAACTCTCTGTCTAAGGTTGAGAACCGTTCGATACTCCGCTTCCCCTTCGGCATACTTGCCTTCGTGAACTAACGTGCCGGCTAGAGTATTCCGCGCCTCTAATGTGAGAGGATGCTCCGGGCCGAGCACCTTTTGTTCGACAGCTATCACAGCGCGATTCTCCACTTCTGCCTCTGCGTACCTGCCTTGGTGATTGAGGACGATGGCGAGATTATTGCGCCTTCTCAGTGTGCCAGGATGTTCGGGGCCGAGCACCTTCTCTCGAAGGTTGACCACCGCTCGATACTCCTCTTCCGCCTCCTCGTATCTGCCTTGTTGTTGGAGTGTATCGGCCAAATTGCCGCGTGTAATAAGAGTGCTAGGGTGTTCTGGGCCGAGAACTTTTTCTTGGAGCTTGAGCACCGCTCGATACTCCTTTTCCGCCTCGGCGTACTTACCTTGTTCGTCGAGCGCGACGGCTAGATTGTTGCGCGTCGTGAGCGTTTCAGGATGTTCCGGGCCAAGCACGCTCTCTCTTAGCGTGAGCACTGCCCGAAACTCCGCTTCCGCCTCTGCACGTCTGCCTTGCTCATCGAGCACGATGGCAAGGTTGTTCCGCGTTTCCAGCGTGTCACGATCCTCGCGGCCAAGCACCTTTTGTTCGACACCTATCACAGCGCCATACTCCGCTTCCGCCTCTGCGTACTTGCCTTGATCATCAAGCACGGTCGCGAGATTCGTGCGCGTAATTAGCGTGTCACGGTGTTCCCGACCAAGCACCTTCTCTCTTAACTTTAGCACGGTCCGATACCACGTTTCCGCCTCTGCAAATCTGCCCTGCGAATGGACCGCACGAGCAATATAGTGGCGGGTCGCAAGTGCGTCGGGGTGTTGTGGGCCAAGCAGCCGCTCCCGCTCTTTAAGGACTTCACGCAGGACGCTCTCGACTTGTTGATACTGTCCTTGATCATAAAGAACCCAACCAATAGCAAACTGCACACGCGCCCATTCCAGAGGATCGCGGGCACGGTCAGTCAGCTGCTCGGCTTTGCGCAGATGCTCGAGCGCATCAGCGTATTGGACCCGCTTCTCGGCGGACCAGCTAGCAAGTTCGTACGACTCCAAAGCAGCTTTGCGGCGCTCATCAGCCACACGGTTTGCAGTTTCGTACGCCTTTCGATCTTGCTCCCCGGCTTCCAAGCTCAGTTTCTCGGCTTCGTCAAACTTATTCAAAGCATACGCGGCACGGGCACGTATGAGCGGTGTTGTGTCAGCACGGCTGTAAAGCTCCAGAGCAAAGCCAGGCATTTCCTTCGCCAATATTCCTGCGGAAAGACCGAGTTCCTTTTCCAACACAGCATAGGCGCGAGCGCGCTGTTCCTCAGGTGTGAGCTTTTGCCCGGGCTGCTTTGATTGCGCTTCGACCTGCGCCAGACGCACCAGCGCCTGTTGCATCTTCTGGTTGCGCTCAAGAATCGCGCCGACTTGCTCGCCTTGGCTTTGGATCACAGCAACCTGGCGATGCTGCGTCTGCACCAGCCAGATGACAATTCCTGAGAGGAAAAGAAGCAACGCAACTATCCCCAGCACTTGTTTGCGCCCAAAAATTCTCTCCGCCTGGGTGCTAGGCTTTTCCCCGCCCGACCCGATCTTCTTTGTTTGATACTCTTGGGAATTTCCGAGTTGCCAATCTCCTCGTTGTAAAGGCTAACTAACGAAACAACCACGCCATGTTTAACCTCGCATTCTCCGAGATCGTGGAGGTACTGGTGCCAACGACTGTATTGGGTCAGATCTTCTGCGGCACGTTTTGATAGAAGGATGTGGCCGGCGTCGCCGCAATCCATCACTCGCTGCGCCATGTTGATTCCTGACAAGACACTGCAGATCACGTGTATTTTCCCGTAATCGCGCTCGACAAACCGGCGTGTTGGTTGCAAAAAGGACATGTGATGAAAGCAACATCGATCCTGGCCATTGCCGCTGTGGCCGTGCTGAGCGAAAGCTGCGCAAACAACCCTCTCGGCGGCTCGACGGGGGAATCTCCCGCCGCTCAGAGAGATTACGAGCTGCTGTCGGGAACCTGGCAGTTGACTCGTGGAGTGGACAACGGGAAGCCGGTACCCGCAAGTGTGGCGCGAAATACGATCCTGGTTACCGACCGGAACACGTTCCGATTTCCAAAAGCCAGCGGAGTCGGGACACATCCAGCCGGGCACTTCACCGTCAACCCAAACGCAAGACCAAAACAAGTGGACTCAATTGCAGAAGGTGGGTCGAATGCCGGTCAGGTGACGCACGGCATATACGAGATCATCGACGCCACGCATCAGCGTGCCTGTTGGGGTCCGCCGGGTGGCCCGCGCCCGACAGAGTTCAAGTCCGCTCCGGAGAAGCGGACGGATTCTACAGTATTGGAAGAAAATCGGGCCCGTGCCGCCGCATTGATCCTGTAATTACGCCATCCCAGCACGAAATCACATTGGTCTCGAGAAGCAGCAGCTTCCTAGCGCCGAGCAGTCCTAGAAATCCCTTTTCTTGGTCTAAACCAGATTGAACCTGAGATCGCCTTTTTCAAGCAAACCATGCTTTACGCACAGGTTGGCGAAAGTTCGCAGGCCTTGCTTCTCCTTTTTCCCAAAGCTGAATCGGAGATGTTTGCCGTAATAGCGGGCAAAGAATTGCTGATTGAGTTGTTCACGAAGACCGAGGTCATCCGCCTCCGCTTTGGGGCTAGGGTGTGACAAGACGACCCCGGCTACAACTTCTGCGATTAACTGATCGAGATTGGCTAGGTTTACATCGCGTAGAACGCGCAGCTTGTTCGCGATTGTTTGTGCGTGGGCAACTTCGGGACGAATCAGCCAGAGCGCGTAAACAAACGGAAAACCAATAAGTTTCTTCCACTGTTCGCCAAGATCCCAAAATTGAAATTTGCCAGTATGACTGTGGCGAAAACGAATGGCTTGATCGCCGATAAGCAACTGTGCTCTAGAAGCTGAACATGATTCCGCTGCGGCAGGCGAGACGCCCGTGTTACGCTGGACCAAACGCGGATTGAATCCTACCTCGGCAAGCAGACAGCGTAGGAGATTGACCGCAGTCTCCGATGCGGGATCGAGTCCGATCTCGTCGATCTCGGAAATTTCGCCACGGTGCGCGACCACCACGCTGTAAACCGGGCCGTCAGATGAAATCGAAACAAAATCAATGATTCGATAAATCGGGTTTCGCAGAAATTCGAAACTGGAGACAAGCGCAACATCGAGCTCACCATTCGCCACTCGTTTGCATAGCGCCGATGGATGATCGAACTCGACCTCGCCTGGCCAGCCGCGAATGAGCGGACGGGCGTTAAGATATTTTACGCAACCGATGCGGAGCATTCGTTGTGGCGGCGCGCCCGGCGGTCGCGCGCCCTACCATTCACGCGCAGGCGAGCTCGGGCGGCGGAGAGGCTGCGTGCCTCTCGCTGGTTGGACGCGGCAATATGTGGCGATAGTGGCTATCCCGCTGGACCGGCTCGCGACCGGCTTCGCGGATCGCGTGTTCCAGCGCTGCTACAGTTTGTTGCTGCGGCGTGGTTGCGCCGGCCATGTGGAAAATCTTTTCCTCTAAAATTGTGCCGTGCAGATCGTCCACGCCGTAGCTGAGCGAGACCTGTGCGAGGGGTAGTCCCAGGCTGACCCAATAAGCAGTCAGGTGGTCGATGTTATTCAGGTAAATTCGG
>VBKE01000566.1 GCA_005879605.1 Deltaproteobacteria bacterium
CCACCGCTGGTGATCCCGCTACCATCTGTTCGAACACTGGCCAGCTGGTAGCCCACCGTCGTCCGGATCGAAACAGGCCAGAAGCCCATCGTGATGCCTTCATATGTGGGGAGGTCGCCATCCGTACCCAGTTGATAGCCTTGATCGCGGAAGATATTCCCGAAGTCGTTGAGCTTCGGGAATCCGGGGACGTGGCACACATTGCAGGCGAAATTGTATTTTCGCGCGAAGGCGGGAATGGCATCCGCCTTCTGCACGAGTCCGCTCCATTCATAACAGATGAATGCAATCAGCCCAACGAGCGCGACAATGACACCTCTCTGACGCAGTTTCCTCTCCAAGGTCTTCATGGGGGCGATCCTCCTTTGCTTCTTGGAGTCAAAGTAGCGCGTGCTCGTTCCTATTGAATCAAGGTGCAACCTGTAGGGCTACATTGTTTGAGCAAGACCCGTACCAAGTAGAATTAGGGTAAGAAGGTTACGCAGGCCATATTTAGAAGATGAACGGGCAGCATGATCAGGAGAATATCCTCAACGATTTCTAAGAATAACTACGTTCTTCCACATCCCTTCGACAAGGGAGCAAGCTCGCCGCTGATGAGGATATTCTTCGATCAGAAGCAGGCCGGTGGCGGAAATCTACCAATCTGCACCTCTTTTTGGTGCATTTGGAATAAGGCCTGATCGGTCCGCGCCGCGATTTGTCGGATGAGCCTGGTCCATCCTTTGAGCGAAATGCCGCCACTCGTGCCATTGTTGCAGCCTGAAGTCATCAGCGCTTCGACATGAGAAAAGCGGGAACTCAGAGTGACGAAGAAATCGTGGAAGCCCATTGACACGCAGTCAGGGGGTTGACATTAGCTCGGTCGGGAGATACCGAGCTTCTGCATCTTGGACTGGAGCGTCGTCCGTTTCATACCGAGTTTCGCAGCGGCCCCGGAAGGTCCGCCGATCACCCACCTAGCCACCTGGAGCGCGCGCATGATGTGGTCACGCTCTGCCGCTTCGAGTGTTGTGACGAGCTGTGCCCGTTCCTTTGGCTCAGCCTTCAATTCAGCGAGGGGGACGTGCAATTCGACTCCCGCACATTCCCCGGCCAGTGGTACCGGGACAAGGCGGCCATGGCTTCGGACGGGATTTGTTCAATCTCTTTATTCATCCGGCGTGAGTGCTTTTGGGCGAAATATCGGACCAGCAGCGGGATATCGTCCTGGCGTTCGCGGAGAGGTGGACTCACAATTGGAAACACGTTCAGGCGGTAATAGAGATCGTTGCGAAACTGTTTGTCGGTGACCATCGCGGCAAGATCGCGGTTGGTGGCGGCCACAAGTCGAATATCAACCCGGATCGTCTTCGTGCTTCCGAGGCGCTCGAACTCCTGCTCCTGCAGAACCCGCAGCAGTTTGGATTGCAGCTCCAGAGGAATATCGCCGACTTCGTCCAAAAATAAGGTCCCGCCGTCAGCGAGCTCGAAGCGGCCGATCTTGTGCGCGATGGCGCCGGTAAAGGCCCCCTTTTCGTGGCCGAACAACTCGCTCTCCAGGAGGCCGGTGGGAATGGCGGCGCAGTTCATCTTCACGAAGGTTCTCCCGCGTCGCTCACTGCGGTTATGAATTGCCCTCGCAAGGAGCTCCTTGCCCGTACCGGTTTCGCCCAGGATAAGAACCGTAGAACCGGTAGAGGCGACGATCTCGACTTGCTTCAAGACCCGCTTGAGAGCGGGGCTGTCTCCCACACGATGATCTCCTCGAAATTTTGCTCGGTGCGAATCTCCTCCTCCAGATAAAGCTTTTCCTTGGCCAGCTTGTCTTTCAGTTCCGTGATTTTCCGGTATGCGAGCGCGTTCTCCACAGCAATGGCAACCTGTTGTGCCACCTGGCTCAGCAGATCTATATCGTCCTGAGCAAACGCGTCCTCATCGCGTCTGCCCACGTTCAATGCCCCCCGCACGCGATCATGGGCAAGTAGCGGGACGCTGCAGAGGGATTTAACTCCCTCATCGAGTAAGCGTTCGCAGACTTTCGATTCCAAGGCCATGTTCTGGAGGTCTTGTGCTGAAAATACCGCGGGCTTCCTGGTGGCGATCGCGACACCGGATGGCCCCTTACACTGCGGATCCGCTTGGCCTTTTTCGATAAAACTTGTGTTCTTCGTAAAGTCGAGCACCTGGACTCGGTACTGACGAGTCTCGGGATCAAACAACACCAGGCTTGAGCTGTCATGCTTGATGACCTTGCGCAAGCAGGTACTGACGGCGGTGAAAAGGTCATCCAGACCCAGATGTGAAACGATTGCGTTATTGATCTCAAGCAGCAACCGCTGACGGTCGCGCTCATGCTCCAACTGCTGCTGGGCAGACTGGGCGCTCTCGTCATGCAGCACGTTATCCACGGCGACCGCGATCTGCTTCGCGACTTCTTGCATGAAGGTGAGCTCTGCTTCTTGATAGACTCTCCTTTGCAGACTCCCGAATCCCATCGCGCCCAGACGTCGCAGCGCCGTGGTCAAGGGAACCACGCAAAACGATTGGACGCCATTCTCGCGCAACATTGGCATCAATTTAGGGAAACGATTTTCTCTCGCCACGTCCTCCACCATCAAGGGTTGCTGAGTCTTCCACACCAACCCTCCAGGAGATTCATCAACGGGCAGTTCGAGACCCGGTCGGATAGTGCCGGGTACCGGCACCGCGAGGACATGCAGGCGCATGACCTCGCGCGTGGGGTCATGCAAGACCAGATTGATGTAATCGAACGGAACGAGGCGAGGGAGTCGCTGGGCGAGATCATGAAACAGCTCGCCCAGGTCGCGGTGCAACGCAATGGATTCGGAGACCTCCAGGAGGAGACGTAACCGGTCGCGTTCATGCGCCAGTTGCTCCTGGGCAGATTGAGCGCTTTCGTCGTGCAAGACATTGTCTACGGCGACCGCGACCTGCGTGGCTACCTGTTGCAGGAATTCCAGCTCTGATTCGCCGAAGGCGCAGGGGCTCAGGCTTCCGAATCCCATCGCCCCTAACCGCCGCACAGCAGTTGTCAGCGGGAGCAGGCAGTAGGATTGGACTCCCACCTTTTCAAGAAGGGCATGGACCTTTGGAAAACGCGTCTCTCGGGTAAGACAGGGGACTACCAAAGGCCGCTGGTTTGTGAGCACCCAGCCCCCCGCTGATTCCTCGATTGGCAACTCAAACCCTGGAGGGATGCTTTCGGCTTCTGCCGTTCCTAATGTATGGATTTTCATCACGTTGCGCGCGGGATCATGCAGAACGAGAGCAATGAGTTCGAACTGCACCATCGAAGGAAGTCGTTTGGCTAAGTCTCGAAACAATGCGCTGAGGTCGCGGTGCGACGCAACGGATTCGGACACTTCGAGCAGGAGCCGCAAGCGATCGCGGTCACGAGTCAGGTCTTGATGATGGAGTACGTTGTCTACCGCAACCGCAACTTGTTTGCCGACCTGCTGGAGGAATT
>VBKE01000062.1:0-7151 GCA_005879605.1 Deltaproteobacteria bacterium
TCTTTTGGCCCGTTCGACTGATGATGGCTGAAGCGAAGGAGGGCATATGGGTGCCCCCTAATTCTCTTGAGCTCTTGTTCGACGTCTTTCATACCTCGCTCCTCAGGGGTCATATCATCGCAGTTACCCCAGCTCGAATTTCGGGCGCTGGACATCACCTTCCCAGATATCGATGGGGGCCCGGGGATAGACGACCGGCCGATGCGTCAAAAAATTTTCGGGGAGCCAGTAAGAGAGGCCTACTCAAGCGTCTCCCAGTCCGAAAGCTAGCGGTTTATAGGCTCGGGTGCCGGATGGCGGAAGATTTTGATCCCTGCCTTTTTCTCGATGTAGCGCCCGAAGCGAAATTTCGATTCTACATCATCAATAGGCACGCCACCTGGTTTCTCGCGCAGGGGCTCGACTTCGAGAACCGTGAAGGTATGGCCGGGCGCCAATACGATTTTGTCGAACTGGCCATGCAGCCCCTCGAGAGAATCGATCTCAAAGACGCGTTCGATGCCCACCGCCCTGGCGATTGCCGCGTAGTCGTTGCGCTTCGCATTGGCGAGGGGAACGGCGCCGGTGGCGTTGTAGACGCGGTTGGAAACCAGGAAATGCTTCAAGTTGGGCAGATTGAGATCGCGTTCGACCATCAGCATGCCCGGATTCATCACGAAAGCTCCGTCGCCCATAAACACCCACACTGGCAGCTTCGGCGCGCCCATGGCGATGCCGGCGCCGAACATCGAAATCATGCTCATAGAGGCGCCCAGGTAAAAAACCTGGTCCATATCGTGGGTGGTTCTCCACCAGGTGCCCGAGGTTACGCCCGCGGAGGTGATCACCACCCCGTCTCCTTGGCGGCCGGCGAAATACTTGAAGCAATCTCTTAGGTCCAACGTGGTCTCCTAGGCCTCGCCGAGTAAAACGGCTTCGCTAAATATCACCACCTCGGGACGGTTCATCGCGTGACAGTGCTTGAAGGCGGCCGGGATGCGCGCGATGGTCTTTCTCTCCTCCACGAGCAGAAACGGCAGACTGATGGAATCCAAGAGCTTGGTGAGGTAGAGACCGTTCGCAATGTGATGCGGCCGCGGATCGCCGATCACGCCGCGCAGGGTGGCGAAGATAAAAAGCGGAATGTGGTAGCTGTAGTTGATTTTGGTGATCGCATAGACGCAGGTCATCAATCCGGAGGCTCCCATGAGAGCCAGAGAGGGGATGCCGCCGAAGTAGGCGCCGGAACAGAGACCAATCGCGGATTCCTCGCGGTTGACCGGCACGTGCTTAAACCGATCGTCCTTGTCGACGGCATGGATCAGCGGAGCGATCCAGTCGTCGGGGAGGCTCGCCACGAGCTTGATCCCGCTCTCGACGAGCTGTTCGACGATCAATGAAGTCGCTTCGTTTTGCTTATCGCTCATAATCGTTACCCGCGGGCTGCGCGTTCAAGCGTTATCATCGCGTCGACTAAACTGTCAAGCACGGTAGGGCATAGGCGCGGGGAGGTTCTGGGGGAAATGAAATCCTTTGAAAAAGAGGGTAGGGGAGATCGTCCAGGTAAACTTGATTTTCTTTCGCATTCTCTAGCGGGCCAATTCTCGACGCGCCTCTTCCAGCAAAGAAAAATCGGTCATGTCCGCCGGCGAAAAAGTTTTGCGCGGCGGACCTGCGCTGCGGCTTTGGATCAAATCGATGGATGCCTTGAGCCCTTCGATGGGAATCATCCCGTCGTAGGAATAGTTCGGCAGCATCACGTCGTAGGAGCGCTCCGCGAGGTCTCGATCAATCGCTAGCCATCCCATGGCGACGCGCACGGCTTCTTCACGGTTCTCGCGCAGATACTTCATGCTTTTTAGAACTACTCGGAGCACTTTCTTTATCTGCTCCGGCCGCTCCTTGATGTTTCGCTCCAGGGTGACTAGTCCCACGGCGGGGAGAGGCAAGGTGTCCTTGGAAGAACCCAGGCTCTTGAAGCCCGCCCGTTCGGCGATAAAACAATTCGGTGCCGTCAGAACCGTGGCATCGATAACGCCCAACCGCAGTTGATCCAGTCTCAGACCGGCGTCTCCCACCGAGATGATGTTCACATCTTTCTGGGGATCGAGGCCGGCGTTGCGGATAATGATCAGCATTCTCTGGTGCGAAGCGCCGCCAAAGCCGCTTACGGCGAGCTTCCTGCCTTTGAGCTCCCGGATCGAACCGATCTCGGCTTTTGCCATCAGAAAATCAGGATTGTTCCTAATAACTCCCGCCAGGATCTTGGCCGGCGCCCCGCCGATGATTCCGCCGATGCTGGTGGTGATGGATGTAATGTAATGAAGGTTCCCGCTAACCAGGGCGGCAACCAGAATGTTGGACCGGGCGCGGACGAATTTAACTTCCAGGCCCTCTGCTGCGTAGAGGCCTTTGTGGATGGCCAGATAATTTGGCAGCTCTGTTAAGGCCGGACTCGGATAGCCTATGAGAATTGACTCTAGCGAAGGCTGCGCACAAAAGGAGGAAGAAACCGAGAAAGCCACCCCAAGAAAGGACAGGAATAGAGCGAATAGTTTGCCGTATGCCATAAGGATGAAGCTGTAGCTAATGTTGTTGAACAGTATGGCCGAGAGTATTCCAAACCGTGGTGCGCCGTCAATTTGTCAAGGTAGCTCCTACGGCGGCGCTATTCACTTTTTGTTGACAGGGATGGAGCGTGTCCAGGTTTCCGGAATTCCGGAAACCTGGGAATTCTTGCGAGGGTTAGAACTAGCGGGAATCTTTTTCGGGGCGGTCTACTTGGAATTCGTTATTGTTGGCCATGCCGGCAATCTACAGCCCGTGAGGGGTCGCTCTGCAAGTCCAGCAGACGCCCTTTTGGCGACTACTGTACCCCGAAGGCGGAAAAGACCGGAGAGCCGGACGCCAAGGAAGCGCGCAGGAGCGCGTGTCGGACTTGCCCAACTTGCCTAACTCCAAATCAGATCCTAAGAGCCTGACGAGTCAGTCGATTACTCGATACATGCGAGATGTCAGGCAGCTTTTGATTTCGTCGCTGGTCAGCTGTTCCTTGAACATCTCATTGCGCATGTAAACTCGCTGGAGGCTCACCTCATGGACCGCTTTTTTCATTCGCGCCAGGTCCCGCTCGTTCTGGAGAACCCGCGCCGCTTCCCTTGCGGCTTCCTTATAGTGCTTCTTCTCGTCCTGATAAACGACTTCCATCGCCCTGGCGATCATTCTTTCCAGCCGGCCGCCTTTGAGCTTTCTCCCTTCGCGAAACATTCGAGCGCCGCCGCCTTCGGTGACGAGCACCGCGGCTTTATCGACGGCCGAGCCGGAATTCGCGTACGCTCTGCGTACATCGCCGAGTTTTTTCTCCTGCGGGAGTTGAAAAGTATCGTCGGCAGAAATCCGATGGCCCAGAAGATATTCGAGAACGTCAGCCATGAGCACGTAGTGATTGAACTCCTGCGTGAGCTGTTCGAGGAGCGAGTGATACTGGTGGCGCTCGATGGTTTTGTCGATCTCGGGAAAACTCGCCACCAGATGGTTCAGTTCCCTCTGCAGCCCGGTGAAATAGCCGTCGACCGGATGCAGCTCCTTCCATAGCTGCGCCTTGAGCCAAAAAATATGATCCTCCCGCGTCGGCTTGCTCTTGAAAAATCGCCGAACGATCGTAGCCTCGGCTTCCCAATAGGGGAGTGCAGTCCTTATGAGCTCTTGTTCGACGTCTTTCATACCTCGCTTTTCACCTTATCCTCCTCAGGGTTCCTCTCGTCGCAGTGACCCCAGCTCAAATTCCGGGCTCTGGATATCACCTTCCCAGATATCGACGGGCGGCCCGGGGGATGGACGACCGGCCGATGTGTCAAAAAATTTTCGGGCAGCCAGTAAGAGCGCGCCTACTCAATACGCCGTCTCCGGATGGCCCTTCCACTTCACTTCAACTTAAAGATTTCGTTGTAGAGCTGCTGAGTCGCGGGAAGGTTCTTATAGAGTTCCGGATACATAATCACCCGCTTGTAGCCTTGAAGCAGCCTGGGCGGTTCCGGGAGAACATCTTTGCGTACGGGTATTCGATTGAATGATTTGATGATTTCCTGTCCCTCTTTTGCGATGAGAAAATCATACAAGAGCCTCGCGGCATTGGGATGACGAGGCTTCGCCCCCAGCATCGTCGGTACCACCCGAATAACAACCGGCTCCAGAGGTAGCCAATCGACCGGAGCTCCTTTTCGGTTGAGGAGTTCGAAGAGATGAGCCGAACCAAAGGCAAGCGGAAACTCTCCAGCGCTCAGCAACTGAGCGATAATGGAGGTTCCATCCGTCGGCGTGGGGCCTTGGGCGGCAAGCTGCCTAAAGTAAGCAGTCGCCCTTTCCTTTCCCCATGACGGCATCAGCGCATGAAGGACTCCCGCAGAGGTGTCCACGCCGATTTTTTGTCCCTTCCATTTCGGATCGAGCAGCGCCTCGTAGGTCTTCGGGACCTCTTGCTGCTTCACTATTTTGATATTGAAACCCAAGACAAACGGAGTCACCGTGTAGGCGGTCCAGTAACCTTGTCGATCGACGAGATCCTCATCCATCATTTTCGCTTCGGAGGAGCGATATTGCGCTATCAGCTTCGCCTCCATAAGCGGAACAAACAACTCTCCCCCTCCGCCTACAACATCCCACTCATGCTTTCCCGCCCGCGCCTCAAGAAGGATCCTGCTGGTCAGCGGCGCAACACCCGTGCGATAGAGCGTCACATTGACGAAAGGAAATTTTTTCTGAAACTGATCGACGATTACTTTGCTTGTCTCGAGACTCGTAGTCGTATACCAGACGACTTCGCGTTCTTTTTTCGCCGCCTCAACGAGCTTCGAATCGGCACTGCTTTGGGACCACGAGCGAGAAGGTCCAGAAAAGACGACAACCAGAAAAAAGCAGAAGAACGCGACCGCTCTTGATCTCTTCATAGAAATTCTCTTGTCATGGCCTATCCGTTTCGTCTTAAGGACGGTGCGTTTATTGAGCGATACTTTTTCTTGACTTCGTTTCGATCGCAAATATAGCATACCTCGCGCTGAAGTGTTCGGGGAAAACCGATGTTTGGCGGACGACTGATGCGCGTGTCTCAGAGCAACTGAGAAGGAGAAAAGATGGCACAAGTAAACACCGTGCTAGGCCCAATTCACCCAAAGCAGCTTGGGATGACCAGTCTCCATGAGCATATCCTCTTTTCCACACCGGGATGGGAATATTCCCCGGAGGCAAGGCAACACTTCGACGCGCCGCGTGTGTTCGAGAAAATCTATAACGATTTGCTCGATTTCAAAGCCGTCGGAGGCGTCACCGTCGTCGATGTGTCCGGCATCGGCATAGGTCGTGATATCGAGTTTTATGTCTGCCTCTCGCGTTACACGCAAGTTAATATCGTAGCTTGCACCGGCTTCTGGGCCGAGCGCAAAATTCTTCCCTACTTTGCCGAAAGAGGCATCGACTATCACACCGAGCTTTTCGTCAAGGAACTCACCCAAGGAATGGGCACCACTACGGTTAAAGCAGGCGTGATCAAAGTCGGCAATAGCGGCGATCGCTTCACCCGGCTCGAGGAGATGACCTATCGCGCGGCCGCTCGAGCCTCCAGACGGATTGGAGCAGCCATCGTTACTCATGGGACACAGTTTGCGAAAAAACAGGCGGAGATACTGTTAGATGAAGGCGCCGATCCAACCCGCGTGATCATCAGCCATCTGGACGCGGCTTATGCCTTGGATCTGGAGCGGGACAAAGAGCTCGCACGGAAAGGTTTCTACATCGGCTACGACCACATTGGCACCGAGGGATGGTCTTCGGCCGCCTACGCCATGCCGGATGAGAAAAGAATCGAACTGGTGTTGGAAATGATCCGGTCTGGTTTCTTGAATCAGATCGTTTTGGCTAACGATACCAACGGCTGGAGCGTCGGCCTCGTGCAGCGCGGAACTCAACAACATACTTATGCTCACCTCCTGCGGAATTTTGTCCCCAAGTTACTGAAGTCGGGAATCAGCGAGGATGAGATCCACACCATGCTGGTGGTGACACCTGCCAATGTGCTGCCGTTTTAATCTCCTGCTGCGGGATAGTGATGAAAAAGTCGTCTGCGTGTTGCGCTCGATCTGCCCATTGGATACTGTCCGGCGTCAGAACAAGCTGGAAGCCGCGTCGGGTGTGCGCTGTCAGCGCCTCGAGGGCGCTTGCGCGGGCAACCGGGCAACGAATTGGAATTCGCTCTGGCCGCTAAAAAGAAAATTCCTATTATTCGTATGGCAAAAAAAAACAAGGAACCGGCTATCAGAGGAAAGACTGTGTCACAGCGCGCGGTATTGCAAGGGATTTCGCTCGCTGGCCTTGCGCTTCCCCTCATGCAGTTTCTAACTCCCTCCGAGGGAAAGGCCCAAGGCGCTGAGCAAAAATCAGGAACAATTACGGAGGAAAGCAAGATGGCAGATCAGACGCCTAAGAAGCCAGTGGTGATAATTCTCGACATGGCGAATGGCTATGGCTGGAAGCCGGGAAGCTTTGGCTACGACATGGTGGCCAGGGTGAAACAGCTCAAAGATGCTGCCTACGCAGCCAAGGTCCAGGTGATTCACGTCAATAGTATGCGCCGACCCACTGATAACCTACCCGGACAACCGTCTATGATGGTAGGCTCAGACAATTTGAATGTCATTCCGGAACTCCAGCCCATTAACAAGGATGTCCTTATTTACAAGCGTTTCTTGAGCGGTTTCTCCCACAACGATCTCGATTACACGTTGAGGACTATGGGCTGTGATACGGTTCTCATTGCCGGCGCATCCACGGACAACACGGTGCTCTGGACTGCTGGCGACGCTCATCAATACCGCTACAGGGTTGTCATCGTGGAAGACTGCACGATGGTCCACAGAGAGAAGGAACCGCCCGGGGCACAGGAATGCGCTCTGCGAATCATTAGAAACGTGCTCCGCGGCGAGGTGCTCCCTCTTCACGAGGTTACCGCAAAGTACCTCAAGGCGACTTAACGGGACCGCCACCTCTTGGGATCATTCGAGCCGAACGTTCTTCTTGAAGTCGTAATCCACATTGATGTCCGAATCGAAGCGCGAGCGCACTCGGCCAAGTGGGTAGGCGCCCGCGTATACTCGGTTCAAGAAATCGATCATCATTGCCCA
>VBKE01000062.1:7170-10375 GCA_005879605.1 Deltaproteobacteria bacterium
GGGCATTTCGGCGAATACCTTGAACTCATAACTTTTTCCGTGCCGCTCCAAGTTGCCCCGAAACTTGTGCACGGCATCTAATGAGATGATGTGATCCGCCTCGCCGAAGACACCGAGGATGGGCGCTGTTACCGTAGCAATGACGTCCTCGCCGATATTAACGCCGCCATAGAAGATAAGGTTTGCGGCGACCTCTTTTCGCACGCTGTTCAGGAGCAAGGGATAGTCACCGCTCTGGCACACGCCCATAGCAGCGACACGTGTTTTGTCCACCTGAGGCTGCGTCAGAAGATAGTCCAGGCCTTTGCCCATGTAATATTTGATCTGATCCGGAGTGAGAGTTAAGCGGGCGTCCCCGCGGTTTAGGGCCACCTTATCTCCTTTCCAATGGGAAGCCATGTCAGGAGCGACGCAGATATAACCATAAGCGGCAAACTTGGCCGCGAGATCGAGAGTGTGCTGCACTAGCCCATAACGCTCATGGCCCAGGATGACAGCTCTAAATGGCGCCTTGCCTTGCTGCGGCGCTGTCAAGAAGGCTCGGGTGCCTTCACCGACGTCCACCCACGATGTATTGGCTCCAATATAATTCCGCTCTGGCATTGCCGCACCTGCTAAAACGACCGTACCTATTGCCCCGCCTCCAAGCCCCATTAAGAAGCTTCTACGAGAAAGACCTTCTTCTTTTGTTTCTTTCTCCATGTTTTTCTGGCCTCCTTTTTAGCGCCGAAGACTATGCCGCATCGCTAAAGCGATTAAGGCAAAAATTAGCCCGGCGTCAATAAAAAGTGACCCCGCTTCCGATAATCAGGAGGTCTCTACCCCCAACGAGGTTTCGGGCGTTATCTTCGACCCGGTCTAATTAACTTTGGCGCCGTTGCTGATGCAAGCCTAGAATCTTGCGCGCATCATCCGGCGAGGCTATGGCTCTGCCGATCTCAGTCGCAATACGGACAATGCGCTCGACAAGCTGTGCGTTGCTTTTCGCCGGCACTCCATCCGCGTAATAAGGAATATCCTGGGTTCCGAGCCGCACATGTCCCCCTTTGATAATGACAAACGTGAGCATGCGAGTCTGTCCTATAGGCCCGGCCGTTCCACGCACGGCGACTGAATATACCGAGTCGGCAGGAAGACTGTTAGTGCGATGATTAATCTCCTCCAACGTCGGTGGAGCCCAGGTGCCTCCTGGCGTCCCGAATAATACCTCCAGCCAATAAGGCTTAGCCACCAGATTTTGTTTCGTTAGGTACTCAAAGTTCCACAGTCCACCCTGGTGCCAGATCTCCCAGTGCGGCTTGACTCCATTCTCTAGACAGCCGCGAGCGTACTCCTCCAACTCGTTACGGGTGTGAGAGTAATAGACATCGTAATCGCCGCGCTGAGGATGGTGTCGTCTGTAGTCATGGTTGGTGAGGGAAACCGCAAAAAAGTCTGGTTTCCCAGTCCCCAGTTCGAGCAGGTGCTTGCGCTGTTCCCAGGGCGCCCCGGCCTGTCCAAAATCAATCAAGACATCACTGCGTTTGCGGATATCTTCAGTCACGCGGCCCCATGCGTCGGGGATGATCTTTCCATCTTCATCGTGCGGTCCGTGGAAGTGGACGATACTCGCGCCTGCTTGGCGTGCTGCGACCGCAGACTCCACCAGCTCCGCCCAGGTAGCAGGCATAGCAGGAAGGGCTGGGTTCGCTGCTCCCGGATAACCGAGAGCCGCAAAGATAATCAGCTTTTCCATAACGTTCTCCATTGGCTAATCACCGAGCAGTCTACCGCGACGGTTGTGGCCATGAACGTGCTACGCCTAAGCTGGTGGCTGCTCCTATAATCACAGTTTTTGGTTGACTCGTGCAACACTTCTGACATAGCCTTACCACCGTCAGCCGAAGCGACAGGCAAACATGAATCAGTCGCTGAAGAGCTTCATCGCGTTTCTTCTTCCAGTGGCCTTACTCGTCCCTAGCTACCTGGCGGCTGCGTCTGCACCTCTGAAAAAAGTTAGGGCTGCTTTCACCGCCTTTGCTTATGCCAATCCGCCATTTTGGATTGCCAAAGATCTCCACGTATTTGAGAAATACGGTCTTGACGTAGAGCTCGTCTATGTCGGCGGCGCCCGTAACATCCAGGCCCTGATCGGCGGCTCCGTCGACTTCTCTCAGGCCGGTGGCGCGAGCGTCGTCTCTGCCGCAGCCCAGGGCGCCGAGGTGGTGATCTTGGGCACCGTCTTTCGCCGGCTGATTTTTGCCGTCCACGCCGTGCCGCAAATTAAGGAGATCAAAGATCTCAAAGGAAAAAACCTCGCCGTAGGCAATGTCGGTGGAAACAGTTATTTCGCGGGACTACTATTCTTGTCGAGGGTTGGACTGGTCCCGAACAAAGACATCATTGTCCGTCCTGTAGGTGGAACTCAGGAAGTGCTCACCGCGCTGCAACACGGCCAGGTGCAGGGCGGGGTCATGTCGCCGCCTTCTACAGGCATCGCCGCGCGCATGGGGTTCCCGCAGATCTTTGACATCGCAAGCCTCGATTTGCCTTTTCCCACTGTCTCCGTCGCAAGCACGCGACGATTTGCCGACGAAAACCCGGAAACCATCCTGAATGTGCTGCGCGCGACTGCTGAAGCGATTTACCTTTATAAGACCCAGCCGGAACTGACTCTGCCCGTAGTGGCGAAATACATGCGCGTGCCCAAGGACGACCCCGCGCTGCGCGAATCCTACAAGAGCTATGGCAAGCAGTTGGATCAATACCTCAGGACTTCTCCTGAAGGTATTAAATTCATACTCGACTTCCTCGCGGAACAGCGGCTCGCGCTCAAGTCAAAGAATTCGGCAGATTTTATCGATCTTCGGTTTGTTAACAAGCTGGAGGAGGAAGGGTTTTTCAAAAAGTTTTCGACAAAATAATACGTGCAGGTTCGCTTCGAGAATCGTCTAGAAATTGGACCACCATAGTTTGGAGAGAGAATTGGAGACTCACATCGCCAGGAGCGGCTTTGAACGCTGGTCCTCTTGGGGATGGCATTGTTTTCCAAGCCGCTAAATAGTCAGGAGGATCAAACCATGCCCACGATAACAGGCTCGCGTTTTTTCGCCGAGGCCATGCAGGCGTACGGCGTAACCCATATCTTTTTTGTCCCCACGATGCTGCTACCGGCATTGGCGGAGATGGAGGATATGAATATCCGGCGCGTGATGACCCACGGCGA
>VBKE01000062.1:10410-12507 GCA_005879605.1 Deltaproteobacteria bacterium
ACGTCGGCGCCGCCAACCTCGCAGCGGGATTACGGGACGCATACATGGCCTGTTCTCCGGTGATTGCGATCACCGGAGGTCCTGACTCCGAATCGAGATATCGCTATCTTTACCAAGAGGTCGAGGACTTCTCGATGTTCGATCCGGTGACGAAATTTAATGCCCGGATAGACAAGCTGAGCCGCTTGCCGGATCTTCTTCGAGAAGCTTTCCGAGTGGCCACCGCGGGAGCGCCTGGACCGGTGCACCTGGAGATGCGGGGAAGTCACGGACAAGTGATTGAAGAGGAAGGCGACCTCGACCTGATCTTTGAAGAGCAGTACAAGCAGTACCCTGCCTTCAGGCCGGAGCCGGAGATAGAACGGATTCGGGAGGCAGCCGCAGCTTTAACAAAAGCCCAGAGACCTGTCATGGTGGCGGGCGGCGGAGTTACCTCTTCCCAAGCGCAGCAGGAGGTAGTGCAGCTTGCCGAGATGCTATCGATTCCAGTGGCGACTTCACTGAATGGCAAGGGAACGATCCCCGATGGTCACCCGCTCTCTGTGGGAGTCGTAGGAACTTACTCCCGCTGGTGCGCCAACCGGGCTGTGGCCGAGGCCGACCTGGTCTTTTTCATCGGCAGCCATACCGGAAGCCAGGTCACAAACAATTGGAAGATTCCACGCGCAGGCACGCCGGTCATCCAAATGGATATCTCGCCTGCGGACCTCGGTCGAAACTATCCTAACGTCGTAAGTTTGTTGGGCGATGCCAAGGTGACCTTACGAAGGTTGATTGATGCGCTGAAGCCTATGGAGCCCAGGACGGGCTGGGTGCGGCGGGTGCAACAGCTCGTAAGCGAGTGGCGTAACGAAGTGGCGCCGCTCTGTAATTCCGCCGCCGTGCCCATGAGGCCGGAACGTATCTGCAAGGAAATTACTGAGTTCCTCCCTTCAAATGCGGTAGTCGTCTCAGACACAGGCCACTCCGGGATCTGGACGGGCGCGATGATCGACCTCAAAAAACCGGGCCAAAGGTACATTCGCTGCGCCGGCTCCCTTGGGTGGGCGTTCCCCGCGTCGCTAGGAATAAAATGCGCTCTTCCCGACACGCCGGTTTTATGCTTCACCGGCGACGGCGGCTTCTATTATCATCTCGCCGAGCTGGAGACCGCTGCCCGCTTCGGCATCAACGCCGTTATCGTCGTGAATGATAACCGCTCGCTTAACCAGGAGACCCGATTATTTGATGCCGCCTACGGCGGACAGCAGCGCGGTAGAGCCCGTGAAATGTGGGTCTTCGAAGATATTAACTTGGCAAAAGTCGCGGAAGCGATGGGTTGCTTCAGTGTTCGGGTCGAACAGCCAAGCGATCTCAAACCCGCGCTGGAGCGGGCCTTCGCTTCTGGAAAACCCGCTGTAATTGATGCGGTGAGCGACATCAAAGCGTTGGCGCCTCGCGGGTGGAGCTAAGCCGGCGTTGGCGTCTCGCAATAATTTCGAATTTCGAATTTAAGATGCCTCGCGCAAAGGCGCAAAGCGCGCCAAGAATAGAAAGCATGCGTGGCTGATTTGAATACTCGGAGCTAGCGAGATGGACACAGACAAGGAAGCGCCGGGTTTTTCGCGGATTGTACCAAAGGAAGCAACTCTGGACAGGATCGCTTGTCAGCTCCAATTCGGCGAGGGGCCGGTGTGGAACGCGCGTCTAGGCTATCTCCAGTGGGTCGATATCGTGGGTGATACGATATGGAAATGGGTCCCTGGCCAAGGGGCGTCGGTTTTCCTGAGCCCCTCGGGTAAGGCAAACGGAATGACCTATGATAAGCAGGGAAGACTGGTGGTCGCCGGTTGGGCTTCTCGCAGCGTATGGCGCATGGCACATGACGGTTCCATCGTCACCATCGCGTCTCATTACCAAGGCAAGAAGATCAACACGCCCAATGACATCGTAGTCAAGTCCGATGGCTCCATTTACTGGACCGATCCTCCGATGGCGATGTATATCCCCGGCATGGCCGGAGATGATCTGCAGCGCTATCTCGATTTCATCGGTGTGTTTCGTTTGTCTCCCGATGGAAAGACACTGACGCCGGTTGCCGATGACTTTGAAAACCCC
>VBKE01000063.1 GCA_005879605.1 Deltaproteobacteria bacterium
CGGTTGGTAGCGGTTTGACCTGGCTCGCGGCCCTCGAGCAACGCAAGGTAGACGTCGCGCTCATGTCGCCGCCGCTGCCCGACACGGCGGTGGCGCGGGGCTTCGCGATCCTGCTGATCGACAACGCGCGGGGCGAGGATCCGGCGCTCGCGGAGTTCCTTCAGCAGGTCTTTGTCACCCGGCCCGACGTGATCCAGAAGGATCCCGAGCTTGTGCGGAAGCTGGTACGGGCGCTACTCCGCGCCAACCAGTGGGCTCTCGCCGCTAAGCCCGAGGAGATCGCCGACGCGCTCCAGCCCTCGATGGGCGCGACCCCGCCCTACAGTCGCGACGGGCGGATAACGGAGCGGGCGTTGAAAGCCGCCGCCGACGTCATGGAGGTGGCGGGGATCTTGAAAAAGCGACCGATGCTCGCGGACATCGCGACAAACGATTTCCTGCCGAGGTGAGAGACCGGAGTAGTATTCGTTCGCCGTAGCAGATAGAGATCGACGCATTTGAAGAGGTGGTAGATAAATGGGGGCCGAGTTCGACCCGAAGGCGGGAAAAGCCAGGATAGAGAATTTCATCGACCTGCGCTTCGTGGATGAATTGAAGAAAAGCGGCTTCCTGGCGCAGGTCGCGGGAAGGAATTAGGACGAATTCGAAGTGACGTCGAGTAAAGCCGGAACGTAAGTCCGGTGACGTCCATGTTTGGATTTATTTCAAAATCTCTGGCCGGCCGTCGTAGATACCGGCCACCCTGTCCGCTTCCTCGGTTAGATCGTCAAGAGCCACGCGGATTTTCGTAAGAACCGCTTCGTCCGACATTTCCTTTGAAATCACGAACGGCTCGCCGTAGGCGACAAAGTTTTGAGAAAAAGGCTTGGGAACGAGAAAGCGATCCCAAGACCGCAAAAGCCATGGGTGGGAGCTGGAAAAACTGACCGGTACAATGAAAGCTTTGGTTAGCCGCGCCAGCCTTACGATTCCAGGCTGAACCACGCGGGCAGGCCCTCGAGGGCCATCGACAGTGAGAGCTATGTTGCGCCCCGAGCGCACCTGACGGAGTAAGCGGCGGAAAGCTGCGCTCCCGCCGCGCGTAGTCGACCCGCGCGTTACGAGATAACCATTATTCTCCAGCCAGCGGGTGATAATCTCGCCATCGCGCGATTTGGAAGCCATCGTGCCGATACCTGTATGCCGATGCACATTGATGGGAAGAAACATGCGCCCATGCCATAGCGCAAAGAGGATGGGTACACGACGGGCCTGCAAATCGGAATATTGCCGACTGTGTAGCAATTCGACGCGCAATGTTGTGCGCAGAAGTGCCGTGCCAAATCCCAGCAAGTAGGTAAGAAGCGTCAAACGAGTCATATAGAGATTCTTAACCTGATAGACGAAACTGATCTCTACTTGGTTTACCGCGGGGATTAAGAGTTTGAAGTAAGGCGGAAATCTTGGCATCTCCTGTTATGGCCGCGCACCGACGGGGAGCTCTCTGAAGTGATCCGATGGATCACGGTAACGCATACGCAGCGCTGGCATGCGTACAGACACTCGTCAGGGACTGGTCCAGTGTACCAGGGGAGGTTCAAGTCGTTTCCTGTCCAGATCGACGAACATTTTATTACTGTGGCGAGATATGTCGAGCGCAATGCTTTGCGAGCAAAATTAGTCGGTCGAGCCGAAGAATGGAGGTGGTCGAGTGCTTATCGGGTCGCACGACAGGATGCAAAGCTCATGGAATTTTTGAGTTCATGGCCGATGGATCGACCGCAGAATTGAATTGAATTGCTCAACGAGCCGGATAAAACATCGGAACTCGATGACCTACGATCGAGTGCGCAGCGAGGCCGACCTTTCGGCAGCGAAGATTGGATGATCGGCATCGCGAAGCGACTTGGGCTTGAGGCAACACTGCATCCCCGCGGTCGTCCGAAACAAAAGTGAAAAGACTCCCGACCCCCTTTTCCCCTTCTGCTCCTTGATTTCCTCCCCATGCAGGAGCGCCCGAGCGTCAAGAAGCTGCTCGCCTACGAGAAAGAAGCGAATGAACGGTTTGCCAAGACGGCCTAGACGAGTTGTGCAGGCAGACGTAGTTGCCGAGAAGCAGAAGTATCTCGCTGTGCCTTACGGTGACGTACCTACGCAGCCAATCCCGGTCGTTTTGTCGGCGGTCGCAGGCACAGACTGAGCACGGCGGAGGTGAATAGCATACCGATGAAGATGCTAAAGGACAGGTAGTAACTTTCCGTGTAGTCGAAGAGCAAACCGAAGAACGGCGGGCCGCCGGCCGAGAAGAGGCTGGTCACCAGCGAGCCCATGCCGCGGATTTTTCCCAGCGAGATGCGGCCGAAAAAATCGGCCCAAATGGTCTCCGCTAAGATCGCCGTGCCGCCCATGCCGATGCCGTAGATAAAAAACCCGGCATAAAGCGGCGCCATCCCGGGCAGTGAGAGCGCCAACAAAAGGCCGGCGCCTTGCAGCGCGCATTTGGCCATATTGAGGATGCCGTTGTCCATGCGGTCCGCGAGCATGCCCCAGACTATCGGCGTGCTGAACTGCATCACCGCAATGATGCTCATCACCGACGCCGCCACCAGGGTGGGATGGCCTAGATCGGTGACATAAGAAAACACATGGAGATTGAGCCCGGTGACGCCGATCTGGGCAACGCCAAAGGTGCTTGCGATGAGCCAGAAGACCGGCGTGCGCAGTGCTTCGCGCCGGCTCCACTCGACATTGTCGGCGCCGGTGCGCTTGGCGTAGCGGCGCTTCTGTGGCCTGGCGACCGCTTCTCTCACTTCCACTAGGCCGCCGTCGGGTAGCAATCCCATTTCCTCGGGGGAACGGCGCATAAACAGCACCGCCGGCACAACCACCAGGAGCAAGGCGAAAACGCCGAAGACCACCCAAGAGCCGCGCCAGCCGACGTAAATCATCAGCGTCGCCGCCATTACCGGCATGCAGACTTTGGCTAAGCCATGGCCCATGCCGGCGATCGCCAGAGCGCGGCCGCGCATGCGCACGAACCAGCACGCGATCGAAACGTTGATTACCATGGAACCCATCAACGAATCGCCCGAACTGATGAACAACCAACGCACGAGCATGAACTGGATGAAGTCCCGTGCCTGACCGAGGCAGATAAAGCCGGCACCGGAAATTAAACCGCCTGCCGCCATGAGCCAGCGCCCGCCGAAGCGGTCCATCAACGTACCGACCACCGGCGCCGCAGCAGCGCCGATGAGAATTTCGCCGGACCGGATCAGCGAAAAAGTCCCGCGGGAAATTCCGAGATCGGCAGACAAGGGTTTGAGAAATACGCTCAGCGTACTGGAGATCGAAAATGCCGAGGCGATGTGCGCGAGAAAGCCGACAATGACGATGACCCAGCCGTAATAGATCGACTTTCTTTTTGCCGGTTGCTCGACCAAAGGTGAAACGGACATCCCTAGCTTGTAACAAGGATCGCGGCGAAACTACAAGGCGAGAGTTGGTAGCGCCGCCGTAAAATCAAAGCCGGCCAGCGGAGTTGAACTCGCGGTTAGGCCGGCGAAACGGGAGCCGGAAAGAAATAAGCAAAGACACTGGAATTGACAGATGCTTGGCTTAGCGAGGCCTGGACGATGCAGCCTGTATCGCGAGAGCGCTCGGCGATATCGCACGAACCAAAGGAATGTCTAGCATCGCGCGTAAAGCAGGTCTAGTCGCGAGAGCTTACATAAAGCGCTGAGCAAAGAAGGTAATCCAAGCTTTGCTACAATCCTGAAAGTGCCCAAGGCGCTCGGCGCTCGTCTGCACGCAGAAGCTTCGTAACATTGGTAGTCGGCGATAAACGGAGAACGGGATGACTTTAGAACTCCATACCGACGCCGTACTGACGTGCGACGCGCCGGACCATCGGCTTAAGCGGGGGTGACATAAATACACAGGCGTTCACTTTGATTTGCCCTGTGAGACGGTTCTTTGGTAGTTCTCGGATAAACGGTTGGTCGTGGAACCGAACCGGATCGCAATTTCGCCACTTTCGTGATTGTTGGAGCTAATTTCTCTTATACGGACGATTTATGGATAACGACTTCCAGTGGATAGCAGTTGGCTCGGGAGCGGCAGGCTTGGCAAGCGCTTTATGGGCGGCTCATCGCCGTCTAAAGGCAGTCGTCGTCGAGAAAGCACCGGTTGTGGGCGGCGCCACCGCCTATTCCTACGGCGGGCTTTGGGCACCCAACAACATGCTCCAGCGCGCTGCCGGCTTGGATGATTCCGATGAACAAGGCCTCACCTACCTGCGCTTTCTTTCGGGAGGATTTGCTGAAGAAGAAAAAATGCAAATGTACGCGAAAGAGGGAGCCGCGACCATCGAGGCATTCAGCCAACTGGGCATTCCCTTTCGAATCATCGAAGGTCTTCCGGACCATTACTTTCCGGGCGCGCCGGGATCACTCGGTCCCGGTCGAACACTCGAAGTCGTGCCGCTGCCGAAAAAAGCTCTGCTAATTTCCGCTCCCGCTCTTTTGGACAGTCCGTACATGCCAGGAGGCGTTTCGTGGTCCGACGCGATCAAATGGGGCGGGCTCGGGAATCGCTACTCTTGGGCTCCGGAAAACCTCGAGCATGCGGCGTCCGTATATGCGGCGGGTCAAGGACTGGCGGCATGGCTGCTCCTCAAGTGTTTGGAAAAAGGAGTGACTATCCTGACGCAATCGCCGGCGACAAGGCTCCTGGTGGAGGACGGCCGGGTCACCGGGGTTGAAGTACGGGTGCGAAACGGCACGCAACCACTAAAAGGTGACCGCGGAATCTTTCTCGGCACAGGCGGCTATGAAAGCAACCCCGAGTTCGTGCGCGCTTACCAATCGTTTCCCGATTCCGCTCCGCACCATCCTCCGACCCAAACGGGCGATGGATTGCTCATGGCGGGAGAGCTTGGCGCCTTCATTCGGAATATTCCGGCAAGTTTGAGTTCCATGGTGGGTTATTGGATTCCGCGCGACGGAGGTGAGCCCGAGTTCCATTCCGCCGGCATACAAGAGCTGGCCTATCCTCATGCCATCGTGGTGAACTCGGAAGGCAAGCGATTCGGCAACGAGGCCTTCTTCCAAGAGTTTGTCGTGAAACTCAGAGAATTTGATGTGGTCAAAAAACATCGCTACGCGAACATTCCGTTCTTCTTGCTGTTCGATTCGCAATTCAGAGAGCGCTATCCGTTCGCCAACATTCCGCCCGGAAGGCCGCTGCCGGCGTGGGTCAAACGAGCCGACTCACTAGCGGATCTCGCGCAACAGTTGGGCATTGATGCGACGCAACTGCAGCAAACCGTTGCCAGATTCAATGATAATGCCAGCGCCGGTTTGGATCCGGATTTCGGCCGCGGCCAATCCTTATGGATTCGGAAAGCTGGGGACACCAAACATCCTATCAACCCCAACTTGGGGCCATTGTTCAAGGCGCCATTTTACGGCGTGGAACTAAAGCCTACGGAGTCGTCGTCCGCCGGACTTTATACGGACATTCACGGACGGGTGATGCATTTACGCGGGCATGCCATTTCGAACTTATACGCGGGCGGCACCGTCAGAGTGCGGACGGAGTACGGGGCCGGTTATCAAGCGGGACTGACGCTGCTCGGTGGGATGACCTTTGGAAGGATGGCCGTGGAGCATGCGCTCCTTGCAGATAAGAAGCCGAGCTGAGTCATGCAACAGATAAAATGCCGAAGGCTCACGGCGCTGGCGGCTTTTGCACTGGCCATTTTTCACTCGGCGGCTTGTGCCGTCGCGGCAGAGAGACCAGCTAAGCTCAGGACTGCCTATGTATCTCCGATCGGTGCCATGGCGCCGCTGTGGATGGCTGCCGCCTCTTCCGCTTTCCAGGGTCAAGTACTTGATGTCGAGCTCGTGTACATCCAATCGAACGCCGCCATTGCCGCGCTCGTTGCCGGGGAGGTCGATGCCGTGCAAATTTCCGCTCCCGCTATCGTGCCGGTGGCGCTGGCGGGCGGCAATGTCACCATGATCGCCGGACTTCTCAACCAAATGATCTTTTCCTTCCATGCCCAGAAGGAGATCAAATCGGCGGAGCAGCTGCGGGGCAAGATTGTCGGCGCAGATCGGATCGGGACGCCGAACGATTACGGAGTAAGGTCGGCATTGACCAAGCTCAGTCTGAAACCGGAGATCGACGTGCAGCTTTTGCGACTGGGCGGATCGGCCATTCAGTGGACCGCGCTGCAATCCAAGCAGATCGCGGCATCGGCATTAACTCCGCCGGTGAGCTTCAATGCGGATGCGCAAGGTTACACCAGGCTCGCTGATACGTACGATCTGCCATACCAAAACATCGGCCTGGTGATCAGAAAAACGGAAGTCGAAAAAAGAGCGGAAATCTGGCTGCGCTTGTTGCGCGCCGTGCAGCGAGGCATCAATGCGTGGTACGACGACCCGCAGTTGTCGAAGAGTGTTCTCGCTAAATATACCAGGGACAAAGACCCCGCGGTGTTGGAGAAGACTTACGGATTTTTTACCAAGCAGGCGGGGTTCAATAGGGATCTCACCTTTACGGATCGCGGCTTCGAGCAGATTCTCAGATTCTTTGGCAGCACAGTGCTGCCGGCGGCCAAGGATGCTTCGCCAAGCCAGTTTTACGATACAAGGATCATCGACAAGCTGAAGAAATAATTAGCTGCGAGTTTTCCCGCGGTAGTTAATGCTCTCCAATGGGTCCATCGGACCTTTCCCCGACGCGCACATTCTGCCCGCCGATCCGTGGGACGAGTTGCCGCCGCGCCACCCAGTTGGAAGTGGATCTTTCCGGCTTCCCCAACGTCGCGGCTCATTTCAAGCGCATGCAGGAGCGCCCGAGCGTCAAGAAGCTGCTCGCCTACGAGAAAGGAAGTGAATGAAGGGTTTGCCAAGACGGCCTAAGATCGCACAGCGTCCTTTAATGAGCGATCGGATGGGCGACTCTGCGAAGATTGTCGAGAAAAAAAGTCTAACCCTGCTTCTCCGACCAAACCTCTAGACAGCGGAGCCGATGTTGGGTAATGCTTTGCTGACGGAGATCCCATGTTAACGCCAAATGTAAAAACGGACGTGATCGACGCGGACGCGCACGTGGTAGAGAACGAGCGCGTGTGGGATTATCTCGAGGCCGGTGAAGAAAAATATCGCCCGAAGCTCGTAGCCGAGCCCGACAATCCCGAGCGCCAGCATTGGGTTCTCGACGGCGAGGACCTCGGCCCCAAGTTTCCCTCGCCCAACGAGAAGCAATCCGAAGAGCATGTCAAAAGATTCGGCCGGGAAGTGGGCACTCCGGTGCAAGCCCGGGAGGTCAGCGATGTGAGCCAGCGGCTGAGACACATGGACGCGTTGGGGATCGACGTGCAAGTGCTCTACAACTCGCTCTGGCTGCGGCCGCTCACCTGCCGCCCGGAAGTGGAGATCGCGCTCTGTT
>VBKE01000064.1 GCA_005879605.1 Deltaproteobacteria bacterium
ACGTGAGCGCCCTGAAACATAAAGGCGAAGATTTCTTTCAAAAATTTTGGCCGGAAGCGCAGCACTTTATCGGCAAGGACATTGTCAAACCGCACGGCGTGTTCTGGCCGACCATGCTGATGGCGGCGGGGCTACCGCTTTACAAGCATTTAAACGTGCACGGCTTCTGGACCGTGGAAGGTCAGAAGATGTCCAAGAGCCTGGGCAATACCATCTCGCCGCTCGAGATGAAGAAAAAGATCGGCATGGATGCGTTCCGTTATTTCCTGCTGCGCGAGGGCGTCTTTGGGCAGGACGCCGATTTTCGCCAAGATAGCCTGACGGCGCGCTATAACGCCGATCTGGCGAATAATCTCGGTAACCTCGTCAGCCGCGTGCTGGCGATGCAGCAGAAATACTTTGACGGCGTGGTTCAGCCCCTAGGCCCCACATGGGCGCCGGAAGATGAAGAGCTGAGAAATAAGTTCGTGAGCGCCGAGAAAGAGCTGGCTCGGCACATGGCGGAACTTCAGTTTCATCGCGCTCTCGAATCGGTGTGGGGCGCCATCGATCATGCCAATCGTTACGTGGTCCAGACTTCGCCGTTTACCCTATTCAAAGACGCTGACAAGCGGCCGCGGGTGGGCGAAGTCTTGCATCATCTCCTGGAAGCCATACGCGCCGCTTCGCGGCTACTCGCTCCATTTCTTCCGGATACTGTGAAAGAACTGAGCTCGCTCCTCGCGCTCAATGAGGCGGATGCAGCTTATCGCGCCCCCTGGGGACGATGCTTTGCCCCAGGCCACAAAGTCGACGGCCCCAAAGTTCTCTTCCCGCGCATCGAAGCACCGGCCAACGAGTAGCGAGAGATCCCATGAACGAGCTATCCAGTTTGGGACTGATCGATAGCCACGCCCATATTCAGGGCTCTGAATACGCCTCCGAGGTGGAAGCGGTCGTCAAGCGCGCCCAAGAAGCCGGGGTGGAAAGAATCATCGTCGTCGGCGGTGCCGGCGAGATATCAAGCAACACCGAGGCGATAGCGCTAGCGCAGTCGTTTCCCCATGTTTATGCGACGGTGGGTATGCATCCCCACGACGCCAAGGATGTCGGCACGGATGAACTGAAAAGGCTAAAGGAACTTACCGCCGATCCCAAAGTCGTAGCTGTCGGCGAAACTGGTCTGGACTATTACTACGATCACTCGCCGCGGCAGGTTCAGCGCCGCGTGTTCGCCGAGTTCATTGCCATGGCGCGCGAAACCAATCTGCCTATCGTCGTCCATGAGCGGGACGCAGCACCGGATGCCACCGATTTGTTGCGGGCCGAGGGCGTAGGAAAACTCCACGGCGTGATTCACTGCTTCACCGGCGATTACGACGCGGCTCGCGTGTACTTAGACCTGGGCTTTTACCTTTCGTTCACCGGCATCATCACCTTCAAGAACGCCCAACCTCTGCGTGACGTCGTCCGTCAAGTGCCATTGGAAAGGATGTTCGTGGAAACCGATTCGCCTTACTTGGCCCCCGTTCCTCATCGCGGCAAACGCAATGAGCCGGCCTATGTCCGCTTCGTCGCGGAGACCATCGCAAAAGTGAAAGGTCTGGCTTTGGAGGAAGTCGCGCGGGTGACGACTAACAACGTCCGCGAGCTATTTCGGATTTGAATCCGCCGGCAGCCACATCTCGCAAGCCGGGATCAATATCATTCCAAGATATCCAATCCACAAGCCGATCCAAGACGCCATCAATAAGTAGGCAAAGCTGGACGACAGGGTTCGAATCAGCCAGGTGCTGCCCATATCGGCGGCGTGAGAGAAAAACGTCACGAGAATAAAAAAGAGCTTGGTCGTCCTACCCACCGACGTTGCGAGGAAAAGATGTGAGAGGATCAAGAACACCACGCTCATCATGAACGTATGGAAATGAGTCTCCTCGAGAAGGGCGTTGAGATTTTTCGGAAAGAACATCTGTCCCTGGATCTCTCCGCCCAAATAATAGGCGACGATTCGCTCGTAGCTGAAACCGATGCGCTGGAACTGAAAGACCCAGGTCGTTGCCAGCCCGCCAAGAATAAACGCGAGGAAGAGGCTGTAGACGAGCCTGATTTCAAACGAAGCGTCCCGCAACCGAAAGGACGAGGAAGCGAAGTTCTTCATGAGCTTGGAATCTCTTGCCAGCGGGTTTTGGACCTGAACCCGCCGGAGAAAAACAACGGACCACTCTCTGAGATGATGATAGCTTCGGTCTGAGGAATTTGCGCGACGATCTGAAGCGCGTTTTTGCCGCGCAGAACCAACGGCTTCGTTAACGCTTCAGCAGTCGTGGCGCTGGCAGTGATTACAGTTGCCATGCGCGACTCCAACACCGGCATACCGCTCTTGGGGTCAATCAAATGGCCATACCTCTTGCCGCCGATGTTCCAAAATTTTCCCATGCTCCCTGACGTGGATAAAGCCATGTCGCGCAGGTAAACCACGCCGCGCAGCCGGCCGTCTGTTGCTTGAAGTCCGATCTCCCAACCCTGTTCTCCGGGCGGAGTGCCGAGCGCGTAAATGCTGCTGCCACCGAAATTGATTAGCGCCGCGTTGACTCCAGCTGTTTTGAGTCGGTTTGCGACCCGGTCCACCGCGTAACCTTTGCCGATGCCGCCGAGGTCGATCTTCATAGCCGGGTGGAGAAGTTCAGCTTGACGGTGATCATAGAGCTTGAGTTTTTCATATCCCACTTGACCCAGCACCCTTGATAGTGTGTCACGATCGGGCAAACGGCCAAGCGATGAGCTATCACGCCATAATTCCATTAACGGTCCGACCGTGATGTCGAAATCGCCGGACGTCATGATGCTGAACTGCCGGGCGATGGCCAGAATCTCATGGAGCTCCGGTGGGAGGCTCGTTTTGCCTTTGCCCGCCTGTTGATTGAACCGTGACAGCGAGCTGTCGGGATCAAAGTTCGACAGGATTTCGTCGAGGCGATGGACCTCCTTAGCTGCTTCTCTAATGATTCGTTTCGCCACTTCCGGTTCCGAGTGCCACAACGTCAACTCGAAGGGTGGAAAATGCCGGGCCCGGCCAGATGCAAACCCAAGTGACAATAAAAAATCTCGCCAAGGTTTTCATTTTCGCTCAGTGCCTTCTAGGTAGACCGCATCAACGAGAGCCAGAGCTTTCTTGCTCCCTCGCCCAATGGCCTCCACGGACAATGTGGCGCCGCTGATGTTCTGAATGTCGCGATAGGGAAGGAGCGTGTCTTTCAGTTCTTTTCCTTTGTATTGCTGAAGAAACCGGCGGTCTCGGACCTCCCCGCCGTAAGCCTCACGGTAAACCATGAGCGCTGCGTCCTTGATCTTGCGGTCGTTGCCCACCCCGACAATAAATGTAATGGGGCGATGTTTACCGATTTCCTCGACGATTACGGCGTAACCTAAAATTGTATCGCCCTTCTTGGCCACGAACGTAACGTAGGAATCTTCCCACAACGATGTTTTGGTCTTTCCCATGCGTTGTTGTATCTTCTGTTTCAGTTCCTCGCTGGAGGGGATCACTCTTCGTTCAAACGAGTTGGCGTCGGGGAAAACGGCCTTAGGAGCATCCTCTTCCTTGAGAAAGACTCCCTCTTGACCGAACGCCAAGAGGGGACTTCCTAATGGAAGAAGGAAGCAGAGCAGCCAAAGCCCAATTCGAGGGACACTCATCTCAAAATCCAAACGCCAAACCCATCAGGATTGCATGTTGAAAATATTCATTGTTTTTAGAAGAGGTAAGAAAATTGGTCACGCTGGACAGGCTCTTGCCCTGATTGGTGCGTGTATATTCGTAAGCGAGCTGCAGAGCGACGAGAGGGACTGGACGGTAGGTTAAGCCCGTCGTGATACGATTAAGAAGCCGGTTTTCCTTCTCGAACTGAGTCAGTGTTGAATTGGTAAACGCCATTTCTTTGATCAGTCCGTTGAACCAAACCTGTTCCAAACGTAGCGTGGCGATGAGTTGTGGATTGGAAAAATGCTTGCCCAAAATCGTGTTGCTCAGAAACTCCGGCCAGAAGCGGTAGCGGAAATCAACCCAGTATCCCTGCTTGCTCGTCGCCAAGTTGGCCAATTCAAACTCGACCTCGGTTTCAACATCGCCAATTTCGGCTTCGCTTTCGCTGGAGACAGCTTTCCGCGCAAAGCCCCGCGCCACATCCTTCACGCCGCTCCACTGAGTATGCACGTATTGACCCTCGATCTCAAAAGGCCCCCAGCTCTTTTTGCCGTCCAGAGCGACGGAGAAAACGGGTCGGTTTGGAAGAAAATCGGGAGTATAGCGTCCCCAGTAAAGAGAAACGCCCACCTCGTCACCCAGCCAGGGACTATAGGCCCAACGGGTCGCCACGGCCTTGCCGCTCTTGACGTCATCGGCGAACGTGCCGCGCGAAGGACGTAACTCGACCTCCTGCGCGAACTTGGTCGTGTCGCCCGTTCGCGTCTGAGATGTCTGTTCAAGCTCGGCATCCAAGGCCACGCCGTTCATGACGTACCACTGGTAACTGATCTTCCCGGTGTTGCCGACAGAAAAGTCTCCCAGGAAGCCCGCGCCAAGTTCCGGCCAAGCTGCGGTCGAAGGCAAAACCGGCACGCCTCGATCCACCAGTGAACGGCGCGGCAGGTCCCAGCGGTTGTCGTCGTGGTTGATGTTGAACCTGCCGAGCGGCACGAGCACGGCGCCGGCCCGCAATTTGAACCAATCGGCGATGTCGTACTGCATCCAGGCTTGCTCCAAAGAAATTTCCGAATGATTGGTCGCTTCAACGGCCTGTTGGAGCCCTACGCCCGATGATGAGAAGAGCCTTTTCTCGACTTCGAGCTCCGTGAATCTCTCAAATTCCAGTTCCAGGGCAGCTTTTAAACGCTCGGTGATTGGAGAATCGACCGTCAAGACGAGACGTCTGAAGGTGAAGGTGTTGTGAAGATCGTCCAAATTTGACGTGCCGTAGCGCATGGAACCGTAGGCCCCGACCTTCGTTTGCTCCATGAGTTTGCCGAAAAAGCTCTGGCCTTTTGCGCCGACATCGGACATCACGTCCTTCTTGACCTGTTCGGTTATTGCGGCTCGTTCTTCCGCCGATTTTTTCTCTCGTGCCGCATCTTCGGCCGCTAGTTTTCGTTCCAAGCGTTCCAACTTCTCCCGTAATTCTCGGATCTCAACCCTGGTGTCGTCTTCTTGGGCGAATGCGGTGCTGGCAAAAAGCAAGCCCAATGTCGCTGCAGTGATCAAATATTTCATATGGCTCCTCCTGTTCTTCGTTTTGCCAAATAAAAAAGCCCGGCCCCCGCCAAATTGTTGGCGAAGCACCGGGCTCTGGGTTCGAGACCTCTGGCCTCTTGGGATTTTTAACTACGCGTCTTTAGCTCGATCTACCCGCTATTTGCTTCGTCATTCTCTCCTCCAGAGGTAAAATGACCTGGCGCTTGCATCTTCTACATTTAAGCTCAACGCCCTGCGGAACCAAGCGCGCCAAAAGACTGCCGCAGCAACACCGCAACGAACCATGCTCCTTTGCGGCACTTTGTTTTTCCCACTGAGGTTGCTTTGAACTCGGCTGCTCCATCGACTACCCTGCTTGCCGTCTTTCCTTGGCTAACCCGACCGCAGTGGCTATGAACGCCATAAGCATCAGCGCCTGAGCCACGAGGGTTTGGAGCGTCGGATAGATCCCCAGGAGCGGCACTTGAGGCGCAAAGCTCAGCGGCGTGCTGGATATCCATCCTGCGGCCTGAAGCTCGTTGATGCCGTTGCCCGCGAAGATGAAAGCCATGATGTAAAGCAACGCTCCGGTGGCGCCGAAAAAGTACTTCAGAGGAATTTTCAGTCCGAGTTTGAGAATGGCGAACGTGACCAGTATAAGCGCTACCAGTCCCGCCATAAATCCCCAGATGATCGCGCCGCGACTGGTTTCATTTTGTAACCAGAGAGCTTGGTAGAACAGCACCACCTCAAAAGCCTCGCGGTAAACGGCGAAGAAAGAGATGCCCATGAGGCCGAAGACCTTCTTGCTCGAGACGACATCTTGGACTTTACCGTGAATGAACTGCCGCCATTTGTTGGCTTCCGATCGTGTATGAAGCCAGTAACCCACGTAGAATAAGGCAACCGCGGCGAAGACCGAGATAAATCCTTCCATGCTTTCCCGATGCCTGCCGCTGAATGTCAGTACGGATTGCGCGGCGAGCCAGGTTATGGCTCCGGCGACCAGGGCGAGAATCCATCCCAAGTGAATGTAGCGAATCGCCTCGTTGGCGCCCATGACTCTGAGCATCGCCAAGATGGCGGCGAGGATCAACGCCGCCTCGAGGCCTTCTCGGAGGATGATGAGCGCGGAATTGGCAAAGGAATAGGTCTCGGAAAAACTGTCGTTGCTTGCCATGATTTGCGACGCTTGGTCCAGCTTGGCCTCGAGTTCCTGCTGCTGTTTTTGAATCTCCTCGCTGGGAACGCCTTGTCTGATCGCATTGCGGAACTGCGTGAATTGCCCTTCGAGATTTCGTCCAAACGAATTGTCTTTGGCGAACAAAGCGGGCTCGGTCATTTCAAAGCCGTCGAGGTAGGCTTCGACGGCTTTCTGGTAAGCATTTTCTTTCTCACCCTTGGCATAAAGTTCCGAGGCTTCACGCAGGCGGGTGCGCGCGACGAGGAGCGGATCATTGGGAGTCTTTTGTAAAGTGCCGCGACGAAGGTAAGCAAGCACATCGCTCGCTTGCGAATCTTCCGTGAAATAGCCTTTTACTTTTTCGGATAATCGGTCGTCGGTAAGGGTCGACAGCGTTGCCACGTCTGTCAGCTCCCCCGGAAGGTTTTTCTTCTGTAGCAGGGCTTCGCCTGACTTAGCCTGTTCCTGCGAAAAACGAAGGGAAAGCACGTAAAACGCGAGCTGCCAGCGTTGGTCTTCCGATAGCGCCGCGAAGGAAGCCATAGCGGTATTTTCCACGCCAAAACTTATCGCGTTGAAGGCCTTGAATGGAGACAGCCCTGACATAAACTCCGCATCGGTGAAATTCGCCGGTACGGGCTGCTTCGGATTCATGCTCTGCCGCCCCGGGCCGTCTCCCTTGCCGGCTTCGCCATGGCACTGTGAGCAGTTTTGCGCGAAAAGAAGTCTGCCGGCTTCGAAGGATGGGAGCTGTCGCGGGTAGGGGACGATATGATATGCGGTCATTATTTTAGATTTGATGCTATCCGCTACCGCGCCCACCATCTTAGTATCCGCCTTGTTCTCGATCTGCTTGGCGAGCATCTTAAGATCCGGTTCAACCCCGGCTTTGTCGGTTTTGTCGACTTCTTTGAGTTGATCGAAAAGCTCCAGGCTTCGCTTTGAAAACTCCAACTGTTCCTGGTACTCGTCCGGATTGACAATTTTGCCTGCCTGGACGGCGTTCTTGTAATCCGTGCCGATGTAGTCGATCAAAGCCAGGAGTTTTCTCGCGGTGTCATCGGCTAAGGCGGGTGAGCTAGGAAACAGGACCAAGACGAACAGAACGATCCGGCAAAAAAAGAACACGGACCGCATGCTCGTGCCAGGAGGGTCGTTTTTATGATCCTCTGACAGGCGCCTTGGTATTATGCTATTGTGGCCCATGTCAGCGTCTCATTTCGCGTTATGTTTTACGACAAAACTTGATCTTCCAATGCCAGTAAAATATAAATCAAAACTTGATATTGCAGTGACCTCTACGTATTAATAAAGTTTATACCACCTAACTTGCGAAGTTTCTATATACGTATATATTAGCTTTGTCAATCCTATGGCCCAGACCAAAATCACTCCAGTTGTGGAAGATTACTTGAGGACAATTTGCGCCCTTGAGGAGGAGATTCAGCCAGTTATAGCGGCGCGAGTAGCGGATGAGGCTGGTGTATCGCCGTCAACGATGGTGGAAACATTGCGTCGGTTGGAACGACAAGGTTATATAAAGGTCGAGCGCCGCAAAGAGATATCTTTGACTGCTGAAGGCAGGAAACTTGCCGAGGGAATCCTTCGGCGCCATTTTCTGATAGAGCGTTTTCTGACCGATTTGTTGGGGCTTGATTGGGTCAAGGCCCATCAAGAAGCTCATCGTTTGGAACACGCGATCTCTCAGGAAGTCGAGGAAAGGCTGGCCAAGCTACTAAATAACCCCACGACTTGCCCACACGGAAATCCGATTCCCGGAGAAGCTCGACCCCGTCCGCAAAAAGGGATTCCTCTAAATCAGGCTTCCGCTGGGAAAGAGGTTGAGCTCGAATATATTACCGAAGGCGGCGAGCGTGACACCCGACTTCTCGGCTTTCTGCAGGATCACAAGCTCGTCCCAGGCGCGAAGGTTCAGGTAATGGATGTGGCTCCATCTCTGGGGATTATGAATTTAAAAGTGGGCGACGACGAATTCGCCATCGGCATCGAAGCGGCAAAAAAAATCCGAGTTCACTAAAGAAAACGCGCAAGGCAAAGGTAGGGCCGTCCAGCGCTAACTTTGAAGAGTTGTTGATCTAGCCAATCCGGGCTTTGTGCTCTTCCAACTCCGCCGCCAAGAAATCCACCTGTTCACCAATCGGCGCATCTCTATCGATCAGAATCACATCCTGGCCATTCACACGGCAGCGCCCGCTCCGTGCCCGGTAGCCGACTTCGCGAAGGAGTTTCTCTGTTCGAACTTCGATATTCATCCGCTTGGCGTTATTGATTAGCTCTTGCAGGCGGGATTCGATCCTGTTTTTGGATTGTGCCATGGCTCAATCTCGATGGATTTAGACGGATTATCTCTCATACATGCAAATTTGTAAACTGCGACCCGCGTGATTTTCAGCTTGCAAAACGGCCATAGCTTGTTAAGTTAGCCGCGGTGGCGCACGGAACGGGGTCCCGGACCCATTTTTAGAGGAGCGCTCATCGCTACGATCGTCCATGAGGTAAATCAACGGAGGGAATCATGATCAAGAACATCTTAATTCCTCTCGATGGGTCGGAGCACTCCAAAGCAGCACTCGAGTACGGCATCTGGATGGCCGAAAAGTTCGGCGGCACGCTCTTGGGCCAGCACATAATAGACACCATCTCGATCGAAGGAACCTTTTTCCATGACATCTCTGGCTCTCTTGGTTTTGAGCCGTATCTCGACTTTTCGACCAAAATGCGCGAAGCCCTCGAAGAACGGGGTAAGGTTATCCTTGAGGACTTTGCGCAGCAGTGCCGCCAAAAAGGCATCCGGCATGAAACCTTTTTGGATCTAGGGATCATTCCCAACGAGATTTGCGAGCGATCCAAAGTGGCCGACTTGGTTGTTATCGGTCACCGAGGCGTTAACGAGGAATTCTCAACCGGGCTTCTGGGCACGACTGCGGAGAGCATCACGCGCAAGTGCCCCCGTCCGATATTCGTCTCCACGAAGAAGTTCAAAACCATCGAGCGCCCGTTCCTGGCCTACGATGGCAGCCAAAGGGCGAGCTCGGCGATGGAATCGGCTGCAGAATTTTGCTCCGTCCTTCACTTGCCGCTGACGGTCCTAACCATTGCCAAAGAGGAGAAGCTGGGAGAAAACGTGCTCAGACAAGCCAAGTCTTATCTGAGTTCTTACGCCATTGAATCACGCTATGAACTAGACCGTGGGCATCCTGAGCAGAAGATCATCGAACATCTGACCAAGTTCGACTACGATTTGCTCTTCATCGGAGCTTACGGCCACCGGCGGATCATTGAAATGGTCCTGGGGAGCACGACCGAGTACGTGCTCAGAAATACCCCGTGTCCGGTTTTTCTCAACCGTTAAAACTTCCGCTGACCCGCCGAAGAGGTGGTTTGAAGAACTATGAAATTCCTTGCTGCTGCGATTCAGATGCTGGCCTCCGACGACAAAACGGCCAATCTCCAAGAAGCGGAGCGCTGGGTTCGGCAAGCCGCATCAGAGGGCGCGCGAGTGGTCGCGCTTCCCGAAGTTTTTATCTGGCGGGGTAACAAGCAACTCGAGAGGGCGGCCGCCGAGCCGATTCCCGGTCCCACGACGGCGGGGTTGGCGGCTTTGGCGCGGGAGCTCGGCATCTATCTTCTCGGCGGTTCCATTCTCGAAGAGATTCCGGCAAGCCAAAAGGCCTATAACACG
>VBKE01000570.1:0-482 GCA_005879605.1 Deltaproteobacteria bacterium
CAACGCGAGGCCGTTGGCGCCGAAGGGAGGGAAACCAGCCGTCGCCAAAAGGCCGTCATGTTTGACAGTAGTCACCGGGCAAGGCGTCGCACACTTGTGCGCATTGTCAATCCGAAAGATCGCTCCCTGGAAAGAATCCGATATATAAAGATTGCCGTCTTTATCGAAAGCAAGAGCGTTGGGGGCCGGAAACTTATTGCTGCCGAATATGATCGTGTCTTCGCTCATATCCGTATTATCTACCTTTCGGGGAGCGGCCGGCGCTCCAATAGGCGGGATCGAAGCCACGTCTTCAATCTCCGTCATATCGTTAAATTTGGCCGCGATCCGCTGAATTTTCGAAGCGCCGAAGTTACAAATGTAGACCTTGTTGTCCCAAGGATTAAATTGAAGCCCCAAGAGCGGAGTCCCGCCGAAATCGTGCTCGGCGACAAGCTGCCCGTTTTTCTTAAACCGCAGAAGTTTGTTAGGGTTGGGACCGC
>VBKE01000570.1:607-3717 GCA_005879605.1 Deltaproteobacteria bacterium
CAGCATGAGATATAATGACCACGATAGCCGCAAAAAAAGATAACTTTCTCATTTTCTCCTCCTTTGCCTCGGCAAAGCCCTATTGGATACTACTGCTATATGTCGGTTCTGACTTAACGATAAAGCCGGCTCGAAAAAATCCAGACCCGGGTCAGATTCCCAGGGACACCGAAAACCTAGGTGAGGCTTCCGCGGATCACATTGGCCACTATTTGGACAACCCCAACTTCGTTCACTACCACGGAGAGATCGAGTCTTCTCTTGAACACAAGGGGAACCGGCCAACCGAACGTGAAAGTCTGTAACCCGCCGCTTCCCAGAACGACCAGACCATACGGATTCTGTTGTGTAAGTCCCCAGTTCTGAGCCGCCGCGAAGGAAAGATCCACTACGCTCCGACCATCTATTTGCAGTCTTACGAAGGAAAGGCCCGTTGCCCCGCCTTGTTTTGTTACGTGGCCGGCGAGGAAGAGACCTGGCCCCGTGAGATTGATGAGATTGTAAGTACCCCTGGGAGCGGGCGCCTTGAGGCCTTGGATTCTTTGTGGGTCACACATTCCACCTATACAGCGGGTCTCGCCGGTTGATTGTCTAGGTGACGGGACAGCGGTGGCAGTTCGTCTGCGTATCGCCATTGTAATTCTCCTCTCTTCCCTCATCAGTAGGAAAGCCGAACTGGCGTCGACCTAACGTGTAGGAGACCTGTTGATTACGGTACACACTGCCGCCTCGGCGAAGCGTTCGAGCCAATTGCGCACCTGCGCCGCAGTCGCGGGCGGCAGGTTCATCTTAGGTCTCTCGTCATCTCGCCTCTCGTAATCCGCGGCTCAAACTCAAGCCCGCCGTACCATGGCCGGCGTGAGATGTTTGATTGACGGCGCACCAAGCTGCTGCATGATGGTGCGCAGCTCGATGCGCAGCAGCTCGAGCACGCGCTCGACGCCCGGCTGGCCGAACGCGCCGAGACCCCAGATATACGGCCGGCCGATGCACACACCCTGCGCGCCCATGCAGAGCGCCTTGGCGATGTCGGTGCCGCGGCGGAAGCCGCTGTCGATCAAGATCGGCATCCGACCGCCGACCGCTTCGACAATTTCCGGCAGGGCGTCGATGGTCGAGCGCCCACTGTCCTCGGCGCGCGCGCCGTGGTTCGAGACAATGATCGCGTCGATGCCGGCGTCGGCCGCAAGCTTGGCGTCCTCGTGCGCGAGAATGCCTTTGATCACGATCTTCATCTTGGTTGTGTCGCGCAGCCGCTTGAAGAAGTCCCAGGTCATGGCGGAGGACTGGCCACTTGTCAGCCCCGTGACGTCGACCCCATCATACATGGGCCTGCGCCTGAGGTTAGCTTCCATGCTGCTGCGGTCGTGGCAAGCCGAACATTCGCGCGTGTCGGTGCGCTGCAGTCGAGTTAGAGTCTCCTGATTGCGCCCACCGTTACGATCGACCGTCACTGCGATCGCGAGGCACCCCGCCTTTTCCGCGCGCGTCACGAAGGCTTTGGCGATCTCCCATTTATTCGTGGCGTAAAGCTGGTACCAGATCGGCGCGCCGCGCGCGGCGGTGACCTCTTCCACCGAGCTGGTCGTGACGGTGGAGAGAATCTGCAGATGGTTTCCGACTTTCGCCGCCTTGGCGACCGGGATCTCGCCGCCCGTGTAAAAGGCCTTTTGGCCGCCGACTGGCGCGACGATGATCGGGGTATCGAATTTCACGCCGAGGATCTCGGTGCTCATGTCGACCTTGCTGACGTCGACCAGACGGCGCGGGCGCAGCTGGAACTTCAGGAAGCCTTCGCGATTGGCCCGCAAAGTAACTTCGTCGTCGACGCCCGAGGCCATGTAGCCGAAATGCGCCGGGGGCACGGTCTTGCGCGCCACCGGCTCGAACTCGAACACGTTGATCGCCTCGGCCGGCGCCTAAGCGGCGCCCACATGATTGGGTCGGGAAGTTTCGTGCCTGCGGTCGGGCCTTCACCCGCGAAGGCCGAAAACCCTCCGTAAGCAAACAGTGGGCTGGCTGCCAAGAACTGCAAAAATCGGCGACGGCTTGTGGCTTGATCGAACGACGACATGACGGACCTCCTCCCTCGAATGAATGATAGGAAAATCCTTTTTATGTGCCCACATCGAGATTGGAAGAATTGCCCTCTGCTGGGAATCCAGAACGGGCGAAGGTATGAATCCGAGGATGTGACGGGTTGGAAAACCCAGCCGAGAATTGTGCGGAAATTAGCTGAAAACAGAGTTCGCTGTCAAGCTACTCTGGTAGTTAAGACAAAATCGGTATTGTGTCCCCGGAAATCTCTTAACGCGTGCTCGCTCCCGCCGCTGCCTGTCACAAGAACTTTCATAGGATTTCTGGCTCGATACAGAATGCAAAGTGCAAATTGAAAAATGCAAAAGATGTAAGATTTAGCAAGGGCACAATTCTGAATTTGCCTTGTGTTATGAACTTCCAGAGTTTGCAATTTGCCGCCCGGCTACTCAGCGTGACCGCCGTGGTTCGAAAGAGAAACCGCGGCGTCGGACTTGCCGGACGCCGCGGAATCGAAGTTGGTGACCGCCTAGTTCTGTGCCAAGGCTGGCTCTATGTCTGCTTGTTTGGCAGTCGTGCCATGGCCGCCCGCAATCGTGGCGCCCGTAACGCCGTATTTTCTCAGCGCCTCGCCCACGGCGATGGTGCCGGGATTTCGTTCTACCTCACCGCGGGGTGACACCAGGTCCGTGACCCATACGATGTTGTCCTTGACCACGTGGCCGATGATCATGCCTTGGGCGTGTGGGTTGGGAATATTGTAGAGACGGATTTCCCCCACATCGTCCTTCAGCGTCATCTGATCCTTGACCTCCGCGATCTTTGCGGCCATTGGCTTTTTCTGCAGGTCGTCGGGGGCCACCGTGTGGGGAGCACGCGCGACCTTCTCAAAATGCGCCTTGTCCGGGCTCGGCACGATCACCTGGGCACCCTCGGCGATGTAGGTCCGCGTGCCGCCGGTGTGGTCCATATGGTGATGCGTGAGCACGAGATACTTGATCGGCTTGCCCGGATATTTGGCCTTCGCCGCGTCGATGACCAAGCGCGATAGCAGCTCGCCGTAGGGAGCATCG
>VBKE01000295.1:0-37999 GCA_005879605.1 Deltaproteobacteria bacterium
TTTTCTTTGTCACGCGCGCTTACCTCACGCAGAATCGGCCGGCAGTGAAGAAATTTCTTATGGCGTTTATTGAGGGGCTGCATCTTTACGCGCGCAAGAAGGACTTTGTGCTGCAGGTCATGAAGAAATACACGAAGCTCGATGACCCGGAAGTCTTGAGCAAGTCGCATGACTATTTCGTTAAGAAAACTCTTATGATCCCGCTGACCGATGTGGCGGCGGTAAAAAATGCCCTGCCAATGGGAAAGCCGGTCAATCGAAAACTCGAGGATTTTTACGATAATTCAATCGTCCGGGAGCTGATCGACGAAGGGTTTGTGGAAAAGATTTCTAAAGCCTACAGGTAGGATCGCGGGTAATGGTTCAGTTTGGTTAAGATCTCTCACTTCGTTCGAGATGACAGTTCATTTAGACTGTCATTTCGAGCGCGGCGCGAGAAATCTTTCTTTGACCTAGAGTACGATGTCTTCAAACTGAACCACTACCACGCTGCGGCATCAATTGACATCGACACTAGGAGGCAACCATGGCTCAAGTGGAAGTACTTTTTACGAATGGAAAGATTGTAACTGCGGGGAAAATTATCGAGGGCTTTGTGGCCGTCGATAAGGAAAAAATCGTCGCGGTCGGCGAAGGAGATACGGCGCCGCAGGCACTGAAGACAATCGATCTTAAAGGCCGCGCCTTGATCCCCGGAGTCGTTGACCCCGAAGTCCATTTTGGCAGCCACCGCTGGGTTGGAGACGAATTCGATTCGGAGACGCGCGGCGCCGCCGCTTATGGCATCACGACCTGGGGCTTCATGCAGCCGAGCGCCAACATGGGACAGCCCTACAAGGCGGAAAAGACCGCAGAGGAAGTGCCGCTCTATGCCGACGCATTCGGGCTGTTCAAAGAGTTGGGCGAAGCGCGCTCCATGGTCGATTTTTTTCTCACGCCGAAAATCTTAAAAGACGAACACGCGCTCGAGATTCCGCGGCTGGCGCGGGATTTCGGGATCACGTCGTTCAAATACCAGCTTCATCTCATGAGCCCGGAGCGCACGGCGACCTATTGGCCGAATCGAAAGAGCCAGGGCTATTTCGGCTATGACGATGGAACGATTTATCTCGGGCTGGAAGCAGTCGCTAAACTCGGACGGCCCGCGATCGTGTGCATGCATTGCGAGAACTGGGAGATCGCGCGCATTTTCGAGGAGCGTCTTTTGAAAGCGGGACGAAAGGAATACAAAATTTGGAACGAGCGCTCGCCGCATTTTTGCGAAGCGGGCCACGTGCACGCGTATACATACTACGCGCGCGTTTTGAAGTGCCCGCTTTATATCCAGCACACCACCACTCCCGAAACGATTGAGGAGATCACCCGCGCAAGAGCGGACGGCGCGACGGTGTATGCTCAGACGGGGCCTCACTACCTGAGTCTCACCGAGGATATGTGGCGAATCAACGTGCCGCTCCGGAGCACTGAAACGATCGAAATCCTTTGGCAAGCTGTAGCTGACGGTCGTATCGACTCGGTGGGCAGCGATCACACCAACACGGGCAGATCACGTAAGGAAATGGAAGTGCCCGGCGATATCTGGGCGACGAGGACTGGGTTTCCTTCAAGAGGAGAGGCAGCGTTGCCGGTGATGCTTAATGACGGCGTTAGCCGGGGAAGGATTTCGCTCGTTCGCTTGGTCCAAGTCTGCTGTGAAAATCCGGCTCGGATCTTTGGCCTGTATCCGAAGAAAGGCGTTATCGCGCCGGGATCAGACGCGGACCTCGTCGTGGTGGACCTGAACCGGAAAGTTAAGGTAACCAACGACATGGTTCACAGCTCAGCCGGGTGGACGCTCTGGGAAGGGAGAGAGATGAAAGGCTGGCCCGTGATGACTGTGCTCCGTGGAAAAATGATCGCAGAGTGGCCCGATGGCGGAAAGAGACCGGAAATCGTCTCGAAACCGTTCGGCCGCTACCAGCCGCGTTCGCTAGGGTGAGTGCTATCGAAACAATCTTTCAATGAAGACTCTCCTTGAAGACGCGACCGTCGTCACGATGAATGCTCGCAAGGAGATTCTCTACGACGCGCATGTGCTGATTGAGGACAGTCGGATTGCGAGTGTCGGAGTTGTGAACTCTGGCGAAGCCGATCAGGTGATCGATTGCCGCGGTAAAATTATTATTCCCGGCCTTGTAAGCGCTCACTCCCACCTCACTGGCTTGCTTCAACGAGGATTGTGGGATGAGGACAGTTTCGAATCCTGGTCGCAAAAATCTACGGCAACGGAGAAGTCGTTCCAGGCTTCTGCGGACGATATCTATACGCTCCATTCCGCGGCTTGTCTGGAGTTTATCAAGCACGGCGTGACCACGGTGCTGAACATGTTTACCGTTCCCTCCGACGTCCCGCTGAAATTTATCGACGCTTCGTGCCGCGCGCTCCAGGATAGCGGGATCAGGGGCATTCTAGCGCTTTCGGTCAAAGATCAGTCGCCGGACAATCAGGCTATTGTTCTCGATCCGATTCATGCCGAATCTTGGGTTTCGCAAGCCAAGGAAGCAGCCGCGCATGTCAGCGACTTTGGCTCGCGAATCTCCTTCATGCTGGCGCCGTCGGCACCTCAACGCTGTAGTGACAACCTCCTGATGCGATGTAAAGATCTGGCGGAAAGTCTCGGCGTAGGCATTCACACACATCTTGCCGAAACCAGATTTCACGCTGAGGTTGCAAGAAATCTCTACGGGGAGCCGATGGTAAAGCATTTGGAAAAGATCGGCTTTCTTGGGCCCCATCTCTCGGTGGCTCACGCGATCTGGCTGGATGAAGAAGAGATTGACATCTTGAGTCGCCATCGGGTCAATGTCGTTCATAATCCATCGAGCAACATGAAGCTCGGCAGTGGAGTTGCCAGAATTAAAAAGATGCTCGACCGAGGCATCAACGTTGGACTGGGAGCAGACAGTGTCAATGCGGGCACCGTTTACTCAATCTTCGAGCAAATGAAGCTCGCGGTATTGCTGCCAAGGGCTGTGTGGAAGCCCGAGCATTGGATTTCTCCTGACGAGGCGTTTCAAATGGGATGCGCGGGCGGAGCCACAGCAATGCTTCTAGGGAATGAAATCGGATCGATTGAAGCGGGAAAGAAAGCCGACCTCGTGGTGCTGAAACCTTCAACCGGCCTTCTGCCGACGAATAATCTAATAGCGCAGCTCGCACTATCTGAGAGCGGTGAGTCTGTCGAGACCGTTTTCGTCGACGGAGAGCCGATTTTGCTTGACGGGCGTGTCATGAAGATCGATGAAGATGCTCTTCTCGAGGCGCTTTCATCCTTGGGACCTAGAATCTCAACTGTTGTAAATACTTCATCCCACTGAACTCGTCTGTTTCGGCGTAACCTCAGGTCATCTGATATTGAGGTGACAATCAAAGCCGGCAAATGTGGATGCGATAAAAAGTGGTGATGATATCGGATGAGAGTCGAGTCGTAGAATTGTGACCGTAGCTCACGCTAAAAGCGAGATTGAACGCTCCTCTAAATTCTCTAGCTGAAGTTCGAATTCGTTGATACTAACACTGGCAGAGTTGACTTGCTCGGAGTTTTTGAGAACCAAATGCGACATCCGGCTTTTCGGATTGGAATCGACCTCGGCGGCACAAAAATAGAGGCTATCGCGCTTAGCGCAAGCGGAAGCATCCTGGCTCGCCGGCGAGTAGCTACACCGAAGGGCAATTATGAGCTTACCGTTAGGGCCATCGTCGATCTTGTTTCTGCCCTCGAAAAAGAACTCGGAGCTTCAGGTACGGTGGGTATCGGTACGCCGGGCGCTATTTCTCCGGCAACAGGACTCATCAAAAATGCTAACTCTACAGCCCTGATTGGCCATGCTCTCGACAAAGACTTGAGTTCCGCGCTCGGTCGTGAGGTCCGGCTTTCCAATGACGCCAACTGCTTTGCTCTCTCCGAGGCGGTGGATGGCGCAGCGGCCGGAGCCGAGATTGTCTTCGGCGTTATTATTGGGACCGGCACCGGCGGCGGAATCGCGATTCGAGGTAGAATCCTAACCGGGGTTAATGCAATTGCGGGAGAATGGGGACACAACCCGATCCCGTGGCCCCGGCAAGAAGAGTTACCCGGGCCGCAGTGCTACTGCGGCAGGCAAGGATGCTTGGAAACGTTTTTATCGGGGCCTGGCCTGTCCCGGGATTTTCGTGATGCGACGGGAGAGCACCTCGACCCTCCCGAGATCGTTCGGCTAGCGAAAGCAAGTAATCAGGAGGCCGAAGCATGTCTCAGCCGATACGAGGACCGACTGGCGCGAGGTCTGGCTCATGTGATCAACATCCTGGATCCCGACGTAATCGTTCTCGGCGGCGGTATGTCGAACATTCAACGGCTTTACCAGCGCATCCCACGGCTCTGGAACCAATACGTCTTTTCTGATCGCGTCGATACCAAACTCGTTCGCCCCATTCACGGAGACTCGAGTGGGGCGAGAGGCGCAGCGTGGCTCTGGCCAGTGGAGCGTAGTTAGCTAATCAACAACGTCCCCCTTTGGTCTGTTTTTACGCTGCTTCCAGCAGCTTGCTAAGCGCGGGAGCCGCCGTTCCAGCGGAGCAGGTTCAGGAATTCACGCCGGGTCTTCGGCCCATAAGTGAGATAGTGCGGCTCGGGATGTTCGCGGTAGGCGAGACGCTCGGTGGCAACGCGGTCGGCTCGAGTGTGCTTCTTCACTTCATCGGCGCTGATTGCGTAGGGCCGGGTCGCGTTTATCCCAAAGATCTTGGCGCGGACCGGCGGCGTGATCTCGGGGTAGCCGTGCTGCGCGCGAGTTTCGGGGGAAATTTGGAAAGTGCGAAACGCCTGGATCTGGTCCTGGGGCGAGCCGTACCAGATGGAGTCGGTGCCCCAGAGCACGTTGTTCTCGCCGCAATACTTGAGGAGCTTGCCTAGCGCATGCGCCGCGCCATCGGGGTCGCGCATAAGGAAGCGCCAAGTGCTGCCGAGTTCAGCGTAAACGTTGCTGTTCGGTTTAACGCCGTTCTCGACCAGCGAGCGGATAAGAGTATCGATACCGTCGCTCGCGCCGCGCCCGGTGTACGCGCGCTCGGAGACGCCGGTAACGAAACCCGAGTGATAGACGAGAAAGCTCACGTCCGGAAAGCGTTTGGCTACGATACCGATGTCGCTGCACTGGCTGTGCTCGTAGGATTGCTTGCCGAACGGCAATCCCTTATGCACGCAGATCACCTTCACGCCTAGCGAGCGCGCCTTCTCGATGAAGCGCATACCGACGTCGTCCGATAGGAAAAAGCCCTTGCCATCCACACCCCACTGGGTGTACGTCTTCCACGCGCTCACCTTCCAGCGCTCTTTCAGCTCGTCCATGGCTTCAAGATCGCCCGGCTGATTAGGATTCACCCGGCCATGAATTAGCAGGCGATGCGAGCCTTCCATTCGATCGACGATGCGCCGCACCGCATCCGCCGCTTGAATCGTGAGCGGCTCGGCATCGCGCCGCGACGGCACGAACGACAGCACCATCATGTCGGTGTCGCTGTCGAGAAATACGTCTTTGACGAATTCTTCGGGTCCGAGGCAGTTGAGATAACTGCGCGCGCCTGGTTTGGCAGCGAGCCCGCAAGCCGTTTTGGACGACCACTTGAACGCATCGGCGGGCGCGCTCTTTACCCATGCACCAGTCGGATCCACGAAGTGCCCCTGCACATCGAAGATGAATTCACCTTTGCCACCGACTCGCGCCTGCGCGAGCTGCGGCTCGAGCGCGGCTTCAGGTTCGAGTTCGAAAAAACCATCGCGCTTCCCCGCCGCCGCATTGGCTGCATTGAACGCGAGCAGTGCGCTCGCAGCGCCGCACGCGGAAATGAGAAAATCACGACAATTAAGATTTAAACACTTAACGTTCTCACTTACCACTTCATGCGCCAACCGATTCAAAACACGATTAGCTTACGAAAATAAAACCGACTCGAACTCTCCGTTCAAAATCATATCGAGCTTGATCAACAGCCACCAACCTTCAAGATCAACCCTGCTTGTGATGTTCCATATCGAACGTTTTTGAACAAATCGGAATTCGAATCTTAAACTCGAAACGTTGCACCATAACCTTTTTCCACTACCCTATTTGGTCAGGAAACGCACGGGCAGTCCCTTTGCTGCCAGAGCTTTTTTGTAGAGTTCGCGAGTGATTTTCTGAGAACGGTCGGGAACTTTTTTGATGCGACTGTAGAGGCGGTGCATTTTCCTGCTGATCGGTTCCACTCTGCGGATGAGGCTGTTCTCGTCAACTTGGGTGAAGTCGCCGCCCTCGACAACGACCTTGCCGGCGACGATAACCGTGTGAACAGACTGACCGCCTTCACAAAAGACGAGTTGGTGCACGACATCGCGCAGCGGACGAAGTCGAAGGCTCGGTTTTAGTAGGATCAGGTCAGCGCAGTAGCCCGATCTGATCATGCCGATTTTGCCTCGCCACGCGGGAACAGCTTGCGCGCTGTTAACCGTTCCCATTCTTAGTGCCTCAGCCGCAGTAATCCAGTTAGTTGGATCTTCGGCAACGACTCGTGATAGATAGGCGGCCAATCGCATCTGCTCAAAGATAGAATAACTATCGCTTGTGTCGCCGCCGTCGGTGCCGAGAGCCACGTTGACGCCGCGGGATTTTAATTTGGCAACGGGAGCGATGCCGCTCCCGAGCTTCAAATTGCTCGCCGGATTGTGAACGGCGCTGGCGCCGGATGAGGCCAAGAGATCGATTTCTCGATCATCCAGCCAGACGCTATGCGCGGTTGAAAGGCGAGAAGAAAGAAATCCAATTCGCGCAAGATGAACGCACAGAGGTTTTTTATAAATCTGGTGAGCTGCCCAGGATTGCAATCTCGTTTCCAGAAGGTGCGTGTGGATCCCCAAATCAAATTGTTCGGCGACGTTGACGACCTCGCGGAGCAGCGCATCGCTGCAGTTCATGGGAGAAGAAGGTCCGAGCATCATGCCGCAGTGACTACGGGTGCGACGGAGACGCGCGAGAACCGTGAGCACTTCCTCTCTCCACGGCTCGGGCGCTGTTTGCTTCGCCGACTTTCTACCGTTCGACTGCGTCGCTAAGCGAATGAAATCTTGATCGCGCAGCGACGGAACAAGCATGCCCCGAATTCCGGTCTTTTCGAACGCGCCTAGAACGGCTTCCATTTTGTCTACGCTCAGCCCCGGGCGTGTGGAAAAATGGTCGACGACCGCTGTGACTCCGTTCTTGAGCATTTCCGAACAGGCCAGCTCGGCCGCCGTTCCGATCTCTGCAGCCGTGAGCTTGGCGAGGTCCTCCGTAGTCGCTCTGTAGCCGCGCCAGATTTCCATCCGCATGTTGTCGCGAAAGCTCTTTTGCAAAATCTCAGTCAGATGACAGTGGGCGTTTACCAAGCCCGGCATGACGATCATTCCCGAGCAGTCGATTCGCTTTGTGATCGGAGTTCCTTCTGTGTGGATCTTCCTTCCGACCTGGGCAATGGTTCCGTCGTCAATGAGAATTTGCCGCGCTTCGAGAATTGGTTTCGTGGCGTTCAGCGTGACGACGGATGCGTTTTCGAGAAGGATGGCCATGAGAGATTCACCTCAGAGGCGCAGAGTTCGCCGAGGGTTTGTTCAAAACTATATCCTCATTTTGTTTGTCTCCGTGACCTCAGCGGCTCAGCGGTGCAATCTCCGAGTCTCTCTTTCACCAGAGAGGCAGAGTTCGCAGAGGTGACGGCACATTAGCGTGCGTAGAGCGCATCGATGATTCCGTTCTGATCCAGCTCTTTGATAAATCTCAGATCGACGAGATCTTCCGGTTTGAGGGCCCGTGCTCTAGGATCTTTCTCTCCTAAAGTCGTCAGAACGGTCTTCAGTCCCTCAAGCGTGGGATACTGTTTCCGGGGAAGCTGGCTATCGCGAATGTAGCGATCGTAGGCTTTTTCCATGCTCTCCTGGTCGCGGATTTTGCCAAAATACCTTAACGCTACTTTAAGCCCGGTCTCACGATCAGTCTTGAGCCGGTGGATCGCTTCCACGTGAGCTTTCACATATTTGCTTACAGCGTCGGCGTTCTCCCGAATAAATTTTCGGGTCGTAACCGCGCCCGTGTGTTGAAACGCCAGCCCTAAGGAGGCCACATCGGCAAGCACTGTGAAACCGTTTTTTTGTCCGATAAAGCTCGTTGGTGGATTGAAGACGGCGCCTTCGACGCGCTTTGATGCCATTGCCACAAACCGGTCCGTGTTCGTTCCGACCTGAACGACGGCAACGTCTTTATCAGCCGTCAATCCGATCCTCTGAAGCGCAAAGCGAGCGACAAAGTCGGAAACGGAGCCAAACCTGCTGATCGCGACGGAGCCGCCTTTTAGTTGGGCGGGAGATTTGATTTCCGGACGGCCCATCAGCCACCAATCGAGCGTGACCGTTCCTCCCGCGACGAACACCGGATCGCTCCCGGCGAGATGAGCGTTGACAATCTCCGGGCCGGCATTTTGGGAAATCGCGATGTCGCCAGAAACAAGCGCCATGGCCGCTGTCGTCCCGCCCGTGAAATAAACGAGTTGAACATCGAGTCCATTTTTCGTAAAGAGCCCGGTTTCCTTTGCGATCCAAGCAGGCAGTTGATCGTAACTGATGGCGCTGTAGGCGACGGTCAGCGTCGTTAACTTCTGAGCCGAGTCCGCGTTGACCGCTCGGCCCGCGATGACCAAAAAGAATATCAGCAAGATTGAACCGCTTCGAGTACGACCGTTCGTCACCGAGGTTTTCCCTTGAAAAATTGCTAACCACGAAACGCGCGAAGGGCGCGAAGTTTGGATTCAGACATAAATCACCTTCGTGATCTTCGAGTGCTTTGTGGTGACAAATTCCTCCGCTGCGCTATGACAGCACGTGCTTCCACTTCGCGGCGGTTTGTTGATCCAGCGAAATGGCCGGCAGGCGTCAATGATGGCGCGCGAGTTGGTGAAATCGCCCTGGGCTCTTTTTTCCGGAGGAATTCTTGGATCGATGGGGCTGCTCCAGCATCCACGCATAATTTCGATCGATGTTTCCGGATCGCACCTTGTGGCGATCGCCCACAAAACATCAGCCGTGTTGGACGGATCGATATCGTCGTCAACGACGATCACGAAACGTCCCAGGTAGCCGCCCTCGCGGGCGCCCAACGCGACGTGAGCCGCCTGACGCGCATGCCCGCCGTAACGTTGCCTGAGTGAAATGACTTGCAAGAATCTCATTCCGGATTCGATCTGCCACACGCCCTTGACATCGGTCACACCGCACTTTTCCAGCTCGTTCCAGATTTCCGCCGAGCGAAACAGTAGCGAGAGATAGCTGTCGAGCGGATAAATCTTCAGATCTCCGACGACTGTGATGATGGGATCGGTTCGGTAGTAGACACGTTTGACATGAATCACCGGCGCGGGACGGGTTGCCGACGCATAGTAGCCCGTCCATTCGCCAAAAGGTCCTTCGGGTCGGGACTCTACGTCAGGCGGCGGCATCTCGCCTTCCAAAACAATTTCCGCGTGCGCCGGAATCGGCAGCCCGGTATGCTCACCGGCAACGACCTCAAAAGGCTTGCCGGCAACATGGCCGGCAAAATCATACTCCGAAACGCCCCATGGGAGTCCCAGAGATGCCGCCGCAAAAAGAACCGGCTCGATTCCGCAGACGACCGCGACGGGACAGGCCTGCTGCTTCGTCCAATACTGCTCGGCAATCAGCCGTGTTTGCTTGCCGGGAGAAATATAAATGCTCACCAACGAAGGCTCCTGGACCTGCACCCTTGCAGTGCCAAGGTTGACCCAGCCTCCTTCCGGATCTTTTGTGATGACGGCGTCCTGGGTGCCGATGTACTTTCCGCCGTCATCTTTGTGGAGCTTGGGCGCCGGGAACTTGAAGACGTCGATGTCTTTACCCCGCTGGACGTGTTCCGTGATCGGTCCCGAAGCGACCCGCTTCGGCGGAATGGGCTTGTGGTCATCCATCCGCTTGCGGATTGCGTCAACCAAAGCGGGCCCTCTTAACGTGTCGTCAACGCCCAAGGCGTCAGCGGTACGCCGTTGCGTTTGAAACATATTGATCAGAACACGGTAGCCCTGCGGATATCCTTTGACCTTGTCGAAAAGTAAAGCCGGAGGCTCTGCTCCTGAGCCCGACACTTCAGCAACGGCCCCGATGTCAACATCCGCGTCCGCAGCTTCGATGATTTTCAATTGGCCATTCGCGTGCCAGTGATCGATCAAGTTTCGCAAGTCACGCATGGTTTGCTCCTTTATCTTATGGTGACAAATCTCACGTCAGGTATTCCGCTGCTTGTCCGAATCGATGGAGATAAAAAGTTTCCCCTCTTCCTCTGTCACCCCGTACCGCTCGATCGTGTATCCCGGACAGTTCAATCCTTCTCCGGTTTCGAGATCAAACGTGAAGGCATGTTGCCCACACCGAATCATCTTGTTCCAGACATTGCCTTTTTCCAACGGTGCCCCCTCGTGCGGACACCTTCGTTGAATCGCATAGACGGTGCCGGAGCAGCGCAGAATGAGCACGTCTTTTCCACCGGGAAGCTTGGCAGTGAAGAAGCCTTCATCTTCCAGAGCAGCCAGCTGTCCGACAAAAATGCTTTCCATTGAATTCGCTCCTCGAAAAATTCAACTCAGATTTTGGCGCGTTCCCAATCTCCTAGTGGAACCCAAGCTCGCTGTCAAGTTGCACTTACCGGTATAACTTCTGAACCAGCCCGCTTGCTTCCAACCCTTTTAGAAACCGCGTCTCTGTGAATGCCTCCGGCTTGAGGCCCTTCGCTCTAGGATCTCTTTTGGCGATTTCGTTGAGCACATTCTGAATGCCTGCCAGATCGGGATAGGGAACTCTGGGAAGAATGTCTTTGTAGTGGCGATAGGTCTCATCAACGAGTTCAGTCTCTCCGAGGCGCGCGAAAGCATCGATCGACTTGAGGCTGGCCTCCTTCTGCGTCTTAAAAAATTGAATTCCCTCCACGATCGCCTTCATGAAACGTCGAGTTAGCTCCTCGTTCCTCGCTACATTTGATGCTGTGCTAACGATGCAGGTATTGGGGTAAGCAAGATTGAGCTGCTCCGGCGTAGCGATTTCGTTGAAGCCGGACTTGCGGGCAACAATATCAGCCGGCGGTCCGACAATGGTCCCGTGCACGGCGCCGCTTTTGAGAGCCGCGATGCGTGCGGGTTGACTACCGGCCTGGAGAATCGCAACATCTCGGTCGGGAATAAGGCCCCACTTCTCGAGCGCGTATCGAACGACAAAATCGGTGGACGAACCGAAGCGACTCACCGCGAGTTTTTTCCCTTTCAGGTCTTGAGGTTTCTTGATCTCGGGCGCAGCAATAATACTGAAATCGATGATATTAATCAGACCTCCGAGAATCACCGTATCGGCGCCCTGCAGCCGCGCAACTATCGAAGGCTCGCCGCTAACAACCGCAACGGGCAAATCGCCTGCAATAAGAGCTTGAACGATCCCGCTTCCTCCCGTGATAAGGACGAGACTTACATCGAGCCCATTTTTCTGGAAAATGCCCGCATCCTTAATAACGCGGAGAATTGCTTGCGAACCAGAGATAGATGAGTAGCCGAGATTAATGCGGTTTGGTTTTTCCTGGGTTGTGCCGGGAAGGGGAGAGACAGTGGTGAGAAATAGGGCTGCGATTAAAGAACTGAGAAATCTCATACGGCCTCCGTTCCGTCCCTCAATGAGGTGCGGTCGCTTCGTGCCTTCTTTCTCATCTATACCACTGCTTTCTCGCGTGATGTCAAATTTTTTTCAAATTCACGGTCAAGTAGCGCCTTGACATCGATGTCTCCTTTCCTTATACGCAGTTCATTGGTGCAACGATGGAATTGGAGCTTGCAGAGAAAATTGTCGGTGCGCTAAAGGAAGCGGGAATCAGCTTCGTTGCCTATTTGCCGGAAACGAGGCTGAGTCAGATCACGCCCATACTGCGCGAGGACGGTTCTTTCATGGTCGTTCCGGTTGCCAACGAGTCAGAAGGAGTTTCGATCGCCACCGGCGCATCATTGGGCGGGCGCCCCGCGGCGGTTTATATGGAAGGCAGCGGCGTTTACGTGTCGTCTTACAATCTGCTCGTGCTGGGTAAGCGACTCGGGACTCCGATGCTGCTCATTGTAGCCTATTACGGAAGCGTGCTAGACAAGCGAAACAGCTTTCTTTACGCCCTTCCCGGCATTCACTTGATTCCGATTTTGCAATCCCTTGACATCCAGTATGAAGTTTTGGACAAGGCGGACGGACTAGAAGACAAGGTCAAGGGAGCGGTAAAGATGATGCATGCTATCAAACAGCCAGTGGCGCTGCTCTTTACCGGCGAGTTTACGGCATGAAGCGGTCCGAATGTTTCGAATTCTTGGCGCCGTTAATCACGGACCAGCTCGTGATCGGTTCTCTTAGCGGACAGCGGGTCGAGTGGGGGCACCTATGCCCCCACGAAGGCAACTTGTTAGTCGCCTCCATGGGCGCCGCCTTGGGAATCGGCGTAGGCCTCGCGTTGGTCCTGCCCCATCGGAAGGTTATTGTGTTGGAATCTGACGGGAGCCTGCTCCTTTCTCTGTACAATCTTCCCACCTTGGGTAATTTGAGTCTTTCCAACCTCGCCGTTTTCGTATTCGATAACGAGGTGTACAGCGGCACGCGCATCAGCGAGCCCAGCGCAACTGCCGGAAAAACTGATTTAGCCGGTGTGGCTCGGAGTTGTGGGATCGAACAAGCGACGACGGTGCGCGAGATCGACTCCTTTAAGCGTGAAGCGGAAAAAGCGCTGGAAGAAAATGTGTTACGTTTTCTCGTCTGTAAGGTGGCTGCGACAACCGGACATCGCCAGATCGAGCGACCCAACGAAGATTTATGGGAGCATAAATATCGGTTTGTGAGATATCTCGAGAGAACCGAAGGCAAAAGGATCTTTTTAGGTCGCGGATAAAGGACCCGTGCGCCGCTCGAAAAAATGGTTCTCGCGCTGCGGGAGCCCTGTGCACCGTTATGTAGTCCGCTTTGATAAGTCTCTGGGTGAACGGTGCCTTAAATCCATCGTTCCCGCGCTATCGTTTGCATCCGCCCTTCTCAGATATTCTTACAGTGTTCATCTGATCGAACCCTGAAGCGCTAAAAACAGTCCGGTCGGATCTATTTCTGGTTGCTGTCCGTTAGTTCACAGGCTCGTGTTTCTTGGGGGCTTTTTTGGGCGTGGCGAAAAAGCTGTGCAAGGTAAATTTGTAGCCGGGTTCGCCGTCAAGGCCGCAGATCTCGCACGGGACTCTCTGCACATACGTTCCAACGATTTCACTCTTGTCGTTTATCCCCCAGGAGCCGCCACCGTCGACCACATCGTCGGGTAAGCCGCTAATCGTGAGGTAATTGCCTTCGTCGAGAAGAAAGAATTGCAGCTTGCCGTCGCTGTCGTAACTCGATCCGACTACCTGCCCGAGGTTGTTGATGTCCATCGGGAAGGTCTGAGCTCCGCAGCAAAAGGGTATTTGAGCTCCCGGAAAATCCAACGGAGTGAAGTTGCCGTTGTCGTATAGGAAGGCCAGCTCACTGTCGTAATCGTTGATGTCGCTGCTTCCGGGGCGGTGATGCAAGTACGTCCCGATGATCTGCCCCGCGGCGTTGATCCCCCAAAGAGAGCTGAACATCGCTTCGGGGAACGGCGCGTCGATGGTTGTGTACACGCCGTCTTTCCAAACAAACCCATGAAACCTCTGCAATGCTTCCCCAAAAAGGAAGCCCCAGTACTGACCCACGACATGACCGAGATCGTTGATCCCGAAAGCGACCGTGCCATCAGACCCCGGATAGTTGAGAAGAATGATGTTGCCGTTCTTGTCGCGCACGAAGGCGTTATTCCTCTGGTTGTCGCTGCAAGAACCGACGACCTGCCCGGAGTTGTTAACGGCGGATACGCTCGTGCTGTCGTTGTCGAATATATCGGCTACGTCCCCGGGGCAGTGAATCTCGGTAGCCTTCTCTTTTTTAGTGACGAAGTATCCATCGCTGGCGAAATTGTTTCCGACCAATTGTCCCTTGTTGTTGACATCCGTTAGCCGCACGATGTCGTCACGTTCCTGGCCAAGAAACGTAAAGTGGAGCGGTATGTCCATAGTCGTGAAGTTGTACGCGGCGTCTGCCCCGTAGCTGGCGCCTACCAGGGCCGCCAACGATAAAAAAGTGCCTACCCACAAACCTACGACGACTTGACCGAACATGCCTAATTGTTTCATTTCTGTCTCCTCATCCTCGATCTATGCCGAACCGGGTGAAGGTTCCTGTCCGGGTTGCTTGATAATGGCCGCCAACGTAGGCTGCGTCCTTCGCACGTACGGATCTATCCATACTGTGCCAAAGCCTCTTTGGGTTTCGAATTGCGCTTAATCGTACACAGCAACGCACAGCAACGGATGTGCCATTGAGCTCACCCCTGAAAGATCGGACACTTACACCAAGTATAGTAGGCCACACCGCGTGACAATCGGTGACGCAGTTGTCAAGTTTTGTCACGGTTTGTCATTGACGGACCGGCACGAGGGGGGTTTAGGTGCGCCATTTGACTAGCCGACTGGAAACGCATCCCCACACGAAAGGTGCCTCAGCAGCAGCCCAACCCGATGCCGGCATAGCCCGTATTGGTCCGCCACTGTGGGATAGGTTCGGGACGGGAAACAGTTTTTGGGGTGTTCCAAAAACGTTCCGGTTTTGTGCGAACTCCACGTAGCAAATCTTAACGTTCAGTAACCAACCGCTGAAGTAGGAAGGCTTCTCTTCGTTGGGCGCTTTCGGACGGGGGTTCGATTCCCCCGCCCAATTTTAACGCTCCAAAAAAATTCCTCGGTTGCTCCCGCCGGTTCTTCCACTCCCTGGACTAAATGAAAATGCAACTTGGTTCCGGCCCGGATTGGGTGTGAATGATGCAGCAAAAGTGACAGAATGATGCGAGGAAAGCAGCTTGGATGATACGATCTGGGCTCAGTGAGGCATACACCCGGAGTTGCTGGCTTCAGCGTGTCTTTGTGGCAAAAGAAACGAGCGAGGTTGTTGACGAAAGACCGGTAGCGCGGCCGGCTTCCCGGAGGCTGCGGCTCGGCCTGCTCGCGCAGCGCGTTTTGCTGGTGGCAGTGATGGTCGGCATCTGGTGGCTGTCATCGCTGTCAGTCCCGCACTATATACTGCCCGGGCCGACGCGCGTGTGGGAAGCACTGCAACTCATCACCGGCAATGGTGATCTGTGGGGCAATCTCGGCATCACGTTCTGGCGGGTTGCGGTCGGTTTCGTATTTGCGACGCTGGTGGGTCTGCCGTTCGGCATCGTGCTGGGAGCGAACAGGCGCGCCGGCGATTTCTTCGAGCCGGTGATTCCGGTCTTGAACACGGTCTCCTCGGCGATCTGGGCGATCTTCGCCATCATCTGGTTCGGCATTTCCAACGCCACCACGATTTTCGTTGTGTTCATGACTGCGATGCCTTTGATCATCACGAATGTCTGGCAAGGCACACGGACGGTGAATGCCGATTTCATCGAGCTTGCGCAAGTGCTACGCATGCCCGATTGGAAGGTCATGACCAAAATCTATCTACCCACCATACTTCCGTATTTTTTCTCCGGCGCCCGTCTCGCGTTCGGCTTCGGCTGGCGCGTCTCGCTCGTCGCCGAGACCATCGGCTCTTCCAGCGGCGTGGGATACCGGCTGCGTCAGGCCGCCGACTTGATCAGAACTGACCAGGTTTTCGCCTGGACCTTGACCTTGGTGATCATGATGGCCACGATTGAAATGGGAATGCTGAAGCCGCTGGAAAGCTACCTGTTTCGCTGGAAAAAAGATGTGGACGCGCAATGAACAATTCAGAAAACACGATTGGAGTGCTGGAGTGATGTTGATGCTCAGTGACCTGCCAGTCCGTCGCTCGGGTTACGACCCATGGACGCGCTAACTCAGCAAACGTGCACCGATTCGGAGCATACGACGTTTGCGATTCGCCTTAGCGGCGTCAGCAAAAGCTTTGCGAACGCGGGCGAGCCTCTGGAGGTACTGAGAGAAGTCGATCTCACGGTCCGCGAGCAGGCGATCGTTGGATTGCTCGGCGCATCCGGCTCCGGCAAGAGCACGCTCCTCAATATTATTTCCGGTATCCTCAAACCCGACCGCGGGCAGGTTTGCATCTGCGGCGCGGCGAGCGAAGAATTCAACGACTGGTGTGCGATCAGCTATATGTTTCAGGATGACCGGTTGCTGCCGTGGCGCACCGCGATCCGCAACGTCGAGTTCGCCCTCGAAGCGGGCTCCATGCCGAAGGCGGAGCGCGCTCGGCGCGCGCGGGAAGCGCTGCAACTGGTGGATTTGGGCAGCTTTGAAGGAGCGTTTCCTTACCAGCTTTCCGGCGGCATGCGCAGCCGTGTGGCGCTCGCGCGAAGCCTCGTGACCGAGCCGCGGATCCTGCTGATGGACGAACCTTTCTCGCGGCTCGACGCGCAAACACGCACACTCATGCATGGCGAGCTGCTGCGCATCCACCAGCTCAAACGCATGACTGTCGTCTTCGTAACGCATGATGTGGCAGAAGCCGCGCTCCTGGCCGACCAAGTGGCGGTCATGTCGCCGCGGCCGGGCACGATCCGGGAGGTGGTGGACATTGCGTTGGCGCGTCCGCGCGATGTCACACAGCCGGAGGTGACGCGATACATGCAGCGACTGCGGGCGCTGATCTGAATAATGGATGAAGGATGAAGGCGGAGAGGATGAACGCCTCGCGCCGAGCGCTTAGCGCATAACGAAACTGTGTTGCGCCGACGCCGCGCTCCGATAGAAACTGATCGTCACGCGAGTTGGAGGGCCAAGTGAAAACTAAACAATGGACGCGGTTGGTTGCGGTTGCGGCGCTGAGTATCACAGTTTTGACGCCGCGTCAGCTACTCGCTCAGAAGATGAAAGTCGGTTACTGGACCAGCGGCTTCAGCCTGGGATTCGGCGCGGTGATGGAGCAGGTGAAGTTCGCTGAAAAGGAAGGCCTCAATATCGAATGGGTGAAGTTCGCCGAGGTCAACGGACCGACGCGGGCGATCGTGTCGAATGCCATCGATGTCGCCTTTGCCGCGCCTTCGACCAATTCGATGGGCATCGCCGCGGACGGTGTGCCGGTGAAGATTGTGCTTGCGACCCAGGTCGCCGAGGCGCAAATCGTGGTCTCCGATGGCTCGCCCATCAAAACCATGACGGATCTCAAGGGCAAGAAAGTCGGTATGTCGCCTCCCGGAAGCGCGAACCACGCCATCACCACCGCGATTCTAGATCTCAACTTCGGCATCAAACCCAACGACTACAGCATCGCTCCGGGCAACGAAGCGCAACTAGCACAATTCCTGATTCAAAAGAAAATCGATGCCGGCGTGCTCCGCTCAGTAACCATCGCCCAAATGGGGGACGTAAAATTGCGACGGCTGGGAGGTCTAGTGGACGAGTGGAAAAAGCTGACCAAGAGCGATGCACCGCCTATCCTCGCGGTCACTATCGCGTATAGCGACTATCTCGCCAAAAATCCGGATGCCGCAGCCAAATTCATTGTCGCCGCGCGCAATGCTCTGCAATATGGTTCGAAGAACAAGCCGCGGGTTGCCGAGATCCTGCAGAAAGCCGCGAATATGAACGCCACCGACTCTCGGGCTTATGCCAGTCAATGGGACGGCGCTTACATTGCGACGTTCGAGTCGCAGGACATCGCGTCGCTAAAACGGATGTACGATATCGTCAAGGCGGCGAGCGGCGCTACCAAGGACCCGCCTGATAGCGCCTTTGACACCGGGCCGTACACCCGGTCGAAGCAAATGAAATAGCGCTTAGCTTGAATCCCGGGTTCTCTTGCTTTCCGGCCAAGACAGCCGGAGAACCAGTCAACCTTCGATTATCGCATCTGACGCGTGATTTGCAGAAGGGGCCGAGGACCGCTTTCACTGGATGATTAAGGCGAGGCACTTGGCGCTGCCCCCGGCTTTGAGAAACTCACTGAGGGGCGTTTCAAAAACAGTAAAGCCGATCCCTTCGAGCTGCTCATGAACTTGCGGGCAACCGTCGTTCATTACAACACACTTGTCGACGACTATTGCATTACAAGCAAACCGCGCAGCCTCTGCAGGGGAGACGGCGATAAGATGGGGTATGTGATTTTCGATAACTCGGCACGCATACGGATCGAATGCCGGCGCGTAGAAGAGCGCTTGTTTGTCCGAGAGGGGACAGAAACAGGTGTCGAGATGGTAGAACCATTCGCTGGCCAATTCGAGGGAGAGAATTTGTTGCTCGATGATTTCAGCGATCTTTTGATGAGCGCCAATGTCCGAGCGGATGTGGTATCCGGCAAGCCACGAATCTCCGCATTTCAACAAATCGCCTTCTCCCTCAAAGAAATACTCTTGCGGCAGATGGACGATTTCGAATCCCTGATGGCGAAACCATGCTGCGAAGTGTACAGCCTCGCGACGCCTGACCTCGTGGCGGAAGTTGCTGACGATAAATTTGTTCTGCCAGACGAGACCGGCGTTGGCCGTAAAGACCATATCCGGCAGCCCCGGTTCTGCGTCGATGACGTGGATATCGATGGCGCATCGCTCTTGAAGAACTCGGCGCAGGGCGCTCCACTGCTCATTAGCTAGCTGAAGATCGCTGCGGCGGCTCCGGTTCATCCACGGATTGATTTCGTACTCGATACCGTAATAGTCGGGAGGGCACATCAGGAGTTGCATAACGACACACCTTGCTCGCTTCAGCTTGGCGCGGCGCCGGCGGACTGCTCATCTAGATGTTGACAGAGCGCCCTTAAAAAAGGCTCGACGTCGGTGACCAAACCAATGGCCTGAAAGGTACCGCGATCGGTCAGCTTCGTGACCACGGCGGGGTTGATATCTACGCAAACGGTCTTCACGGTTGCCGGCAGCAGGTTGCCGGTGGCGATAGCGTGCAGGGTCGTCGCCATCATGAGAGCAAAGCTTACGCCGCGCGCCTTCTCGCGCATCCGGTCTTGGGCCTCCAGGGTGTCGGTGATCACGTCAGGAAGCGGTCCGTCATCGCGTATCGAACCCGCGAGCACAAAGTCCACTCCGTACTTTACGCAGCTGTAGAAGATCCCGCACTGAACCAGCCCGGTTTCCACCGCTTGCTTGATGCCCCCGGCCCCTCTGACCGCATTGATGGCCCAGAGGTGGTGCTCGTGACCTTCGCTGGCGCGAATCTTTTTGTCTAGATAAACTCCTAAAGAAGTGTCATAAAGCGCGGTTTCGATATCGTGCACGGCGAGTCCGTTGCCGGCGAAAAGAACCTGAACGTAGCCTCTCTCGATGAGCTTGACGAGGTATTGTGCGGCGCCGGTGTGGACCAGCCCCGGGCCAGCGACGACGAGGATTCGTCCATTGTCGCGCCGGACTTTTTTCATCGTCTCGGCGATTTCGCGGATGAGCAATCCTTTCGGCTGCTCGGTGGAGACCGGGCTCGACATGAACTCGAAGCCCTCCCGAGGCACCTGCCTCTCGATGGGTTGGATCTTGGTACCGCGATGGCCGACAACAATGAGGTCGCCTTGCTTTACCCGATGAAAGGGGATGCACTCTGCGCGCATAGACTTTAAATCCACGCGGATGCCACAGTCCATCTCGGGAAATTCGACTTCTATCCATTTGTCGTTGACGCGTACCCAGGTCGTGAGATTCGTCGTCGCATAGAAGTGGTCTGGAAAGATGCCGTCCGCCGCGGCAGGTTGGAGCTCTGCGCTCTCTTCGCCTTCGTCCACGGGCAGGGCCCCATGCTCCTTGATCTTCGCCAGGACGCGCTCAAGCAAGGCGGGGGTAGGTGCCTCCACTTGAATACGGGCGTGACTTCGGTCCGAACGACGGTGACCGACTTGAATTTCAAGAATCTCGAATTCCGCGCCGAGACTGATGATGAGATCCAAGACTTTGGGGAGGATGAGAGAGTCGATAATGTGGCCGGAAATCTGGACGACGCTGTGCGGCATGCCGAAACCTCGCTATAGTCCTCGGCTTTGGCCTTGCCAGACGATCGGTGACGGGTGGCCTAGCCGTTCAGCTGGATGGTGAGTTCTCAGGTTGCTAATTTGTTTGCTTCCTGTCAAGCGGGAATCTACGATGCAGGCCCGCCACTATCCGGCGACGTCGTACGACTTCACTTCCACCTTGGAGACGTTCATCAGCGCGCGGGAGTGCTTCTGAATCTCCTTGTGCGCTGCGCTGGCGCGGTATGCGTTGATGGCGTCCTCACTTTCCCAGGTACTCAAGGAGATGAATTCTCCGGGATTTTCCCTGCTCCGGAGAAACTCCTCGCTTACGCAGCCTGGCTGCTTGATCATGAGAGGGGCGCATTCCTGCTTCCAAAGCCGCTCTGCCTCGGCGGCTCTTTCCGTAGGAACCTTAACAAGGATCATGCGAGTAATCATCATTTATCTCCTTTCTCAGGTTGATTCCTGATTTCAATCGCCAAACAAACAGAGGAAGGGCCTGAACAACGGTCGCGTCGAATCCAAAGATAGAGTCGTTATCGCAACCAAAAATACCAAGGCCACCCTTCCCGAGCCGGGTGGCCTTGGCGGCAGCAATCGCGCCGATAATTCCGCTCTTGCTTTCGTGGGAATTCCCGCTTGTCAGTGGCTGTGCGACCTTTGTCTGAGTGGTACTCACTTGGAGAGTCTGAAAAAGCGCTGCGATCTAGAGGAACCTTCCTAGTATTCCGTCGCCGTAACGACGTTTTTGCCTTCAGGCAAGTTAGTTGAGGTCTCTGCTCGACAGTTCCGCTTCGTGAGACGAGCCTTTCGTTCAGATAAGCGGCCGCCCGCTGACAGCGGGCTGGTTTCGTCCGGCGGAGTACCGTCTTCCATAGGAAGACCTCCTTTCATTACTACTCAGGGGCTCTTGGCCCTGCGACCCACCCGCCCCCACGCCGTGCGGCGTTCAATGGATCTGATCGCCGTTTATCGCCGTGAGAGTTATTTGTCAAGAACCAAAAGATATTCGCTGCAAAAGCCGCCATCCTCTAAGCCGATTGACAAAGGCTCGAGCAGGCTGTCTAATTTGATTGTTGAGTCGCGTCAAGCTGGGCTTGGAGGCGCTATGAAGACAAAAGTCATGTTTGGTTTGCTCGCAGGATTTTTATGGCTCGGTTTTCCGCTGAGCCATTCTGTCTGCGCCGCGTCAATGGCATCCGCACAGGAAGAACTCTCTGAAACTTGGGATGAAATCGGGCGAGCGCTGCGCAATTGGGCGGGCCGCGCCCGGGACTATTTTAGTTTCACCATCGGTGGGTCGCACGAAGAACGGCCGCTCATTTCACTGATGCTCCGCAACCGCGATAAGCTCGGCCTCTCCGACGCTCAGGTGCGCAATCTGGAGCAACTGAGAAACGATTTTCAGAAAGAGTCGATTCGTAAAGACGCGGACCTTCGAGTCGCCGAAATGGACCTCAACGCTCTTCTGGAGGCGCAAAACGTCGATATGGCCAAAGTGGAAGCCAAGGTGCGGGAGATCGAGCGGCTGCGCGCGGACCTGCGGATCGCGCGCATTCGAGCTATCGAGAAAGGCAAAGAGCAGCTGACCGCTGATCAGCGCAAGAAACTCCAAGAGCTTTTGGCCGAATCCCAATTCACGAGTATAAAACCGCGTCCCGAACGCTGAGTTGCGCGCTAGGGCAGCAAGATAACTTTCCCCGTGGTCTTGCGTCCTTCCAACTGGCGATGGGCCTCCGCCGCCTGAGCCAGCGGGAAGGTCTTATCGATGCGCGACTTTAATTTTCCCGCCGCCGTCCAGTTGAAGAGATCGTTGGCGCGCTCAAGTAGCTCGGCTCGATCCATCGCATAGTGAACCAGGGTCGGGCGAGTGAGAAAGAGCGAGCCCTTGGCGGCGAGAGTTCCGAGATTAAAAGGCGGCACAGGGCCGCTGGACTGCCCAAATAGCACCATGTAACCCCGCAGCCTCAAGCAATCTAAGCTCTTGTCGAATGTCGTCTGCCCCACCGAGTCGTAGACGACGTGAACGCCGCGGCCATCGGTTATTTTTTTGACTTCGGGAACGAAATCGGTTTGCGTATAGAGGATGACCGCATCCGCGCCCGCTTCTTTGGCGAGCTGTGCCTTGGCTTCGGTGGAAACCGTGCCAATGACATTGGCCCCCCGTTGCTTCGCGATCTGGATCAGTAACAAGCCGACCCCGCCTGCGGCGGCGTGGATAAGCGCGGTTTCACCCTTTTTGAGAGCGTAGGTGCTGTGAGTCAGATAGTGAGCGGTCATTCCCTGCAGCATCAGAGCGGCGGCTGATTTGGCATCGATGTTCGCTGGCACCGGCACTAATCTGGCCGCTGGTACCACGGCATATTCCGCATAGGCACCCAAAATCATCGCGTATGCTACGCGGTCGCCTTTCTTCACCTCAGTCACGCCTTCGCCAACGGCATCCACCACACCTGCGGCTTCCGTGCCGAGGGTAAATGGCGTTTGGGTCGGATAGAGACCGGTGCGGTGGTAGACGTCGATGTAGTTGAGACCGCTGGCTTCGATCTTGACTCGCGCTTCACCGGCTTTGGGCTCCGGCAAGGGAATCTCTTCATAGGTGAGAGCTTCCGCTCCGCCATATTTGTGGACTCGTATTGCTTTCATAATTTTTCCTCCCACAATAATGTCATTCTCTTCTACGCGATGCTTCAGACTGGCCGAACGGTAGAACAACTATTTCAGTCGGCTGCGGCAGTTCCGCCTTGGAGATCTTGAGCATCGGGCTGTTCATCATTCTAACTCGCGGCCAGCCCTGGGTGAAATCCGTGACGGCCGCTTCCCACCAGTAATGCATGGGAATTGCGATCCTGGGGTTCGCTTGTTTGGTCACCTCTCTGGCCTCACTCGCAGTGACCGTGTAAAAGCCGCCGGCGACGGGAACCAGCAGGATGTCGATCTTCCCCATCATCTTGACTTGCTCGGGGGTGAGCAGATGGCCGAGATCGCCGAGGTGGGCGATGCAGATATCGTCGACCCGCAACACAAAGATCGCATTTTTGCCTCTCTGCATGCCGCGGCTTTTGTCGTGAAACGCCGGCACCGTGTAGACGGAGACATCGCGGATCGTGGTATAGATCTTCTGCCAATTCTCGCCGCTTGCCGTTAGACCGTGGAGTATAACCGGGTTGCCCGGTGCCATGCCGACGCTGTTGTGCGGCCCGTGTTGATGGCTCGTCGTGACGATATGCTGGGGCAAAGTGGGATGGGGCAGGTCGAAAGCGCCATGCGGGTCCGTGAGGATTCGGGTTCCCTTCGAAGAGGTGATTTGAAAAGTCGAATGGCCCATCCATTCAATCAAAGTCGGCGCGGATGGGCTGGCCGCAACGCGCAAAAAATTTTCCTGAACCACTTCCAATTCGTGGCAAAAGCCGAACCCATCGCTCGGCCCGACCAGGAATAGAATCAGCGCCGCAAATGCGGTTCTCAAAAACGTGCTTGCCATCCCGATTGCCTGCTTTGGCTGCAGGTTTTGGGTCTGGGGTTTTCAACTCAAAACTCGAAACCCGAAACTCAAAACTAGATGAGTCCCCATTTTCTTCGCATCCACCATTCGACGCTCAGCAACGCCAAGATGATGGAAAAAGGCCAAAGCGTGCTCCACAGCCGAGTTTGACGTTGCTCGACAATCTGGGACGGCGCATGACTCTCCAGTTTCGCCGCGATCTTATCGAGCGCTTTGTCGTTCCAGTCGTTGATGGAAAAAAACTCTCCGTGGCTGGCTTCGGCAATCTGTTTGAGCAGATCGGTTCGCGGGCGCCCGTCGTCGGTCTCGCCGTAAGGAAAGGCAACCGAGAAGCTGGTCTTGTCTTTACCCAGCGTTTTCCCGGCGAGGCTCGCTTCCGCCTCGACCCGGTAGGAACCTTCCTTCGTTGGAGTATACTCGCCCGTGTATTCTCCCTCCTCGCTGTCGGCTGTGGCCGATACGAGGCTTGGCTCGCCTTCCGGCCCAAAGACCCGAAGTTGAACGGATGCTTGAGGCGTCGGGGTGAAGTCATCTTTCAGCACGCGCAGTTTGATGGTGACTTTTTCTCCTGGCCGCGAAGTGGGGATCGGCCGGATTTGCACCTGCTCGAAGGCGGGCTCTTGCGCCAGCCAGCGGACCGCCTGGCGGATAAGTTTAAGATGATTTTGCGGCGTTTCTCGATTGCCCACGGCGATGAAATTCCAACGCCAGACGTCATCGGTCATGAGCGCCAGGGTGCGGCCCTTGCCGAAGCGGCCGATGGTAAGCAGCGGCGAGCCGGTGGCCGCGCCGTCGCCGCTCGCAGACAAGAGCGTCTCGCCGCGGGCGCCGCGGACTTGATTCAAATCGGCCAGCGGCGGCATCTTTGCCCAGGCCTCTTCATTGGCTTTTGGGTCCGGCAGCAAACGGGTAATCGGATGAACCTTGCCGGACGCGGTCAAGACGGGGCGCACCGTTGCTTGGGTTTGATATCTCCCTTTATTGTCGAGCTCGACGGGAAGCACATCCTTCAGCGCGCTCTCAGCGTAGCCGCCGCTATCGAACGAACGGAAACCGCCAAGCATGGCGAGCCCGCCGCCGTCGCGGACGAAATCCTTGACTCTCTCCAGATAAACCGGGTTGAAGTAGGCGCGATGGGAGAAGTCGTCGAAAAAAACCACGTCGAAGTTCTTGAGCTCCTCCAAAAAGATGTCGTCGATGGGAAACGGAATCAGGCTCAGCTGGTTGTCCGGGACGTCCACGGTATCCGTGGGCGTGCGCAGAAAAACGAAGGAGACGAGCTCGATCAACGGGTCTTGCTTCATCGCCATGCGCAGAAAGCGGTAATTCCAGGCCGGAGAGCCGGAAAGGGTGAGGACGCGAATCTTGTCGCGGTGCACGTCGACCTTGAACTCCTTGTGGTTGTTTTCCGTGATCTGCTCCCCCGGCTGAGCGGGAATGCTGAGCGAGAAGCTGTGGGTCCCGAGCTCTTTGGGGTTGAAGCTGAAGGTGATTTTTTGCTCGAAGGAATCAGAGTCGATGGCCACGGGACGGCTGGTGATCAGGTTCTTGCCGCGATTGAAGTAGAGCGGAACGCTTTTGCCTTTGAGGCCGTAAGCCTGGACCGTGAGATCGATCTTGAATTCGCGCCCGCGAAACGCGAACTCCGGCGCCCGCACCTCGGCGATGCGCACATCGGTGAAGCCTTCCGTCTCGCCCACGCCCACGGTAAAGACCGGAACGGATAGTGCTGGAGTCCCGTCGAGAGTTTTTTGGTCTCCGTTGGTGATGCCGTCAGTGAAAAGAAGAATGCCGGACTGCGCTCCGGCATCCGTTGCCGCCCGAGGCAGCAGCTCCAAAAGCCGCGTTCCCTCATCTTGAGCTTTCAACTGCGATAGCGAACCGGGCGAAATCGGTTCGACACTGGTGCCGAAGCGATAAAGACGGAGGTCGTAATCTCGATTCAATTTCTGAATGAGGGGCTCTTGGCCGTTTAGAAGTTTTTCCCTGACCAGGTCAAGCCGGCTTTTACCCGGTTTTCCGTCTTGCGTTGCCTTTGAACTCGCCGGGAACGCCATGCTTTCGGAGCTATCGATCAGCACCGTCAGGGGGCGGCGCAGTTTCGTCACGCGCTTGTCCACGAGAGCGGGACCGAGGAGGAAAAAAATCAACAGGATGTAGACGCAAGTGCGGAGAAAAACCAAGAAGGAACTCTGTCCAAGGGCCAACCGCTGCTTCAAACTAAGAAACTGCTGGACCAGCAGGGCACCGGTTCCCAGACCGACGAGAGCGATGACCCACCACGGGAGACTGCCTACCAGGTAAAGATCTTTCATGATGTCCTGGTGAGCCGCTTGCGGATAAACGGTACGTGGATCAAATCGTCCTTATAGTTTTCCGTCATGGCGTAGAGAATCACATTAATGCCCAAATGGAAGGCGTCCCGGCGTTGTTCTTCCCCCCCGGGCGTGCAAGCGTTGGTCCATTTGCCCAGCTGATCTCGCTCCCACGCGCCGCCAAGATCATTCTGGCAATAAATGACCGGCGTCACATTGCCGAGGGTGATTCCTTCGAGGTTCGGATTGACGATCCGCACGCCGCCGACGCGGCGCAGGAGGTAATAACTTCTGAGCGCGGCGTGACCGGACGGGAGCCGTTTGAACTCGTTGCCGGGAAAAATCTTTTGCATTTCTCTTCGCAACGCCATATCGAAGCCGTAGCCTTGCTGGCCCAAAGCGTCATCTGCCAGGAGAAAGCCCCCGTATGAGAGAAAGCGGCGCAGGACCTCGACCTCTTCCGCCGTGAACGGCTCAAACTCATATTTGCCGGTGATGTAAAGGAAAGGATAATTGAACAGATCGCGGTCCGTAATGGCCACCTCGTGTTTTGCGGTGGCCGCTTCGACGCTGGTGCGCTGCATCAGCTCTTCCATGAGCGGCGTGACCGCCAGCGGATGAGGGTTCCAATCCCCGCCGCGATATTTGATCTGCGCGAAGACGAACTGGATCGGCCGCTTTTCCTGGGAGTAAGCGGCGCGGTTTGGCAGCAGCGACGCGGCCAGAATGCTTTGAGATACGATCCGAATGAAATTCCTGCGATCCATGATGGGTGAAGTCTGTTCGCGGCTCGAGTGGTGATCAAATTCGCTGCGCGACCCAGCCCTCTGATAGCAACGTTACAATGAGAAGCGCCAGTAAGGGAAGAGCCAGGTCCATGCGCTTCCCGCCTTGTTGCAGCGACTCGACGGGGATCACCTCGACGCGGATCGGCTTGAGCTTCGCCTGGAGTTCGCTTGCGCTGATTTCGGCCAGCCGAGACTCGAGGAACGGCGAATTGACCGCGTAGAGCTGCGGCACGCCGCTTTCTTTGTCCGTCCCGGCAGGCAGCGCCAGGCGATAGATCCCGGCGCGATCGTTTTCTTGAAACGATGCCGACGCGCGCGCTTTCTCGGCGATCACCGGAACCTCCGACTCCTGCTTGTTGGGCTTTGTAATCCTCAGGTTTTTCCCGACGGCGCTCGGCGGCAGGGAAAAATCCTTTGCACTGCCGACCGGAATCCCGCTGTCCAACATGCCGCGCTTGCCGCCGGCCAGATAATTGGTCAGCGACTGAATCAGCGGCAGGTAAGCGGTCTTCACCGGCAAGTCGCTCCAGTCGCGATCGGCTGAAGTCGTCATAAACAAAACCCGGCCGTTTCCAACTCTTTGTTCAAGCAGCAGCGGATCTCCATTCGCCAACGAGATCAGCGCCGCTTTTCCCGGCGCCGAAGTTCGAGAGTAGCCCCAAACGCGCGCCGATTTTATCGAGTCCTGCAAAATGGCGTCGGAAAAACCTTGCAGAGCGGGATGAGTGAGATCGAGTTTGGCGATTTTATCGCCGCTGGCTTCCGGACCTGCCGTTTTATCTCGGAGCTGGGCGGGCAGGATCGGCGGCGAGGATTGAGCGAGTTTCAAGTTGTAGTTGTCCATTTGCAGTCGATCGCCGCTGAAGATCAGGAGACCGCCGCCCTGTCGGAGAAAATTTTGGATTTTTGCAATGACGGCGTCAGGAATCGATGCGACGTTGCAAAGCACGACTACCTGATAGGCGTCCAACGGCGCGGCATTCAACCCGTCGGGGACAATGACCGTTGGAAGGTAGAGCGATGAGTTCTGTTCGCTCGCGGGATTGAGCGCGCGGGTGAGAAAAAAAGTTTCACTTTGCACGAGCGACGTTTGCGGGTCGCCGTCCACGACGAGGACTTTGAGCTTGTCCTGGGCGTCGAGGGCAAAATGTGCGGCGGGGTTCCCTGCGAGCCCGTCTTTTTTAAGAGTAACCTGGCCGACGTGAGCTCCCGGCTGGGTCAATCGGGTTTGAAAGCTGATGGAAGTTTCGCCGCGCGGTGGAATCGAAGTGAGCTTCTGTTCTTTGGCCTGTCCATCGATGCTCAATTGAACGAGCAGATCTTTGATCTCCTGATCGCCAAAATTAGTAACGACCGCTTCGAGATTAAGAGGCAAGTTAACCCCGACCCCCTGACCTCCCAATCGGACTTCTCTGACGGTGCCGTTGAGCGGCGGCTGTTTTCTGCCGATGTGGATGGTTTTGAACGGTATCGACGGGTCGTACTGCTTCAAAGAAGAGATGGAAAATTGATCCCAACCGGTTAGCCCTAGGTCCGTGATCAGCCGGATTTCTTTTTGCCCCGCGGGCTCATTCAGGAGTTCATAGGCCTTGCCCAGAGCCGCGGACAGGTTGGTCGTGCCGTCGGCGATCTCGATGCCATCCAGCTCTTTTAAAAGGACTTCCTTTTCGCCTTTGAGACGGAAGGATTCCTTGCCGGAAATGTTCGTGGGAATTAACGCCGCGCGGTCGCTGTCGTTGAGCGAAGAGATAAGCAGGCGAGCGACTTCCTTGGCTTTTTTGAAACCGTCGCCGTCACCGCTCCAGGTCATGCTCAAGGAGTTGTCCAGCAGCACGACCAATGAGACGGGTCCGCCGCCGGCGAAAAGACCGGCGCCCGTCTGGAAGATCGGATTGGCAAGCAGCAAAGCAAGGAGAATTACCGCCAGAGTTCTAAGCGCCAGCAGCAGCCAGTGGCGGAGCCGGTAACTGCGGGAGATGCGTTTCTGAGAAAGCAGCACGAAGCGCACGGCGGGAAAACGCACCCGCTTCAATTTTCGTCGGTTTAGCAGGTGAATGAGGATGGGCAGCGACGCCGCCATCAGGCCGAAAAGATAGATCGGGTAGAGAAAAAAAACCGACATGGGGGCGCTTATCCCCTCCAGCTCAGATAACTCGCCAGGGCTTGATCGAGGGGAGTGGAAGTGGAGATGAGCTGGTAGTCAATGGCATTATCGCGGCACTGCTTGCGCATTTCACTGACAAATTCCCGAACGACCTCTTGATAGGTCTTGCGTATAGCACGAGGATCGGCGACGACTTTGAGGTTCGCCTGTTCCAAATCCTCGAACAGAATGTTGCCGTCAAAGGGAAGATCGAGCTCCGCTTGATCCAAAAGATGGAAGACGATGACGTCGTTGCCTTTGAAGCGAAACAGGCGAAGCCCTTTGAGAATCGGCTCCGGGTCATCGAGGAGATCGGATACCAGAATCACCAAGCCCCGCCGTTTGATCTGGCCGGCGATCTCTTCGAGAATTCTGCTGACGTTGGTTTCCCCGCCCGGCCCGCGATTCTCCAGGGCGTGAAGAATCTGCGTCAAATAGTCTCGCTTGGCCTTCGGCGGGACGAAGGATTCGATGCGGTTCGAGAAGGTTACCAGGCCGGCGGCATCCTGCTGTTTAAGAATCAGATAGGCAAGCGACGCGGCGAGCGTGCAGCCGTAGTCGAATTTGGTCACGCCATTGGAGGCATAGTCCATGGAGCCGCTCGTATCGAGCAGCAGATAGGCGCGGAGATTGGTTTCGTCCTCGTATTCTTTGATGAAATAGCGGTCGAATTTTCCCAAGGCTTTCCAGTCGATGCGGCGGATTTCATCGCCCGGGGAATATTCCCGGTGTTCTTCGAATTCGACGCTGAAACCCTTGGCCCGGCTGCGGTGCACGCCGGACATGATGCCTTCTACCACCCAGCGCGCCCGAAGATAGAGATTGGAAATGCTGGCGAGGACCTGCGGATCGAAATAACTCTTATCGCCGTTGACCATCAAGCTGACTCACTCTTACCACCGCCGTTTGAGATAATCTAGCCAGCTTCGCCAGCCTCGGTTCCTTCCTTGATAGGTGGGATCTTTCGCGCAGTCTTCTAGATAGGCAATCGTCTTTGGATCGGCATTGAGTTCCACCATAACCTTACGTTGAAAAGCGAGACATTTTTTTTCCGCTTCCGTGCCCGTCCAGGCATTGGCGTGAGGCTCCTTACCGCCAAGCGAGTTTTTCGTTTCATGATAGAGCTTGGAATGGTAGGCATCGTGGGCGATGGCGCCCGCGTACCAGAGCACGGAATGTTGCCAGGTGCGGTTGCCGACGACAAAAGTCGGCTTTTCCGCCCAGGCTTTCATGCCGCTGCGACGCCCTTGCCGGATGACAGCGATATTAGCCTGAATGAATCCGATCCGCGCCGCGCGGCCAAGAAGCGCGAGCGATTCTCCGGTTCGAAGCAGGAATTCGCTGCGGCCGCGGACTTCAATGCCGTCGATCAGGGTCGATCGTACGCGGTTGAAAAGCATCGGATTCGTTGGCAGCACTCTTTCTTATGGAAAGAAGATTTGAGAATTTCAAATCTCAAATCTCAGAGCTTGCGGCTTGAGATTGGTCATCGAAAATCCTACCGCGCCGTTTTGCCGTCCGTCGACGGCTTCACCTCGCTGAGCAGCCGATTGATGACGTCGAGGGAGGAGAGGCCTTCACCTTGGGCCTTGAAATTAGTGACGATGCGGTGGCGAAGCACGGACGGGGCAAGGGCCTGGATGTCTTCAATGGAGACGGCGTAACGTCCTTGCAGAATGGTGCGTGCCTTGGCGCCCAGGATTAGATACTGCGAAGCTCGCGGTCCTGCGCCCCATTCGACGTAGTCCTTCACGAATTGCAGGGCGTCGAGACTTTTCGGCCGTGATCTTTGAGCGAGCGCCACGGCATAGGAGACCACGAACGGCGAAACCGGCACCTTCCGCACCAGATCCTGATAGCGCAGGATCGCGCGGCCTTCCATAACTTTGCGAGGTGACGGTTTTTCAGTGGAAGTGGTCTGCATGACGATTTGCACTTCGTCGTCGAAGCTCGGATAGCGGATTTCGATGTTCAGCATGAAGCGATCGAGCTGCGCTTCGGGGAGCGGGTAGGTTCCTTCCTGCTCGATGGGGTTTTGCGTCGCCAGGACAAAGAAAGGCAGATCGAGGGGAAAGGTCGTTCCGCCCGCCGTCACCTTGTATTCTTGCATCGACTGCAGCAGGGCCGCCTGCGTCTTCGGGGGCGTGCGGTTGATCTCGTCAGCCAGCAAGATATTCGTGAAAATGGGACCTTTGAGAAACTGAAATTGCCTTCTGCCGGTGGCGGGCTCCTCTTGGAGAATGTCCGTGCCGGTGATGTCCGAAGGCATGAGGTCGGGCGTAAATTGAATCCGGTTGAATTCCAGATCGAGGATTTCCGCCAAGGTGCTGATGAGCAGTGTCTTGGCCAACCCGGGCACGCCCACCAACAGACAGTGACCTTTGGCGAACAGCGCGATCAGGACTTCTTCGATCACCTCGTCCTGGCCGACGATGACTTTGCGAATCTCGCCGAGCATAGTGTCGCGCTTGTCGGCGAATTCTTCGATCTCCGCGATTTCGTGTTGCTGGATATCAGTGGACTCCATGCGGCTCCTTTTTTAGTTGGCGGTCATCAGCTTGTCCAACGTCGCCTTGGCCTGTTTGGCCTTTTCCTGCTCGCCTGAGGCCAGGTAGATGTCGGCGAGGAGTCGGTAAATCAAAGGATTGAACGGATTGATCTGCACGGCTTCTTCGAGAACTCTTCGGCTATCCTTGTAGTTTTTGGTTGCGTGATAAACCCGTCCCAACTGAACGTAGGTATTGGCATTGTCCGGATCAACGTCCACGGCCTTTTTTAGCGGCGTCAGCGCATCTTCGAAACGATTCATCTGAATCAAAACGCGCCCGAGCTTGTTGAGAATAATAGGAGAGTGGGGGCTCGCCTGCAAGGCGCGCTGGTATTCATTAACCGCAGCCTCGGTTCGTCCCCTGGCTAACAGTTGGTCGCCGAGGGATGTCCGATTGCGCGCCACGGCCGACTGTATCTCTTTGAGCTCGACCACTTCTTCGTCTTCCTTCTGATCTTTTTTGACCTTGAGTTTGCGCACTCGACTCCCTTCGACTTCCTTGAGCCCTTTGCTCTTGAGAAAAGCTTTCCAGCGCGATTGGAAGACATCAAACGACATCCCGAAAACTTTCTCGATGGCCTCCGGGGTCGGCCGGTCGACCAAAGAGGTCAGCAGCTCGCGCATTCCCGCCTTGCCCTTGCTCTCATGAATGAAATCGATGGCGGAGGCGGCTTCGGCGTAGGCCAGTTGCACCTGCTCCGGCGTTTCGAGATGGATCAACGACGGCTCCATATTCTTGAAGCCGACGAACTGATCTTTTCCCAGAGCCTGGACCAGCAAGGTCTCATTGGCCGGGGTCAGGTAATCCTCCGCCGCGTTTTTCGGCGGCGCCGGTTTCCGCCAGCGGGTTTCATAAAAGCGCGCCATGCCCTCATGCAGCCAAATGGGCGCTTGATTGTTGCTCAGCGCGACGATGGCGTAATGCACGTACTCGTGGCTCAAGGAATCGACCCAGCGATAGCCGAAGCTCAGCACCCGCGGCGAAATGATCATGAGCTTGTTGAACTTGCAGATGCCGACCGCGCCGGTCTCTTCGATATCCCGCAGCGACAGGGTCGAGATGGCGTTAAAGCTGGTTGCATCCGGGGCGATCTCCACGCGGACTTTCTCTTTGGGGTAGTAACCCAGCTCGGCGCCGATGGCTTCGTAGCTTTTCTCCAGGGTGTCCAGGGCATAGGGCGCCAAGATGCCGTCCCGTTTGTCGTCGAGATAGATGACAAAGTGGGCGCTCTCCACGCGATTCAGATTTTTGGCGACATCCTGGGTCAGTTGGGTATGAAGCTTCAGAGCCTGGCGGCGCTGGTCGTTGGAGTCGATGGCGAGAGCTTTCTCCATGGACGCCACCGCCTCCGGGTATCGCCCCTGGTAAAATTTCACTCGTGCATCGAAGTCGAGGGCCGCGGCAGATTTGGGATTGTCACGCAACGCCGCGGCGGCCAGTTGCTCAGCCTCGGCGATGCGCCAGGCGTCCAAGAGCTCTATGCCGCGTTTAAATGGGGAGTCGCTTTGCGCGGCGAAGAGACTTTGCGTCGCGGCGAGAAAAACCAATACGGTGAGGGACAATAACCTGGGATACTTCAACGTGAAACTACTACTCTGAGAGATTCTTGAAATAGCGCTCGATCTGGTCCTTCATCTGCGGCGGGACACCCTGTTTGAGAGACTCGAGGATCTCTTCGCGGAAATTGCGCGGCGCTTTATAATCCTCTTTGCCGGGCAGGCGGAATTTTTCCGTCTCCAGTCCGGTGAATCCGCCTTCGACGTTGAACTCGGGAAACTGCGGCGTGCCGGGAAGCGGCGTCAAACTTCCGTACGGCAGGAACCGTCCCCCGCGGAAAAACCGGGTGACCGGCATATTGCCCAACTGGCCGCGTTGGGCCATCTGCTGCATGGCGGATTGCATCTGCTGTTGCGATTGCGACAGCTGTTCCAACGCGCTCCGCTCGGGCGGCACGGCGCCTCGAGAATCGAGCTGGCCGAGCCGCTCCTTGGCATTGCCCATGGATTTTCCCGCTTCGCCGATGTTCTGAACGATTTTCGGGTCCAGCGACGGAAAAAGCTGGAACAGCGATTCGAGTTTCTCGCGCAGCGCCTGGGTCCGATCTTTCAATGTGTCCTGCCGGTGGGTGAGATCCCGCAGCTCTCTCTTGTCCGAGTCTTTGAGGGCCCGCGCCGGCTCTCCCATGAGAGCATCAAGTTCGGATTTGAGATTTTTTAGACTATTTTCCGCTCTGCGCGCCTTCGGCTCCTGCGCCGGGGCGCGCTTCTTGGCCAATTCTTTTCTGGCGAGTTCGTCTCCTTCGGCGTATCCCGGAAAATCCTTGTTCAGCAACTTGGCAATGAGATTCTTCAGCAGCTGATTCATGGTGGACTCGTCCAGCTTGTCGTTAATGTCCGGATCATTGTCGCCGCCTTCTCGATCAGGGAAAAGCTCGGTCAATTGACCCAGCTCTTGTTTGGCCTTCTCCAAGAAGCGGTCGAGTTTTTCTTTTAGGGCGCTGTCCCTTTCGCTCATCGCCGATTTGTCGATTCCCTCGGTTCCGACCAAAATGTCCTGCTGTTCGCGGACGATCTCCTGGAGTTCGTTGGTCGAGCGCGCCATCTCGCCTTGCATCCTGCCCATGCTGGAAGCCATGGCCGAGCGCTGGGCATTTTGCAGAGACGCCACCATGGAGGCCATTTGATTGAATAACTCCCGCGCCAGTTGGCGGGCGCCATCGAGGTCTCCTTGCATGAGTTTCTTGCGGATCTCCTCTAGAGCCGAGAACATTTCGTTGAAGCCGAGGCTCTGCATGGACTCCATGTTCATAAAGTCATCGGGCAACTGCTGGGCCAGCTGCGATAGCGACTGCTGCAGCGATGCCAGGAGTTTGCCGAGCTCGGAGATCTGCTTCATGATCGCATCCAAGTTCTTGTCGCCGCTCTGGAGCTTCTCCAAAGAGTCCATGAGCCGTTCCTGACTGCGCGCCAGGTCTTGAGCGGTGGACGCCAGCTCCTGAGCTTTGAGCCGCTTACCGATCTCGTCCGATAGTTGCGACATCCGCTCCAGCTCCGTCGAAATCTCATCGCGGGCCTTCATCTTCTCGTCGGCGGACGGGGCCCGTTCCTGTTTTTTCAGAAGATCGTCTTTGGTGAATTCCAGGTTGCGCTTCAGAGCTTCCAGATCGGACCAGGTGGCGAAGTCGGACAAACGATCCTTCTCCGTCCGTTGCATGACCTCTTCGGTGCGTTTGAGCGCCTCGGCGAGATTTTGTTCGAGTTTTTGTTCGCTCTGTTGCGAGCGAGCGGCGTCTTTTTCGCCCGGTAGCGGCGATTCGAGGTGATCCGCCAACGAGTCGACCATCCGGCTGTTGATGTCCCGGATCATGTCGGCCACCTGCTGGTGCTCGCCCCTGAGGTTCTTAAGCCGCAGCCTCACGGCCCGGGAGCTGCCCAGTTTAGGACCGGAAATCGTATCGTTGTCCAGGACTTCCAGGTGAAAGATCGCTTCCTCTCCGTCGCGTAGCGCGAGCTTGCCGAGATTCCACTTGAACTGATCCCGCAGGATGAGCCGTTTGGCGTCGTCCCTCTGTAGTGCGATCTTGTCCTCACGCTCTCCCACTTTGGCCACCAGGTTCACCTCGCTAATGCCAAAATCATCCCGCGCGCTGTATTCCAGCGGCAAAATCTCATCGCCGTTGATTTCCATGTCTTCGGTCGGTTTGAGGAGGTCAATGGTTGGAAAGCCATCGGGCTTGACCCTTAGCTCGTAGGCGATCGGCGAGTTGTGAAAACTATAAGCGTCTTCCACCAAGATCCGGTACTGTTGGGACTGGAACAGGACCAAATTGGCCTGCAGTTTTCGTCCTGCGATCTTAAGCGGGATCTTTTTCCCGTCATCCATCACCATCTCGGCCTTCACAATCTCTTTGGTGGTTAAGGCGTCGATGCGGAGGGTCGAACCCTTGAGCCCCTCGATGTTCCCGCCGGGCACCGATACCGAGCCTAGGCCCGTGTATGCCGGCGGGTAGAGACTGATTTGAAGATTGCCGATCTCGGGTGGATCGATGGCCTCCGCCGTGTAAACCGGAGAGGAAAATTCACCGCTGGCGACGCGATAGCGGATCGTCTTTTCCAGGCGCGCGATCGCCGCTTTAAATTTTCCTTCGCCCAGATTTTCCATGGCGATCTTCTCTTCGCCAAGGCGCTCCCCGCGGTCGTTTGTGCCGCTCTGAACCATCAGCTCCAGTGATTTCGGAATGGCGCCGGAAGTGGCGGCCTGGATGGTAACCGGCGAGCCGCGCACGACGCGAAGGCCCCTGGGGCTGACCTCAATGTCGGTTTTGGACGGCGGTAAATAGTCCAACGGACGGCTCAACAGGCTGAAGGTTTCGCCAACCCATGAGGGATTGAACAGGACCATGGCCAAAACCGGGATGAAGAGGAACCCAAGCAGACGAAGGCCGCTCTTGATCCGCTGCGTATCGATCAGCTCATGGATCTGAAGGGTGGACAGTTGCTTTCGTGTGGTCCGCAGCAGCGCCAAAACCATCGAGGCGGAGAAGCCGGGAGACTCTTTGGCCTGCGCGATCTGGGGATAAAGCTGCAGAGAATTGATGAGATTGTTACGCAGTTTGGGCTGCTTCTGTTCGATATAGACCGCGGCCCGCTCCTGTGAGAGGCGGCGCAGAAAGCGCAAGACGGTCCAGCCTAACAGAATCAACAACACGGTGGCGGACAGGACGCTGTAGGCCAACGGCGCGTAGGGAAAAAAATTCTTTATTTGCTGGACTCCCGGTCCGAGGGCGAAAAGGAGCAACGCGCAGATCGCGGTCAGGCAAAGCCCTTCGATTCCTTGAAGAAACTTGAACCGACGGATGAATCGCTTCAGGAAAGAGGACAGTTCTTGGTATTCTTCCTGTCCCATGGTCGTTTAAAATTAAGGGCATCTTATCGCCGATTACCGGCCTTGTCTATCCCGTCATTGTTAACTTTCGGCGGGTGGCAAGACGCGGCGTGTTGTGTTATGCAAATTTAATTCGTACAGATGAGATTTAGAACCATTCCGGGAAAGGAACAGCGAACGAGCATGGAGAATTTGGAAACCGGGGCCCTATATTTGCACGAAGGACATGAAGACGAATTTGGCGAAGAAGAAGACGGCATGCCCATGGATGAAGACCATCCCATGTGGCGCTCCGAACGGATCACGCTCAATTCGGTCGGCATCGACATCGGCTCATCCACGTCACATTTGATTTTTTCTCGCTTGACCCTGCGGCGTCAAGGCATCGCGCTTTCCAGCCGCTTTGTGGTCGTCAATCGGGAGATTATTCACGAATCGCCGATCTTGCTCACCCCTTACGTGGACAAAACGACTATCGACACGGACAAGCTGGGCGAATTCATTCATGAGTCTTATCGGCAGGCCGGTTTGACCCCGAACGACATCGATACCGGGGCGGTGATCGTGACCGGCGAGGCGGCGAAAAAGAAAAACGCCGAAGCCATTGCCGCCTTGTTTTCCGCGGAAGCGGGAAAATTTGTCTGTGCCAGCGCGGGTCACAACCTCGAGGCGATCCTTGCGTCCTATGGTTCGGGCGCAGTCCATATGACCTACCATGAGGGCGGCGACTTTACCGTCATGAACGTCGACATCGGCGGTGGAACGTGCAAGATAGCGATCGTCCAACAGGGGAAGGTCATCGATACTTGCGCGCTGGAAGTCGGTGCGCGCCTGGTGGCCATGGACGAGAACGGCAAGATCAACCGGCTCGAGGATACGGCGCTGAAGATCGCTAAGATGGCCGGTATTTCCTTGAGCTTGGGCGGCACCATGAGCGACGACGACAAAGAGAAGTTTTCTCAAGTGCTCTGCGATGCGCTTTTCGAAGTGCTGGAGCGTGGGAAGCTTTCGCCGTAAGTCCAGGATCTATTGCTCACGCCGAATATAGAATTCAAGGACCCGATTCACGCGATCATGTTCTCGGGCGGCGTTTCCGAGTTCGTCTATGGTTACGAAAAACGCAATCTCGATTCAATTTGGTCGGCGGGTGCGCGAGCGCGCCAATGGGCTGGCGGGCGGCAAGATCCCCCTACGGCCCGCCGAGGTGCGCAGTCGCGCGACGGTCATCGGCGCCTCGCAGTACACCGTACAAGTCAGCGGCAACACGATCTATCTTTCTCATCCGGATTTGCTGCCGCTCAGGAATCTCCAGGTCGTCACACCGGAATTTGAGCAGACCGAAGCGATTACTTCCGCAGAGATCAAGAGCTCGGTTGAGAAGGCCTTACAGCGGTTCGATATCCAGGACGGTGATCGGGCCGTCGCTTTGGCGCTTCGCTGGGAGCTTGGGCCTTCCTATCCTTTGATTCGGACGCTCGCCGAGGGTTTGGTGGGCGCAATGAAGGAACACGCAGATAGCGGGCAGCCGTTAGTTTTGGTGTTCGATGCGGACATCGCCAAATTGATGGGTAACATCATCGAACGCGAGCTTTTGCCCGGCGCGGGAATTATTTCCATCGATGGCATCGATCTCAAGGATTTTGATTTTATCGACATCGGCCAAGAGCTTCCTGACGCCAAAGCGGTTCCGGTGGTGATTAAATCACTGATTTTTCGGCACTCAGAGCACGGGCGCGGTCACACGCACCATCAA
>VBKE01000295.1:38061-39248 GCA_005879605.1 Deltaproteobacteria bacterium
GTTTTCACTTGGCCCTGGTTCTCTGAACCGCATGGCTACAATTTTAACGGCCATCTCATTCGCCACGATAGCGGAAATCTCTGCATCGACCCCGTAGAGCCGACGTCCGCCGATCTCGAAGAAATTGCCGCGCTTGGTGTCAGCCGAATCATCGTCACCAACCGCAATCACTCGCGCGCCGCCAATAAAATACGCGCCCGCACCGGCGCGCGCACGGCGATTCATCCGGCCGACGCACCCCACGCGCGCAAGGAAGGGGCTGAGCTAGATGATGAACTTCACATTGGCGAAAAGATCGGTCCATTAACTGTCGTTGAAGCCGCCGGAAAATCTCCTGGCGAGGTAGTGCTTCATTGGCCGGAACGGAAAATCCTGATTGTCGGTGATGCAGTGGTCGGAGACCCGCCGGGACGATGCAAACTTTTACCGGAAAAGGTCATAGACGACCTCTCACGCTTACGCGAAAGCGTGCGCCACCTTCTTTCTCTCGACTTCGCTACTCTCCTCGTTGGCGACGGCGCGCCGATTCTTCAAAACGCCAAAGATCGACTTAAAGAGCTGGTGGACAGTTTCTCTAAGTGACGCCGGGACTAATCTCTAAAATTTATTGTTGACAGCTTGGCTCTAGCTAATATAGCCTCCGTTCACCCTATCTAGGGTTGAGATTGATTCATTAGATCTAATCACAACCTCGTTGCTCTTTGTCAGCCCGGACGGGATATATCCTGCCGGGCTTTTTCTTTTTGGGTTTTATGCCAAGGAAGACAAGAATCATTTTTGCTACTCCCCGGTAGCAAAATTGATTCACGCTTTCTGCCGTCGGTACGGCCGCAAGCCTTCTTTGCCAGGAATTTCTCTATGGATTCAGGAGCATATGGTCTGGTTCATCAGAATGCGGGCGATGGCCTCCCTATTGCTCATGCCACCCAAAGACGGCTGAGGGGAAGAGGCTGAGATTGATTTGCAAGGTTAGAGAAAAAATTGTGAATCAAAAAATCATTTTCGTTTTACTGCCAGCCTTAATGCTGACTTTTCTCCATTCAGCCGACGCGCAGCAGGCGAACAAGGTGTCACGGATCGGCTATCTGTCCCTCGGCTCTCCTTCCACTAATCTCGGTTACCGCGAGGCATTCCTGCAGGGTCTTCGGGAGCTTGGGTACGTGGAGGGGAAAAACATTGTTATTGAG
>VBKE01000567.1:0-2137 GCA_005879605.1 Deltaproteobacteria bacterium
GCAAACCGGTTGGTCGTTGAGATTCCATATTTACCGTTTGGTCGCAACGAAGGTTGTTTCTATTAGCTTCAGGCTATAGCGTCGTCGGAGATTGATTTTGCAATAGTTGGACAAATTCCTGCAACTGGCTCTCCTCAAGATCGGAAACTGCCCAATATGTCATGCCGGATCGAGTCCAGTGAAACACATGATAACCCTGACGTGTTTCGCTTTTTATGCCAGAGTCTGAGCTTTCGCTGGAAGGCCAGATAAATACATTGATGAGGTGTTTGGCTCGTTGGTAAATCAACGCCGCGACCGGTCTATTATCCAGATAATCAAGGCGGCCGCCCACCAACGGAAATCCCTGGGTTGCGAGATCTTGCACTGGCGGCGAAAAATCCAATTTACCGTTGAACCACGGCTTCACCGTGTGCTGGTCTGAAGAGGGAACGTCGGCTAAATGGTTCGCCATCAGCGAGCGAACATGGCCGGAGACAACTTCCCGAGTCAGAATTTCCTCTGTGGACGGGCCGCGCAAAAACGGCACAAGGGTAAATAGCACAAGCGCGGCGGCTGCCAGGGGAGCCGCCATCCTAACCCACGACCAGGACAGCCATCGAGGGGCCGACTCGGCTTTGGCCGCTTGCCGCACGGCCCGCTGAATGCGCTTCTGAAGACCGGCTGGGGCCTTGAAATAGACGGAGCCTGTTCTGAGGCCCTCGCTAAGGACTTGATGGTCTTTGTAGCTCTGGGAGCAGACAGCGCACGCATGAAGATGATCTTCCGTCTCCACCGTTTGCACCGGGTCCAGCTCGCGATCCAGGTAGCCGGCAATTAAGATTTGCGCGTTTTTACAGTCCATCTCAGTGCTTCTCCTTTAGACGATTGCACAGAACCTGCTTGAGCCGCTCTCGAGCGCGTGCCAGGCGCGACATGACGGTGCCCGCTGGAATATTGGCGATGTCAGCGATTTCTTTATAAGAGAAGCCCTCCATGTCGCGTAAGACCACCACTTCACGAAACTCTACGGGCAACTCATCCAAAGCTTCTCTGAGAAGCTGATGGTCAGCGCTCTGCAGCGCAAGAGTGGCTGGATTTGAGGTATCGCTGTCAACGCTGTGTATTTCTTCGTCAAACATGGTGGTTATTTCATGCGCGCGATTTTGGTGCAGCCAGGTATAGCAAGTGTTGCGGACAATCGTGAGCAGCCAGGCGCGACCATCCACGCCACGGAAAGCGTTAAAAAACTTAAAAGCCCGCAAGTACGCCTCCTGAACCATATCTTGTGCATCCTGCTCATTCCGCGTCAGCCACCGAGCTAAATTGTATGCGGCATCCATATGCGGCCAGATGCTCTGTTCAAAACGCGCGAGTTTGTCCTTTCCCTTCAACTTTACTGACGCGCTGGCCTTCGCACCATGAAAACCACCAAACAATTTGAACTCGCGCAAGTACGCCTGCTGAACCATGTCTTCGTAAACAGAGATAAAAGGGACAAGTCGCTGTTTTTCACTTGATGTTGCGGCTTTTCTGCCGCGCACTCTATTAGGCTGAGTCTGGCAAGTCAATAAACTTGGCTCCTGGGAATATAACCTCGATAGTACGGTAATACACAATGAGATGACGAAATATATCTTTTTCGCCGGTGGCATGGAAGAAGGAAATCGAGACATGAAAATACGTTCCACAGCCGTTATGAGCACATCTGCCTTAACTTGGCGATCTTCATGCCCCGGTGTTTTCTGTAGGAATAGCTCGGAGCTGCTTCCGTACGGGATTTACACAATTCCAGAGATCTCCATCATGGGTAAGATGAAGGCCCAGCTCACCGAAGCTAAGATCCCTTACGAGATTGGAATCGCCAGGTACGAGGAGATGGCCAAAGGATCTTGGGCGATGGCATTGGACTACCGAAAATACTTTTCGATCCCGGAACGCTATGAGTGCTGGGGGGTGCACGTTATCGGCGAGAATGCCGCCGAGATTGTCTACATCGGGCAGGCAGTCCTTAGCCTGGGTTCCACCATCGAATACTTCGCGACACGGTGTTTAACTACCCGACTCTGGCGGAAGCCTAAAAGGTGGCGGCCCTGGACGGGTTAAATAAGCTTTGACCGAAAAGGCGGTAAATAAAATGAAGATCACAACACCACTT
>VBKE01000567.1:2399-4004 GCA_005879605.1 Deltaproteobacteria bacterium
TGATCGGCACCCGAGAAGAAGCTGGCAATCTGTTCACACGATTCGTCGACGAACTACAATCGATGTTGCCGTCAGATAGGTGGAGAAGAATTCAAGAAGAGCCCAGACTCGATTCGATCCGAAGTTATATCTATGAGGATCAGGAGTCTGACGCTCACATCGATCTCGATTTAATTGCTCGAGTGGACTCCTACATGGTCACGATTTTCGGGTGGACCGCGACTGATCCGCGACTCTAAGCTTGATTATCATCGTGGCTCTTCTAGTCCTGGAAGCTAATATTTTCGACGTTCGACGAACTCTCGACACGTCGCCGGCGCGCTAATATTTCTTCGTGATACGCCAGAACTGCAACTCATCGAATCTCGGCTACTTTTAAAGGTCAAACTGCTCAGCCGGAAGAAGGATATCAGGCTGAAATAGAGAAGCCATCTGTTCTTTTTCGCGGAAGGTCGCGCCTCCTCATTCACACAGTTGATACATGGTTTTCTTCCAAAAGAATTCCGTCGCGCCACGTTTTTAGAAAACATTTTCTTGTGGGGAATTTTTTCCGGTGCGCTCGTGTCAAATAGAGCAGAGGCCATGAATTGGCCGGAAAGGAGGTGATAAACATGAATAACATCAAGTCGCTTATGTCTGTTGTGTTTCTGACGGGAGCTTTGGGCGTGAGTGTAGCGTCAGCAGAAGCTGAGGCTCTCATCTCCAAAGATGTCTTAGCCGACGGCAGTTACTGCCACACGAAGTTCGAGAGCATTCGTGAAGACACTTTGGCTTCGTCTCAACCGGTCCTTAAGGATGCCGATGACATCGTCGATTTCTATGGTGCTTGCAACCATGATCCGCTGGGGGAGGAAGAGATTCAGTCTCAGAAGATTGAGATGCAGCACAGGTTCCAGAACGAGTACAACGATTGAATGATCTCTGGCTAAGGGTGAGGGGTCTTCTGCCCCTCCCCAGTGCTGCCTTTTCGATGAGTCAAAATTGGAAGTTTCCGGGAATATTTCTTGGTTGAGGCAGTCTTACAGATCGAAAGTTCGAGGATGGAAAATCTCATCTATACTTGGGTACAGATAGTGCACAACTTCGGGGCTGTCGCAGTAATCGGCAGCCCCGCGGCAGCACTGTCTTTATCGAGGCAAAATCAAATTGTCCGCTATAAACTTGTTTGGTTGATGCTTCTAGGATGGCTGGCTCAGGGCGCAAGCGGGATCGGTTTTGCTCTAACCAGCTACACAATGAAAGGAGCGCTTCTGGAAGTAACAGGCATAGCTTTGGGCGCTCTGATTCTAAAGGTAGGATGCACGTTCATCGGTACGGTTCTTACGGGATTTTACCTCGCCACGCGGCTACGCTGGTCCGCTGCACGCGAGCACAGGATGTGGCAGCTTATGTTGCTGATGACTGTCAGCGCTATTACCGCCGCTGCCTTCCTTAGATGGTATTTGTAGGAAAGTGAAAGCTTGTTATGCAACCCGGTGTGAAAGTAAGTCTCACGAAAATCATCCGGTCTCCGAAGACGGGCATGTTATTACCGAAGGAAGGCACACTCGTTTCTGTGACCGAAAATCTCGGACGCACGCTCCTGCTTGTCGCTTTTGAGGGCGG
>VBKE01000065.1 GCA_005879605.1 Deltaproteobacteria bacterium
CAGGCGCGGGCCCGCTCGTTGTCGAACACCTGCGTATAGCCGTCAGGACGCGCCGCCGGCGCAAGACCCGCTGGCTTTGGCTTCAGGAGTGCGACGACGATGTTGTGGAAGGGCGTCGCGGCCGTGTTGGTCGACTTGTGGATGAACGTCTTTTTCGAATAGGCGGTGAAACTCACCTGACCTTTTGTCCCCGGCCGGGCCGGGGTCGGCGCCTCGCCCAGCACCTGACCCGCGTTCGCGCCTGCCTCGACCTGCACGCTGATATGATCGAGCGAGTGGATGTGGTAGTTCGAGCCGCGGCCGGGCGGGAAATATACCCGCAGCACCATCACGTGCTCATTGCTGAATACGGGCCAGTGATAGGCCGCCTTCTCGACCGGCACCGGCGGGTGCTCGACTTGCGCCGCCGCCGGCAGCGCCAGCGCCAATGCGCAAACGATCAGTGAGCCACTCAATAGTCGTTGCATCGGTTGCCTCCCTTACCGCTCCGTATAGGAAATTCAAACACCCTTTTTCTCTGACGGGAGCTATATCGCCGAACCGGAGAGTCGTCAATCACACTTGTGCTTAGTGAAAATCGCGGTTTTACTTGGATAACTCGGGCGATGCAGCGGGCGGAAGCGCTTGCTTTGTTCCCCGTTGGGGCGCTCTCTCAAACTCAGACCGGGCGGCATCGGCTGTCAGGCCGTTTGGAATAGATCGACTCGCCGCGCGGGGGAGCGAGGTAGTGCGCGGGTGGGTAAGCCCGGCCATCGCGGTACGGATGGAAGCAATGCTTCACCAACGATGAGGGTGTCGATCTCTCCGATTTAATTTCTGTTACGCTTGCGCCGGGCACAGATGAAAGATTCGAACGATGCGTTCGATGCCTACTTGATAGGCACGGTTTATTCCCGCATATTCGGGCGGCAGATATTAAACCTCTCAGCGTTCAATTGCTTGAGGCACCAGTGTCAGGATGATGACTTAGCGAGCCGCTTTGGAACGACGGCCGCTACTGCGATCGAATGGCCGCCGAAGACACGAGAGAAGAGTTATCCTCCCCCGTAATCGATTGGAAGCCGACTGTTAATCCACTGTATCGCATCTGGGGTCGAAGCATTTGGGCTTGCGTCTTGCTTATCACAATGTGTGATTGCAAAACCGGGTCAAAGCTTCAGGTCAAGTCTTTTACTTTTGCTGTTTTTACCGAGCGCGTTAGCCTTATGCTAACCGACCGTCTTTCAAGTACGTTAAAACAGTTGGACTACTCAGACACAGTTAATTTCTGGTTACCTTCCGCACGCTGGTCTAAGTTGCCATGAAAAGTTTATTTTCGACGCCGGCGCCATGCGCCGGCGTCGATGTCAATGAAAAGTTCCGCTGACAAGAGGACAAGTTGGGGTCGCATCTTATCGACTCACCCATTCGAGGGGAGGAGGCTTGACGGTGTATATATCTTGCGCTGCGTCGCTCGGAAACACGCACCACTTTTCGAGCACTGAGCGGCTCACCTCTTTACCGATCCCCAAAGCTGTTCGAGTCTCTGATCGCGCCCGCAGCCATAACGGTAGACTTTGTAACGGATCGAATTCTTTTTGTAGTAGTCCTGGTGATAGTCCTCCGCCGGATAAAACTCCGTGGCGGGAGCGATTTCAGTTACGACGGATTGTTTGAAACGCCGTTGAACAGCCTGCTTCGATTTCTCCGCGAGCTTTTTCTGCGTTTCGTCATGGTAAAAGATCGCGGACCGGTATTGGCTTCCGTGGTCGCAGAACTGCGCATTGGGTGTGAGCGGATCAATGTTGCGCCAGAAGACTTCGAGAAGTTTTTCGTAACTGACCTTACTGGGGTCATAGGCAATCTGTACCGCTTCCGCGTGGCCGGTTGTACCGGTCGTCACCTGTTCATAGGTCGGGTTCTTCTTGGTTCCGCCGGTATAGCCTGAGATAGTCGAGAGAACTCCGTCAATTTCATCGTACGGTGGCTCCATACACCAAAAACAACCCCCAGCAAAAGTCGCTATCGCGGTTTGTCGGCCCGTGGAGGTTGGGTCAGCCCCGTAAGTAAGACTTACCACTAGAACCATCATCACCGTGATCACGAACAACAACTTAGCGCAACTTAGCCCTTTCATGCCTGCCCTCTCGCTGACGATTCTCTCTCGGGATAGTTTGCTCCCAAATTGAGCCAAAAGTCGATCCCTTCTACACATAATCGTTTACCTCGATGTCTCAGAGCCGGGCGTTCCGGCGGGATGAACCAGCCGGTTTCGTAAACTTAATTGGAGTCAGAGAAGTATTTTATTGAACAAGTATCGGAATGAAAAACTACTCTGACCCCGATTTCCTGACCCAAGAAATTCAGGATCGATGGGCGCAACATTTGGCTTCACGGGTTTTTCTTTTTATTTTTATAGAGGCTGTCGATATAGCCGCTTTGGTCAAGTTCCTTGATGAAGCTCAAGTCGGCAAAGTCTTCGGGCTTGGCCGCTCTTGCCTTGGCATCCTTTTCTGTCAACGGAGCTAAAATAAATTTGAGGCCTTCATAAGATGGGTACTGCTTTTTCGGAAGCATATTCTCATCGGCCAGTAACTCCCAACTCTTCTCCAGGATGTCCCGTTCCGAAGTATTTCGTCAGAACTTTCAAAGAAGTTTCTCTGTCCGTATGGATACGGTTCACCGCCTCCACCTGCGATCTGACGTATCTCCTGACAATGTCGGGGTGCTCTCTAGTAAATCTTCGGCTGGTGGCTATTCCGGTATATTGAAACGCAAGACCCAGCTTGGAGACATCAGCGAGGATGTTCAACCCTTTCTTTTGTCCGATGAAGCTTGCTGGAGGGTTGAGGATGGCGCCTTGTACTTTTCCCGCGAGCACTGCTCCTAGTCGATCGGGTACGCCTCCCACTTGTACAATTGCGACGTCCTTTCCGGGAACCAAACCGATTCTGCTGAGCGCGTAGCGCGCCACAAAGTCTGAGGCGGTCCCAAAGCGACTGATCGCTACAGAGCCTCCCTTGAGCTGGTCGGGCTTTTTGATCTCCGGCAGGCTCATAAGCCAATAGTCCAAGGACGTCGCACCTGCGGCGACCATGACGACATCGGAACCAGCCAAGGCACTGTTCACGACGGCGGGACCCGCTACCTGACTGATAGGAACCTCGCCGGAGACAAGAGCCAGAACGGCCGTCGTCCCGCCGGTAAAGTAAATCAACTGGACATCCAAACCATTTTTTTCAAAAATCCGCGTGTCTTTCGCAATCCAAGCCGGCAACTGTTCCCCGCTAATAGCGCTATAGCCTACATTCAATTTTATTAACTGAGCCGAAACGGGAGAACTTACGGAGGATAGTATCGATAGCAGAGCCGCAGCCAGGAAATAGAAAAGGGAATCTGCCAAAATTAATTTTCGTTTCATTTCGCCTGGTCGGTTTATAGACAGGAATGCTTCCCTTTCCGAAAGCCTTAAACGCCCCGCGGAGAGGACTGAGAAGCGAGACTATTCGATCAGGCAGAGTTGTGTCAACTTGCAAGCCTAGGTTTAGGGTCTTGTATCGTTCGGTTAACGGGGTCAGAGCGGGCAAGTTAGGGTCACACAAAGTCTGGGTCAGGCTTTCACGACTCGACTTTCCTGAATTTTTGGTGGCTTGCACACTAGCTCCGGTCAGGCCTGGAGGCATTGCACAATGCGCGATTTGTTCGGAAGATCACAATGGCTAATAGGAGCCAGACCGGGCAATCAGACACTCGATTTATTCGATGAAGATCTGTGTTGGAGAGTTAGCGTATCAGAGGCCGGACTCTCAGCATTCCTTTGTACAGCCGAATCGAGTTGATCGTTGGAACGGCTTGCGTTCAAATTTCCACGATCCGATTTTTGCACCCTACTGCTGTCCAATTTCTGATAGAAACAACTCTCGGTAATTTAGTTTTGGGGGAGATCACCTCGATCACAACCAATCTTCCATAAGCTACCCCAAGTGCTGCGGCAGCAAGCACATCGCCGATCACGGCCTATGGCTGCGCGGTAACCGCGCAATGGTATTGTGATCGTGATATTGTCCGACGACTCTTCGCGATTCAATTTAGAATCTACTTGGTCATTTGAAATCAAGAGTTTAGCATAAGACTTCGGGTCTCGAGAGGAATGCACGCGGGTGGCACCGATCGCCATGAGCGACTTCTAAAACGATAAGGTAGTCGCCGGAACGTTGAGCCGCATCGGCAAAGGCGGTAGCTTTAGTCCTGAGGCGAACCGATTTGAATTCCCCAAATTAGAGAATCATTGGACAGCGCCATGACAAAAGTTTGGCCGGGAAACGATTATCCTTTAGGGGCTACTTATGATGGGGCCGGAACAAACTTCTCTATTTTCTCAGAAATCGCCGAGCGAGTGGAACTTTGCTTGTTCGACGAAAAGGGAAATGAGACACGGTTCGAACTGCCGGAGGTAACTAGCTTTTGCTGGCACGGCTATTTGCCCAATCTCGGGCCCGGCCAGCGCTACGGCTTTCGAGTCCACGGACCCTGGGCCCCAGCGGAAGGACATCGCTGCAATCCGGCCAAGCTGCTGCTCGATCCGTACGCGCGGGCCATCGAAGGTCAAGTGCAATGGAACGAGGCGGTGTTTCCCCATTTCTTCAACAATCCTGACGGTCCGCCTAATGACAAAGACAGTGCTCCCTTCGTGCCAAAATCGGTGGTGATCAATCTCGGACAACGTCGCACGAGACGGTGGTTTATGAAGCGCACGTTAAAGGCTTTTCTATGAGACACCCGGACGTCCCCGAGGAACTGCGGGGAACTTACGCGGGACTGGCGCACCCCAGGGCCATCGAGCATTTCACCCGTTTGGGAATTACAGCTGTGGAACTCATGCCCGTCCATCAGTTTATTCATGACAAACACTTGGTGGAGCGCGGACTACGGAATTATTGGGGCTACAATTCGATCGGCTATTTGGCGCCGCACAACGAGTACTCCGCAAGCGGGCAAACCGGCCAGCAGGTGCAGGAATTCAAGCAAATGGTCAAAGGTCTGCACGAAGCGGGCATCGAAGTCATTCTCGATGTCGTCTACAACCATACGGCCGAAGGCAACCATCTGGGGCCGATCCTCTCATTCAAGGGTATCGATAACGCCGCCTATTATCGGCTCATGCCCGACGACCGCCGCTACTATATGGACTATACCGGCACCGGCAACAGTCTCAACATGCGCCATCCCCACGTGCTGCAATTGATTATGGACTCATTGCGTTACTGGGTCTTGGAAATGCACGTCGATGGCTTCCGCTTCGATCTGGCGGCGACCTTGGCCCGCGAGCTACACGACGTCGATCGCCTTTCGGCTTTTTTCGACATTATTCAACAGGACCCGGTGATCAGCCAGGTCAAGCTCATCGCGGAACCCTGGGACGTTGGCGAAGGCGGTTACCAGGTGGGAAAATTCCCGCCTTTGTGGATGGAGTGGAACGGCAAGTATCGCGATTGTGTGCGCGATTACTGGCGTGGACAAGACCAAACGCTCGGCGAGTTTGCCTATCGTATCACCGGCAGCCCGGATTTATACGAGGCCACCGGAAGAAGGCCCTATGCAAGCGTCAACTTCATCACCGCTCACGACGGATTTACGCTTCATGATTTGGTTTCCTACAATGAAAAACACAACGAAGCGAACGGCGAAGACAATCGCGACGGCGAGAGTAACAACCGCTCTTGGAACTGCGGAGTCGAAGGACCCACCGATGATCCTCAAGTGAACGCCCTGCGCAATCGCCAGAAGCGCAACTTCCTATCCACCTTGTTTCTATCTCAAGGCATCCCAATGCTCCTCGGTGGAGACGAGATCGGCCGCGCCCAACGGGGAAACAACAACGCCTATTGTCAGGACAACGAGATTTCCTGGTTTGATTGGGGCTCGGCGGATACGACTTTACTCGAATTCGCGCGCCGGCTTATTCAGCTGCGCAAGCAGCACCCCGTGTTTCGCCGGCGCAAGTGGTTCCAAGGCCGTCCCATTCACGGCGCAAAAGTCACGGACATCGGCTGGTTCACCCCCGACGGACTGGAGATGGCGGAAGAACAATGGGGCGAGGGCTTCGCCAAAGCGCTCGGAGTTTTTCTCAATGGAGAAGGCATCGATAGTCCGGATGCCCGCGGCGAACGGGTCGTCGACGACAGCTTTTACGTGCTGTTCAACGCCCACTACGAGCCCCTGCCGTTCGTCCTCCCAAAGGGAGATTGGGGCAAAGAATGGATCGTCGTACTGGATACGAACAAGCCGCTGCCTGAAGAAGAAGAGCAGCTCTACAAACCAGGAGACGAAATCCCGGTCGAGTCACGCTCCGCAAAGGTGCTCCGTCGTGTTAATTAGCCTGGCTGCGGGCCGCTCATGGTGAAAATGCCGTTGACACCGGACAATCTAAGGCCAGGCTTGCAATGACACATCGCCACAACGCAGGACATAATTCCTTGATGGGTTAGTTGTGACCAATTACTTAGGGAATCTCTGAGCAGCGCGTGCTCGCACCTTGGCAGCTTCTTCTGTGCGGTTCCTCGGCGGCGCGTTCGTCTCGAGCGAGCTGAGAAGGTTACCGGAGATCGCTGCTATTTCGTCAACGGCAGCGAGGAAGGCAGCTTCGTTGGCTTTCGATGGCTTGTTGAAGCCGCTGACCTTTCTCACGAATTGCAATGACGCGGAACGAATCTCTTCCTCCGTCACAGGAGGTTGGAAGTTGAAAAGTGTTTTGATGTTTCTACACACAATCGTTTACCTCGATGTCTAGTTTGGCTTTCATTGGCAACCCCGATCGCTTCCGACGAGCGATTGAGAGACTGGACTGAGTCTGTACTTCGCGGGCTTTTTCCTTATTTCAAAGCGATATTCAGCAACCAGGCCAACCTAATTCCGGCCTGAGCAAGCCTTCGTCGGACAATCGGGCGGGCTTTCTCCACATAATCATCGGAGAGCTCGACCGATGGTCCGATATCGTACGCGTGCGACCTCACCAGCATTAACGATTCATTCGTCCACTGTTTCGGATCGCCGGCCTGCCATTTGAGACGCTCTTCTTCCGTGAGATTTGCAGTAAGTCGCTTGGCAATTTCTTCCTCGTTGCCTGTTTCCAGCTCTACCAGGTTTGTGTCCCAAAAAAAGTGAAGATTCGTTGACTGGCCTTTGTAAGACACAAGAATATCGATGCCGCCTTGATCCACGGCTCGACCGGCATGAAGCGGTTGGTGCATGTCGCCCACCAGGTGTGCGACGTAATGAAGCGCGAGTCTCCTCATCATGATCGGAGCATTCTTTTCTGCGATGACCGCTGAAAACCATTTGAGAGCTTCAACCATGCAGTTTCTCTCCGGGCAGTCGCGTCCTTGATCGTAGCCGCTGGCAGCCTCGGGAATCCAGACGTAATGGAGGCAATCGAAATCTCGTATGCTTCGCCCCTCATGATCCGGCCAAATGGCCGCGTCCGCCAGAGTCATGCTCCCGGGAAGTATCTTTTCAATCTCCTTGCGCGCGTCGGCGGTGAGATTCGCCTGGGCGATCAAACTGACGATCCGATGGCCTTTGTCATACCACGAAAGGGCCGAGGTAAGTGCCAGCAGATTGAACACGAAAAACGTCGACAAGAAAGTAGCTCTCAATGGAGCTGGCGAGGTTGGCATTATAAAACTTGTACGCTGACGAAGGCCGCTTGTCGAGAACGGCGCATCCGAAACAGCGGGAGTCGCGCAAACAACGCCGGTCGCCTCTTTACTTTTGACTGTCGACGGTTGAGACGGATATCACAAATTCACAAGGCAAGTTTTTAATCTTGATAATGGCTGAGTTGGCTTTTTGATTTTTCTCATGTGTATTTCTTCTGGCTGAACTTTAGACGTCGGCTACTTTGCGTTAAGGGATTCTGGAGACATAATACCAATTCCTTTATCAACATCATGAAAAGCCACTTGTTGGGGTTCTTCAGGCAATGCGTGCGGACGACTTAGCCGTCACCAGTTCGCCGTTATCTCCGAATCGTTCTGAGAGCCTGTGGGCGGGCCAATTGAACTGAGCTCTTTGGCCTTATACGTGCCATTAGATGGCCAGTTAGACGCCTGAGAGTTCAAAGTTTAAATGGTTCAAACGGTTCAAAAAATTCAAATCGGTGAAAAGTCGCTAGGCTGCATTTCATAGTCCCAAAACTTGTTCAGTAGTTTCAGAGGAGGAAATCGTTATGACGAGTCCAATCACGATACACCCTGCAGTCGATCGTGGGATAAAACCCAAGGCCGAGAACTTTGCGGGCGGGACCTTGCTATGCCAGTGCACGGACAACCGGGTCGCAGTGGCGATCAAGGGGCAATGCGCGCACAATCACGTATGCGGTTGCACGAAGTGCTGGAAACCGAAAGGGGCATTGTTCTCACAGGTTGCCGTTGTGCCGCGTGACAACCTCACCGTAACAAAAAATGGGGAAAAACTTGCGGTCGTAGATCCCAAAGCAGTCATTCAGCGACATGCTTGCAAACAATGCGGCGTTCACATGTACGGCCGGATTGAGAATAAAGCTCATCCGTTCTACGGGTTCGACTTTATCCACACAGAGCTATCGAACGAGGACGGCTGGGCGCCGCCCGAGTTCGCGGCTTTTGTTTCATCCATCATCGAGTCAGGCGCGAACCCCAATAACATGGGTGCGGTCAGGGGTAGGTTAAAGGAACTTGGCCTGGAGCCTTACGATTGTCTGTCCCCGGCTCTGATGGATGCCATCGCGATTCACACGGCCAAGGCCGCCGGCGCGCAGAGTCATTAGGCAGCGAAACTATTTTACGTGATCCAGAAAAAGGTTGGGGTAAGACAAACCTTATTGGTGTTTTCAGCTGCAGCGCCTCTCTCAACAGGAGGATGACATGACGGTTCTCAAGACCGCGATCGCGACCTACCCGCACACAAAAGGCCTGAAGGACGGCACCGTGTCGGTGCCCGGCGTCCAGTTCGAGCACGTCGAGGTCTCGCCGATCATCGGCGCTTTCCGCCGCATGTGCCGCACGCTCGACTTCGACGTGTGCGAGATGGCCATTACGACGTACCTGACTGCCAAGGCCCATGATAAACCGTTCACCGCGCTGCCGGTCTTCGTCCTGCGCCAGTTCTCGCATTCCGCGATCGTCTATAACGTAAAGTCCGGCGTGCAGTCGCCGAGGGATCTCGAGGGCGAGAAGGTGGGCGTGCGCGCGTACACCGTCACCACCGGTGTCTGGACGAGGGGGATTCTCGCGTCGGAGTACGGCGTAGACCTCGACAAGATCACCTGGGTGGTGGTCGACGAAGAACACGTTCAGGAGTACCGCAAGCCCGCCAACGTGATGGAGCGACCTGGGATGAACCTGGCCGAGATGCTCGTGAAGGGTGAGCTCGCGGCCGCCATCGGCGTCGGCAGGGTCGACTCTCCGGACGTCAAGCCCCTCATCCCCGACGCGGCCGCGGCTGAAGCCGCCTGGTACCGGAAAACGGGCATCTATCCCATCAACCACACGGTCGTGGTCAAGGACGCGCTGCTCCAGTCCGATCCCTCGCTCGCGCCCCGGCTGTTCGCCGGCTTCGAGGCCGCCAAGGCGCAGTTCCTGAAGCAGCTCAGCTCAGCGGCCGAGCTGCCGGCCGACCTACAGGTCCTGGCCAAGCGTCGCAGCATCGTAGGTGACGATCCTCTCCCCAACGGTCTGGCACGCAATCGCAAGGCGCTGGAGGCCATCATCCGGTTCGCGCACGAACAGAAGATCCTGCCGCGCACCGTCAGGCCGGAGGAAATGTTCGCGGCTAACACGCTGAACCTGGCGTAGCTGATATGAGGATATGGCGCCAAGCTCGACAGATGGAAAAGAATATCAGTCGGCTGCGGGTCGGGCTTTGCGGCTCGCGCTCGACTGTATTACCAGCCCCTGTTGCGCGCAACCGTATACCGACCGTGCGCTCGCGGCTTAGGTGCCGCGGCCCCACAGGCCGCAGTAGCGCCTGAGGACGAAGGGCATTGCGGTGTCGTAATTGGGCCAGCTCGAGTATTTCGGCAGCTTCACCTCTTTCTCCGCCGGCTCCCAACATTTCCCTGCTCGCGCCTCGACCTTCACAGCTTCAGAGGCATCCTGCAGGAAGGTCAGTTGATCCTGTGCGTCTTTCTTGGTGCCTAGCCGCCCTTCGGGAGCGCCGGGATGGCCGGGGATCAGCCGTTCCCAATCCAATGCCAGAACTTGCTTGATCGAATTCTCCGCCTCGAGCGGATAAAAATCGATCATGCCCCGGCCCGGCAACGTACCGACCGGAAGAAAGTCGACTACGAAGATGAGCTTCTCCTTCGGCAACCGCATGACAATGGAGCTGTCGGAGTGGTTGAGTCCGACGTAGGTCAGCTCGAGGGCCGTCCCGCCGAGGTTAATCGTCCTCTTCTTGTCCATCGTTTCATCGGGCAACGGCGTCGCCGGATCCTTGAGCACTGCGAGGCGTTCCTTCGCCTTCTTGTGGGCGACGATCTTCGCGCCGGCATCCTTGAACGGCTTCCCGCCGGAGATGTGGTCGTAGTGGTGGTGGCTGTAGATCAGGTACTTGATCGGCTTGTCGGTGACCTTCTTGATTTCGTCGACATAGGTTGTCACCGCTTGCGGGCGTCCGTAACCGATGGGATCGGTGGCGATCACGCCGTCTCTGGTGACGACGAACATCGCCTGGTGGTTGGCGTAGCGGAAGACGTAGACGTTATCGGTGCCTTCCACCTTGGTGGTCGCAAACGGGAGCGGTTTTGGTTGCTCCGGTTGCTGCTGCGCCTGGGCTGCCCCGCCCAGGATAATTGCAGCCAGTGCTGCGCATGCGATGACATAAAGAATTCGTGACATGGTCGCCTCCTTTGGAAGTGATAGGAACTCCCTTTTAGGATCGGATCATTGAGAACTCAAAAGTCGCCCCCGTTACCATACTCCAGCCCGCCACAAGGGCTCGCGGCAGTGTGAGCTGACCCGTATCGTTACTTTGGAGCGCAGAATATCCAAGAAGGTGGTCTTATGTCAACGTAGGCGGGGGTTCGGGTCACGTTATGATTGGCGTCGCCAGGCACGCGTCTGGGATCGTTCAAGCTTTTCAAGCCGGTCAACCCGGTGAAAGCGATCCGGCCATTCAATATCAAGGGCAATCGTTCAAGTCGGCCCCTGCCCACGCCTCCGTTAGCAACGAGACGATTCTCATCTCAGCAACGGTTCTGAGCTACGGAAAACAAAGTGTCAGTTATCAGGAAGTCTCATGCAAAACAAGCAATTCCTGGGATAGTTTACAGCAATTGACAAGTAGGATGAGACGGGTGAGGAGCATGGATGAGGAGCGGGTGCTGGTTGCAACGCCGTTAGATAGATGAAACATGGGTCGGAGTCTCTTCGTGACCGCTGCCCGAAACCTCAATGCGATTAATTGATGATGCGGAGCCGATAATCTCCGGGTTATCTCCGATGAAGGCGTGAATCATCGTGTTTCGAATCGAAAAGTTGGTGCTCATGACCGGTGCCAATCCCACCGAGCTGCGCTTCAGGTTCAAAGCGAAACACCTTAATGCCTGTTTTAATCAGTTCGTCGGTATCAAATCCCGGGCATTTCTGAAGCGCAATAGTCCCTTGGGCAAAATTGCCGCCACTTATGCTGTTCACCAACGCCTGGATCTGCGCGACTGACGGCTGTTCGTTGTGTTCGGCAAAGAAAGTTTTTCTCGTTTTCGAGCTGGCATGTTTTTTCCGGTAGCTGACTATAAAAAGCATGCAGATAACCTCCTCATGGTTGCGGTAGGGGCTCAATGGTCATGGTTTTGTGCCTGCGCATTTTTTCAGAGCAAGGGCAGTGCCAGGCTGCGACGCTATGACAAATTAGGAAACCGAGATTTGATTGATGACAGCGTTTCCTCCCAAAACATCGAGACCGGGTTTGTTTCGTCCACCGGGATGTTCAACAGAAGAAAAATGTTCTGATTGGTCAGAGCGTGTAGGGTAAGAGCCGTATTTGTGCAGGTCTTCGCGAAAAGCGTGAAGCCGGTGACGAGCACTTCTAAGCGTCACGCCTTGGAATTACAAAAATGGGATTGGATTCCATACAAGTTTCGAAATGTTCGAACGGACGGCTGGCAAAAGGGTAAGAAACGGAAATGATGTATGGATACAAACCGCGCTGCTAAGGCCGCCACCCGCTCGATTCCAACTGTCCATTTACTTTTTTCATCAGCGCAAATTCATACATGTCCGAAGGCACCAATTCTTGCCTTGCTGACTTTAAGGCCGTCCTGCTCATTTCGAGGCTCGACGCCATTGCCTTCTCCGTTGCCAGGCCGTCTTTTGTCCAGGAATCTTTCGCCATCTCGTAGATGCTTTGGCTGTCGTCCCTGCGCAGAGCAGGGATCGTTCCGGGAGCCTTGCTATGCTAAACGTTAGATCATGGGTCTCAATATCGTTTCACCTGAAAAAGAGAAATTCCTCTTAGAGCGCATGCAAGCCTTGGGTGTTCGGGAGCAGGACATCGAGGAACACTTTGTTCGGTCTTCGGGTGCCGGTGGTCAAAGAGTCAACAAGGTTTCCACCTGTGTTGTGCTCCACCATAGGCCCACGGGCATTCGGGTGAAGTGCCAAAGGGAGCGCTCGCAGGCACTCAATCGTTTTTTGGCTCGAAGAATCCTGCTGGACAAAGTCGACGCGAAGCTACGAGGAGCCCGTACCGCGGAACAGCAACAGATTGCGAGGATCCGTCGCCAGAAAAGAAAGCGCTCACGGCGCGCCAAGCTTAAGCTGCTCGCGGATAAGCGCCATCAGGCGGAAAAGAAATCCCTCCGAGCCGCGGTGCGCCCTAACCACGACGATTGAACTCGTTTGATGAGACCTGAGCGCGCGCCACATACAACGCGTCTTGGATTTTGTTGTTCGGCCAAAATTCAGTGAATCAACTTCCATGTTTCCGGAATTCCGGAAACGTGGAAACATCGGCCATTATTCTGCGCTACAGGTTTGGGTTCCGATGTGATCTATCGCGTCGATGCGGTGCGGAATTGCGTCTGCCACTTCGCCGTCATCGCGGCGCGGGGGACTTCCTGTCCCCGTAGGTAGACCTTGATGATCCGCCGCGTGTTGGCAATGTTCTCGATAGGATTGGCGTCGAGGACGATGAAATCGGCGCTCCTGCCAGGCGCCATCATCCCGGAATTCACCTTCGCGATTTCCGCCGAATCGCGCGTCGCCGCGACAATCGCCTCGGCCGGCGTCATGCCGATCGCAACATAACTTTCCAAAGCCATGTGGTTGAAATAGCCAATAAAAAAACGGCTCTGCCCGGTGTCGGTCCCCATGACGATCCGCATGCCCGCCGCTCTGAGCTTCATCGCATTGCTGCCATCCAACACGAGATTTTTGCGGACGCGCTCGATGGCCTCCGGCGTCATCTTCATCAGCGGATCGCCCCAGTACTCCCGGATATGTTGGGGAGAATAGCTCTCCCGCAAGAGCGGGTCGTCGAGCCACGCCGGCCGCTGGCCTTGGGTATTCATCCACGCCGTCTGCAGGCCCGGTGTCATCCACATGAGCGGCCGATCATTCCTGGCGATCCGCTCCTTGACGATCGCGATTAATTCGTCGTCGGCCGCCTCACCCTGGCGAACCGGAACGTGAAGCCATCCCTCGACGCCCGCGCGCATCAGCTCCTTGGCATTCGCCAAAGTAACGTTATGCACCCCGACCGGGACGTTGTGCTTATGCGCTTCTTCGATAATCGCGCGATAGAGCGGCGGCGTCAGAGTCTTCACGCGCCCGTCTCTGTTGTCCACCCAGATCTTGATGAATTCGGGCTTCATGCGGACGTAATCCTGAACGGCCTCGCGAGCCTCCTCGACCGTCGTGACCGGATACATCACGTCAGCTCTGGAGGGGTGGCCTTGGGCCCCGGCTCCCGGCCAGGCCATCCCCGGACCCGCCGTCTTAAATAGCGCCGCATTCGGGATCGTCTCGTCCCGCACCCGCAACGGCACGTCGCCCCAATGGGTCCGGCCGCCGCGCATATCTAAACGGCTGACCAGGTCGCCGATGCCGACGATTGCGCCGACCCCGTGGTAGGCGAGACGCTGCAGATGGTCGATGAGATTCTCGCGCGTGAAGGTCTCCTTCGACATGGTCCCTTCAGCGACGTTTTGGAACCCGATGTGGCCGTGAAGATCCACCATCGTCGGCATGACGGTCTTGCCCGTCAGGTCGACGCGCGCCGCCCCGCGGGGGACCTGGACGTCAACCCGGCGGCCGACCGAAGTGAACCGGTTATTCTCGACGATGAACGAGGAGTTTTCGATGGTGTTGCCGTCACCCGTGATGAGCCGTGCCCCTTCGAACACCGTCACCTCGGTGGTCCCGGGGGCCTGGCCGTTCACCTGGGAGAAGCTGCCCGCCGCCAAAAACAGACACGCCGCGAACAGCAAATAAGACGGCATGCTCCTGGCTCGGCACATGGAAGCCTCCTACGAAAAACCCACGGCTGCTAAGAGCCGCGGGTTTGACTACTCCGCATTCTACTATCGGCTTGCCAACGAAGACATCCCTTTGAATGTGAGCTTCTGCATCCCATTGCCGGTCGCAGCCACGTAGAGGTTGCCTCTCGCGTCGGTTGCGATTTGGTGGCCGCCTCCCAGCATGCCGGGGCCCTGGATGGACCCCACAATCTCGAGCGTCTTGCGATCAACGATCGAGATCTCCTTACCGTCTCCAACGTACAGGAACTGCTGTTCCGGGTCCGGGGACAACGCCAGATTCCGTGCAAACGGCGTACTGGTCTTGACCAGCTGCTTGACGAACTTGCCGTCATTCGTGAACATCTGGACGCGCCGGTATTCCCGATCGGCCACGTACACCGTCCCGTCGTTGGCCACGCGGATGGCGTGCACGATGCTGAAATTCTGCGGACCCGGATCGGAGAAGCTCTTTATGGTAGGAGCCTGACAATTGTCGTCATCCACCGGCTTGTTGCCGAAGGCGCCCCACATCCGCTTGAACGCGCCGGTATCCGCATCGAAGACGATGACACGGTGATTGCCGTAACCGTCGGCCACGAACGCTTCGTTGGTCTGCGGATGGACCCATAAGTCCGCCGCACGGTGCACATTCTTCGTGTCGCTATTGCCCTTGCTTTGGTTACTGCTGCCAATTTGCATCACGAACTTGCCGTCCGGCGTAAACTTCAGCAGTTGGTCATCCGCAACCGGCTTGAGCCCGGGCAGCTTGAGCTCGGCGCAATTGTTCCCGCCCAGCCACACGAAACCCTTGTAGTCGATATGGATGCCGTGCTCCCGTTCGACCCATTCGTATCCGCTGCCCGCCCCGCCCCAGGCCTTGATGAAATTGCCCGCCGCATCGAAGACGATGACCGGCGGCGCAGCCATCGCGGCCTGATCGGGCTTGAGCGTCCGCGGACGGTGCAGGACCCAGGCGTTGCCCTGTGCATCGATGGAAATGCTGGATGCATCTCCGAGCTTCCACTTTGCCGGCACCTTCGGCCACGAGGGGTCCACCTCGAACAACGGCACGTCGCGGGCTCGCGCCTGGGAAGTTTGCGCTGCCCCCTCTGTTCTGAAAAGCGATGTCCCTTCCACGCCAGCGACGATGACCAATGCAATCAGAACGGCCCGACTGAGATTCTTGCGCTTCATGGCTTCTCTCCTATATTCACTCGTCATCGGACTGTCCCATGTAAACCGGCATTGGCCAGATGACCTGGGTTCCGAGCCGCGGTCGAGATAAATCACCTCGCGTCAGAGCTCGGCGGGATTACTCGTGCATGGAGACGGAAGCCTCGTAGTCTCGTGTACCCAACTGGCCCTCCGGAAAGAGCTTTTCCTGTTCAATCCAGCGATGCGTCTGCTCGAATATCTCCCGCGTATAGGGCTCGAATACCAAACGCTCTCCCGGCCCAAACCCGCCGACATCGATCATGTCGTGATACTTTTCCGGCAACTCCTTTAAAAAGTAATGTTTATAGCGCTCGGGCTCGAGGTCGATATCCCGTTGCGCCCGCTGTAGCGCCTTAAAGTAGCGCTTAACGTCTTCCACGTCCGCGTCCTTGTGCAATAAGAAACCGATCATAAAAGTCGTGTCTAAAATTTTTCGGCAACCTTGTTGTTCGGCGACGTACAGCGGCGCGCCGAACATGTTTGCGGCATCGACCTTACGGTTTAGCAGCGCAGCCAGCCGGTCCTGTGGTTGGCCGATGAAGCGCAGCTTGATCTCATCAGGCTTGAGGATCTTTTCCAATGCTTGGATGGCAGAAAAGTAACTGCCGGAGTGATAGCCCACCCCAACCTCGACGTTAGCGAGGTCGCGCGGCTTCTTGATCGAGGACTCCGCCGGGACGACAACCGCCGAAGGGGTCACGGAGTATGCGTGTCCCCACATGCGGCCGTGTCCGGAGGAAGAGGCCATGTTGACTGCCCAGTGGCACGCGCAACTAATGTCGGCGGGACGACCTTTCTCCATATTTTCGAAGGCTCCGCGCTTTACTTCCGGCGCCGCCGACTCGGTGGATTGTACGAGCGCGTATCCAGACGACTGCGTCGCGTACGAAGTTAAAAACTCGTAGTCCAATCCTTCATCCTTAAAGTATCCCTTTTCGTCAGCGACCCATTCCTGAAGGCGTCCGTGCGGCTCTATGCGAAATTTCTTCATAAAGACCTCCGTCAACGAAATTCGTCGTCTTACTTCCTTCTATGCCGCTCATCTATCACGTTTCCGGAACTTCGGAAACCTGAAATGTCGGGAACGTTTTTAGGGTCAGGCATAGGCCGGGATTCACTCCGCGGTGGCTGACACGCTGCATGCCACAATACGATTGGATTTCCCCTTGATGGTGTCGGCGCTTACGATCTAGTATGGCTACATATTTAGGAAGATCTGGCCAAAAGGAAGGACCGGTCATGCAAAAAACTATTTTATTGCTAATTTCGCTTTGGTTATCGACAGAGGTGCAAGCGCAGACTCCCTTTTACCAGGGCAAGACCATCACGCTGATTGTCGGGTCGGGCGCGGGAACGGCTTATGACATTTATGCGCGACTTCTAGGGTCCTACGTCGGAAAGCATTTGCCCGGCAATCCGAGCGTGGTCGTGCAAAATATGCCGGCAGCGGGCGGCATGGTGGCGGCGAATTTTGTTTACGGGGTTGCTAAGCCAGATGGGCTCACCATCGCATCCATCAACCCGGCGCATTATTTCAATCAGCTCCAGGGCAATAAAGAAGTGAAATTCGACTGGCCGAAATTCACTTGGATCGCCAGCTCGGATAAATCGGAGCACATGCTCTACATGCGGACGGACGCGCCATATAAGACCATACAAGACGTGCGCAAAGCGGCGGAGCCGCCCAAATGCGGCGCCACCGGGACGGGAACCAGCGGACACTACGTCCCGAGAATGCTCGAAGAAACTCTCGGCACGAAATTTAACATCGTAACCGGTTACGCCGGCGGCAATGAAATTGATTTGGCCACGGAAAGAAATGAGGTCGTATGCCGGGCATTTACC
>VBKE01000568.1:0-1893 GCA_005879605.1 Deltaproteobacteria bacterium
CGTAGAGCACAGCTTGCCAGACTCAATCCAACTCCCGTAAACGTTCCGCGGCTACAGGCGCGCGCCAGTCAAGGAAACCGGGCGGGCCTCTCCAGCGATGATCTGATGGGTGGTGTGGTGCGACCAGGCTCGATTACCGGTCAGCCCAGTTTCAAGCGGATCTCACCAGATAGCACGCCCGGCGAGTGGGTAAGGTATCAGCCGGAGAACCGTCACTTTTCGATCCTCGCGCCCAGCGATGGCGTCGAGCTTAGTTATCCAGTTCTCGATGGCCAAAAGGTAGTTGAGCTTCATTACGTCATTGGCAATAAAGATGGAAACCTATACTTGATGATGTGGGCCAAAGGATCGAACGACGATGCTACGGATGCGTCGGCATCGGCGGACACAATCAAAGGAATGCTTGCCGGAATAAACCGCTCCATCGAGCGAGCCGGCCAGGGCTTTGTCGTGACAGCGAACCCCGTCCGTGATTTAACCCTCAGTGGTTATGCCGGAAAACAATACAAGCTGAGCGGCGGGCCGGCCTCGGGAGCTGTTCGCGTTTTTTCCAAACAGATTGGCGATCAGCGCGAGCTGTTTATGCTCTGCGTGCTGAATGGCCCCGCAGGCGATTCCTCGGGCGATCAATTCTTCAACTCGTTCAAGATCGGTCAGAACGCTTCGCGATAGCGAGAGTGCATTCACGGCAGTTTCACATAAGGCATGCCGCGCATGATGATGCGTTGTCGCCGCGCGACTCGGCGGGGATTCAATTGAGGATTAAGGACCGTGCGCGGATTGGGAATCATTGCCGACAGAAACGCCGCTTCGCTTGACGCGAGTGACGCCGCCGCCTTGTGAAAGTAGTGTTGTGAGGCAGCCTCTGCGCCGTAGATGCCATCGCCCCACTCGATCACGTTAAGATAAAGTTCAAGAATGCGACGCTTCGAAAGCTGGCGTTCCAGGAAGATCGTCAGCACGGCCTCCTGCCCTTTGCGGACAAAGGATCGTTGAGAAGACAAGTAGAGATTCTTTGCCAGTTGCTGAGTGATGGTTGAGGCGCCTCGTTTGAAGGCAGTCGTATCCGGAATCCAGCCCGGGTCGTCGTCGCCTTCTTTCTTGGCCTCTTTTTGAGCGTCCTGCTGCGCTCGTTCCCAGGCTTTCTGAATTGCCTGATAATCAAAGCCGTGATGCGTGGCGAAGTTCGTGTCTTCACCTGCGAGCACTGCGCGCTGCAGATTAGGCGAGATCTTTTCCAGTGACACCCATATCTGCTCGTGTGCTGGTTCCTCGCCGCGCGTACGAGCTTCCTGGGCCTTCGTCTCCATCATTGATGTGGATGTCGGATTTTGATTCCGCAGGCGCGCGACCCGGCCAAACATGATCCCCTCGTAAGCAACGCAACCCAGGACGATTCCGAGGATCACCAGAAGCACAAGCTTTATCGTTTGCCGCTTTTTCATTGCGTTCAGGAAGTTGACGTTCACCCGCGTTCAATCTGCCGCGTCATAACCGGCTGCGCTTGCGATCCCTTTCTCAAGCCCGAAAATATCTCGAACGGCGCGGATTGTGTTGCAGTGAATTTCAACAGTGTCGCTTATGTCTTCGCCGTAACCGCCTGACATTACCGTCACCACCGGAATTTCTCGTTGGTAACACTCCTTCAACACATGCTCATCACGGGCGCGCAGTCCGGCGATCGAAACTGCCAGCCGACCCAGCTTATCTCCCGTAAAGGGATCGGCGCCGGCAAGATAAAACACTATCTGCGGATCGTGCCGAAAGACATACGGTAGAGTGTCATGCAGAGTTCTCAGATAAACTTCGTCGGAAGTATCGTCAGGCAATTCAATATCGAGACTCGAAACTGCTTTGAGCAATGGATAGTTCTTTGCGCCGTGCATCGAAAAA
>VBKE01000568.1:1919-3357 GCA_005879605.1 Deltaproteobacteria bacterium
CCGAATCAGGCGATCGTAACGGAGGACGCGAATGGTGATTGCGACGTCATTAAGAACACAAAAACCTTCGCCGCGATCCGCAAAAGCGTGGTGTGTGCCACCCGCGAGATTCGATCCAATTCCTTCCTGAAGTGCCGCGCGCGCCGCACTAATGGTGCCACCAACCGCGTAGAAGGATCTTCTAACCAGGCTTTCAGACCAGGGCAGACCGAGCCGGCGCAGCTCAGCGCTTGTCAGCGTGCCATTGCAGAGACGTGAAACATAGTCTTCGGTGTGGACGAGCAAGACATCTTGAATCAGGGCAGGCTTGGGCTCAACGAAGTCTTCCGGGCGCAAGCTTCCTTCATTGAGAAGTCTGTTCCGCACCAACTCGAATTTCCGAATAGGGAAAATGTGACCTTCACCGATGTCTGCGTAGTATCGCGGTGTGTAGAAGACTTGCATGCGGCTTGGGTTCTCATAATAACGCGGATCTGATCTCCGACAAACTTCTCGTTCCATCGCGGACAGCGGTCGTTGACACTGCTCGCGCGGCAAGATATCCTGTTATCCCGTGAATCATACGGGCGCAAACACGCGCACAAACGCAGTCGCAATCATTCCCGCCCGCTTCGCCTCAACTCGTCTTCCAGGTAAACCGTTGTTGAAGATAGCCGGTAAGCCAATGATTTGTTGGGTCGTCGAGCGTGCGTTGGCGGCGAGTCATGTTGCGCGCGCGATCGTCGCGACCGATGATCAGCGAATAGCTGATGCTGTCAAATCAGCGGGCTACGAAGTCGTTATGACGCGCGAGGATCATGCGAGTGGAAGCGATCGGCTGGCGGAAGTTGCTGACTCCTTGCAAGACGCGGAAATCATCGTCAATGTCCAGGGCGATGAACCGCTGATTTCATCGGAAACGATCGACCGCGCGATCGAAGCGTTGTTGGCTGACGAGGAATGCTCCATGGCCACCACATGGGAGCCGATTGAGTCCATTTCGGAAGTATTGAATCCCGACCTCGTCAAGGTTGTAGTAGATGAGGTGGATCGCGCGGTTTACTTCTCGCGCGCTCCGGTGCCGTATCCGCGCGACGCAGCGCTGAGGCATGGCAGTATAGAAGCCGCACTCGCGAACGAGCCTGGCTTGTTGACTCACTTTCGCAAGCATACCGGCCTGTATGTTTACCGGCGCAGGGTTCTACTGGAGTTCGCAACCTGGCCGCAATCCAATAATGAGAGAACGGAAGCGCTGGAACAGTTGCGCGCTTTGGAACATGGTGTGAAGATCAAAGCGATCAAGGCCAGTGCGTCGTCGATTGGCGTCGACACACTGGAAGATCTCGAGCGAGTGCGAGCGATTGTTGAGAAGGAAGCTGCGAGTTATGCATGACCTCATCGGGCTCGGAATAATTGCGCTGGTTGTCTTGGGTGGCTTATATGGCCTCTCTCGTTTGGG
>VBKE01000066.1 GCA_005879605.1 Deltaproteobacteria bacterium
CAAGGCCGTTAACAAGACGAGAACAGCCGCGCCGATCTTTTTGGAATGGAAGAGCAGGAGTCCCGCGCCGCCCGCGAGCAACAGGATCGCCGCAATCCCCAGGGAACTCCAGATCAACGCGGCTATCGCCACGATGGCGATTATGGTTTGGCGGATGGTGCACACGGTAGAATTCCCCAGGCGATACGCCGCCACCCCTAAGATGCCTAGGACAACAGGTCCGACGCCATAGAGCGCGCCGCGCCCGATCGGTGTAACGCCCAGGGTTGCGTAGGCCATTGTCAGCACGAGCAGGATAAAGAAAGCAGGGAGCACTAAACACAGACCCGCCAGCAACCCGCCCCACATTCCGCCGCGAGCGTACCCCAAAATAATGGCAAGTTGCGGACCGGGCGCACCCGGCAACATATTAACGAGCGATAACCCTTCAACAAAACGTTCTTTGGAGACCCACTGTTGCTTTTCTTGGAGCTCGGCCTGCATGACGCCCCACATTTGTCCGTAGGTGACTCCCACCTTCAAGAAACTAGAGGCAATGTTCTTCCAGTTCCTCTCGAAATCCGCGTCTTTCGTTGTCGTCGTCATATCTGCTCCTTTTTCACCGTTGCGGGGACTACCAGCTCTAGGTGCCTGCATGGTTGCGATAAAGAACTGAGACATTTTCCCAGTTGACGTTGTTCATGAATGCGTCTACGTAAACTGCTGCCTTGGCGCCGTAGTCCATGTGATAAGAGTGCTCGTACATGTCGAGAGCGAGGATCGGGCTCGCTCCGGCCAGACAGCAGGTATGGTCCGAAGCCCATTGGTTAATAAGTTTTTTGTCTCGATGCGAATATGTCAGTAGGACCCAACCTGAACCGCCGTCGAAGGCTTTGCCCATCCCCGCAAACTGAGTTTGCCATCTCTCTAAACTCCCGAAATCACGCGCCAGCGCGCTCCGCAAATCTTTGTCCGGCTCGCCCGCGCCGCCCAGGCTGTCGAAGTAGAGCTCATGCAGGATCATGGAATTGCTTGCGATGAGTTCTTCCCGCTTAAGTCCGTTGATTACGAAGACCGGTGCGCTGGCAAAATCGAGCGATTCCAACTGCGCGCTAATCGCGTTCAGCCGTTTCACCGCGCCGCCGTAGTTGTTTTCGTAGTGGCTCACAATGAGTTTTTCCGAGAGCCCTTTTAGTTTTGCGGGATTGCAGGACAGGGGTTTCATTTCATATGTCATGACAGACTCCTTTTCATTGGATATGTTACTGGCCCTCTTATTTTTCTGAGCAACGTGAGATGCCGTCGCGCGTTCTTACCGCAAATTGCGGGTGTGGCCGAGAATAACGGCCCGGCCGAGCGGCCGGCGGCGGCGAGCTTCACCGCCGTGCCGCGCAGCCTCGCTTCGTCGCTCAGCCCGTCGATCGCCGGCGCGCTCTTCGCCGCCGGCGCGATGGCGACGCCGCTCGTCCTGTGCGGCGTGCTGAAGTCGGCCTACGAGGTGGCGCTGCTCGTCATGTTCCGGAAGGTGCCGCCTCAGGATTAGGGGTTGGCGCGGATCGGGCCGCCGATCGCCCGCCACCCGGAATGGCCGCCCTTCATGTAGGTCGCGTCGAAGCCAGCTTCGCGCAGCGCGATCGCCGTGCGGCAGCCGACGTGGAAGCCGTAGACGCAGAACACCACCACGGGCTCCGATTTGGAGAGCTCGCCCATCCATTCCTGCACGCGCTCCGGGTCGCGCCAGGTGGCGCCTTCGATGATGTCCTGCGTGCGCGAGACGGAATGGCGCGGGCGCGCGTCGATGAACTGCACCGGCCTGCCCGAGTCGAGCATCTCCTTGACCTCCTCCACGCTCACGCCCTGCAGGTCGCCGAATTCCTCCTGTACGAGCGGCCGCGGCGGGGCGATTTTGCACGCGTCCTCGTACCGGCCCTCGACCGCCTTCCAGTCGATGTTGCGCATGAATGCGTCGACGTAGGCCTTGGCGTTCGCGCCGAAGTCGATGTGGTAGGCGTGCTCGTACATGTCGAGCGCGAGGATCGGCATGCCGCCGGCCACGGCCTGGCTGTGCTCCGCGGCGTACTGGTTGACGAGGCGGCGATCGCGCGGCACGTAGACGAGCACCACCCATCCGGAACCTCCGGCGAGGGCATTGCCCATCGCCACGAACTCGCCGCGCCAGCGGTCCACCGAGCCGAAGTCGCGCGCGAGCGATTCGGCCATCGGCTTGGTCGGCTTGCCGTCGCCGCCCAGGCTCGCGAAGTAGAGCTCGTGGAGCAGGGTGGAATTGAGCGCGACGAGCTCCTCGCGCTTCAGGCCGTTGACGACGTAGCCCGGCGACTTGTCGAAGTCGAGCGCCTCGAGCTCGCGGGCGATGGCGTTCAGCCGCCGCAGCGCGCCGCCGTAGTTATTCTCGTAGTGGCTCTCGATCAGCTTGGGCGACAGCCCGAGCAGGGTCCACGGACGGCAGTAGATCGGTTTCAACTGGTAGCGCATACTATTTTTCTCCTTTCAATCGGTCAGGCGGACAAACGCGCCGCCGCGGCGCTCGAGCGCGCGCTCGTAGACCACGGCGGCTGCGGCGACGTCGCCCAGCGCGCCGCCGCTGGAATCGAAAAGGATGACCTCGCTTTCGCTCTGTCGACCGGGCTTGCGCCCGGCCACGATCTCGCCGAGCTCGGCGTGCACCTCGCCGCGGGTCATGACGCCCGCGTCCAGCGCATGGTGCAGATCGCCGATCGTCGCGCACTGCTCGAGGCTGTCGACGACCACCCGGGCGGCGCGGAACAGGGCGGGATCGATTTCCTGCTTGTGCTCGTTGTCGGCGCCGACGGCGGCGATGAAGCAGCCCGGCGCTACCCAGGCGTGATCGATGATGTACCGGCGAGACGTGGTGCACGTCACGCAAATATCGCTGACCGCCAGGGCCGCGGGCAGATCCTTCGCCACCTCGATCGCGATGCCGAGCGCTTTGCCTTGCTCTTCGGCGAACCGCTCTGCGCGGGCGTTATCCATGTCGGAGACCAGCACGCGCCGCAGTGTCCGGACGGCGGCGACGGCGCGGAGCTGGGCGCCCGATTGCGCACCGCAGCCGATCAACGCGAGCGTGGATGCGGACCGCTTGGCGAGGCGGCGCGTCGCCACACCGATCGTCGCCCCGGTTCGCAAGGCGGTCACTTCCGCCGAGTCCATGATCGCCAGCAGACGGCCGTCGCTGGCGCCGAACAGCAGAATGGCGCCCTGGATCGTCGGCAGCCCGTGCGCAGCGGCGTTGCCGGGGAAGTTGGCGTTCGTCTTCGCCGCAAAGTAGGAATTCAGGCTGGCCGCCTTGACGTGAAAGCTGCCGGCCGGCACGTGCATGCCGAGGATCCCCGGCCGGTCAAGCTTTCCGTCGGCATGCTCGCGAAAGGCCGCCTCGACCGCGTCGATGCACTCGCGCATGCCGAGCAGCGCCGCGACGTCGGAACGCTTGAGGAGCAAGGTTTCCACCGGCCGGTCGCTCATTTATTCTCCCTATCGGGTTGCGAATGAAAACGCGCTGAGGCGCTCGCGCAGCGCGCCGCTCAGCGCGCCGGCGAGCATCACCTTCAGCGGCCCGACGTTCCAGCCGAGCAGGGCTGCCGCGGCCAGAGCGAAGATCGCGCCTGCGACGGGATCGGGCAGCGCGTGCGGAGCCATCTGCGCGAGCGTCACCACCAGTACGCCGAGCGCGCCCGCGCCGATGAGTATCGAGGCCGTGCCGAGTTTTACCGCACCGCCGTAATTGTTTTCATAGTGACTGACGATGAGTTTTTCTGAAAAGCCTTTTAATTGTGACGGACTACAGGAGAGTGGTTTCATTTCATAGGCCACGGCTCATTCTCCCTTCCATTCATGCGTCAATTTTTAAGAGCGCCGCTGGATGTATTTTGCGGAGCCGTTTGCTGGCAGTAGGCATAGAGCGCGTCGTAAACGGACAACTCTCGTTCCAGTAGCTCGTGGTCATCGCTGTAAACGAGCCTAAAACCCTCGGCGATCGCCTCCAGACCCCGTGATTCGGGCGTTAGGTCCTTCGCTTCCGTATCGGCCCCTCTGACGATCACCGCAAGTCGTTGAAGCGCGCGATCCGTCAGCTTGTACTTTTTGATAATAGCGTCGAAGCTGCAGTTGGGACCGTCGTGACCCAATTCCACATTCGCCACATCGAATGGAATCGCGCCTTCGCGCTTCGCTACCTCCATCACTTCTTCCGGCGGCACGTATAAGAACTCCGCCTGTGGATCAACGAATCGCTTGATTAGCCAGGGACAGGCCACACGGTCCACCTTTGGTCGAGCACGGGTTACCCACTTCATAGCTTCTGCCTCCTTTTTAGTGTTAAACGTTACTGTTCAACGAATACTGCCGCGCCCGCGCTGGCAGGAAGAAAGGCGTAGAGGGTGCGCGTATCCGGGTTCCAGCCGATGGTGTGGGCCCCAGACTCGGTAGGAACCGTCTGCAGCGTCTTTAGACTCTGTTCGTCAATCACGCTGATGACCCCCGGCGATCCTATGGCCACATACAAGCGAGCCAAATCCGAATCGCGCATGACAACATCTGGCTCCCCGGGCAGCGCAACGCTCCCGAGCACTGCTCCCGTATCGCGATGCAGGGCAACCAGCGCCTCCCCGTCGGCCGCACAGAAAAGACGCTCGCCGGCAATAACCAAGCCGTGAGGCCCAGCGACCGGGACGTGGAAAGCCCGCGTGATTTGCAGGTCGATCGCACTGAGCGCGATGATTTGGGCTGGCTCTTGGACGTTGGCGTAGATGTGCTCGGTCGCGGCATCATAGACAGCCCAGCGCGGTCGACCAGGGAGCGGGATCGTCGCGATCACCCGCATCTCATCGACGACGACCACAGAGCCGGTGCAGTTCACACCCGGCGCATCGCCAATATTAAACACGAAGAGATGGCGCCGGGCTGGATCGTAGGCTAACCCGTTGGGGCGATCACCGACTACGACCCGACCAATCAGTGTCTCGTCAGAGCAGCGATAGATGCTTACCCGAGCACAGCCACGATCAGATGAGAAGAGGAAATCCTGCTTGCCGTCGATCAGGATACCGGCAACGCCGGGCACATCTGAAAGGGACCGCAAATGGCTGTTGGAAATGCAGTCGATGACTTCAATGCGATCAGCTCCCGTATGAGCCACGTACAAGCGTGACGTAGCGGGCGACTCGCGCCGATAGACGTCGGCGTGGTCGAAGCCCGGTTTCTTGCCCGGCGGGATGGGAATAAAACCTACTCGTGTCAACGCCATGTGACTTTCCCCCGTCTTGCGATTTCGCGTAAAGAGTTTCTGAACATCGGAAATCCTCTCACATCTTTTTCTCTATCGACCCTTAACCACAGCGATCTTAGCCTCCGCCTGCCCAGTTGATGATTTGATTGGGTCTTTATGCCAGCTGCACATATGCTGGCTGCAATAGGTCGCCTGTTGACACGATACAAAATACAACTGTTATATAAAAAAGATTCAGTTGTCAATAGGGCCATCAGCGACTTAGTTTTTACCTGACCGTTGACTTAGTCGAGCTCGATTGATACGGCTGTTATATAAAAAGATTCATTTGCGGGGATGAACAATTCTAACGAAGGGCGCTGGTTACTCCTTATCCATCAGCTGCCGCCGAAACCGGACTACTTTCGAGTAAAGGTCTGGCGGCGGCTCCAGCGGCTTGGCGCTGTTGCCATTAAAAACTCTGTATATGTCCTGCCCAAGAACGATCAGACGCAAGAGGACTTTCAGTGGGTCCTGCGCGAAATTCTCGAAGGTACCGGTGAAGCATCCATATGTGAGGCGAGTTTCGTCGATGGGCTTTCTGATGATCAAGTGGAAGCGCTATTTCAGTCAGCTCGAGAGGCTGAATATAGGCAAATTGCTGATGAAGCTCGTCGCCTTGCCGAGATTCCCATGCCCGATAAACAGATCGAGGGTAGTCGCCGCACCCAGATTGAGGTCGACATGGCTCGCCTGAAACGGCGCCTTGCCGAAGTTGTCGCCATTGA
>VBKE01000296.1 GCA_005879605.1 Deltaproteobacteria bacterium
CAGGATCTTTAACGCTGACCATGGGCTTATGCGGTGGCGGAAATCACGAACATGGATCATCGCGTGCTTAATAATTCTATGTGCTTTGGAAATTAGCGGCTGTAGCATGATGGGTAAACCACCGACTGAAGCCTTGGCTAATGCAGAACTGGGTCTCCGCGCGGCGAGTGAAGCCAGGGCTGCCGAATTTGCCCCGATGGATTTGCAGAGCGCCAGGGAAAAACTAGAGGGCTCCAAGCAGGCCATAGCCGCCAAGAGATACGAAGATGCGCGCCGACTCGCGGAAAGCGCTCAGGTGGAGGCGGAGCTTGCGGAAGTGAAAGCCGAAACAGAGATTATGCGGCGGGCCGCGGAAGAGCTCCAGAAGGGCATCGATGCGCTTGCGACGGACGCCGAGCGGGGCTCAAGGAAGTCATTATCCAAGGGACCTGACAAGGAGTAGATTATGAACAGGGATAGTACGTTGGTGGACCGATGGGAATTTTGGACGGCACTCTCACTGCTGGCCGTTATATCTGTAGGTTGCGAAGCGGTCCGTAATCCGTCCTTAGAGCGGGCACGTGACACCTATCAACGGGCTCGGCACGATCCCGAAGTCGTCGGGCGGGCTGCCGTGTCCCTGGATAAGGCCGGGCAAACTCTGGAACAAGCCGAGCGCGCATGGACGAAGGAAAAGGATGTAACGGAAGCGGAGCATCTAGCTTATATCGCTGAGAAAAGAGTCGAAATAGCGCGGGCCACTGCAAGGCGGAGGTTGGCGGCCGATGAGATCCAGCAACTCAAATCCAAGCGCGAATAAATTCTTCTCGAAACCCCTCGCAAGTTCGACAGCGAGGTCGAAGCCTTACAGATCGTTAAAAAACTCTTTGACTCCAAAAAGACTCAGCTGGGATTTTCGCTATATGGTAAAATGCCTCCCAATGCGATCTTAGGGAGAGCATGGTGATAGGCGAACTCCGCTGATAGCTATTCGCAAACTCCTTTTGAACAGACCGCTGGAGAGGGCTCCTCTATTTCCTCAACAGGATAGATGCGCCGAATACAAAATCATCCAACGCTATAACCCTGCCGCAGGTATACTACGGCTGTCCGTCTCACTCGGATAGGATCGAGCCGACAGTTGGAGAGAGAAGTGGGGCGCGTTGTGTGATGTGGTTACTTCAGAGCATGATCTCAGGATTGATTATTGCTTTGTGATGTAAAATATTCTTGCAAGGGAGTAGAGACTATTTTCCCTCTATTCGATCGGGGGTGGTCTTTAACTTGCCTCGAGGGACGTAGACTCGGATCATATGGCTCAGGGAAGTTCATGTGTTCCGTAGCGATCAAGACAAGAATACCTATCACGGTCGTAAATGCTGACAGATGAAGTAGCGGGTGTAAGGCACGGCCTGACATGATCCCGGCGACCCAGGCTGTACAGATTAATGCCGCAACGAGCAGGTGTGGCCAAAGCAGTAGATGAGGCCGGGGTTCGCCTTTGACTTTGCTGGTCAGCACATATGGTAACCGGCGATTTAATAGGACCTGAGATAGCGCTAAAAGGAAGTAAGGCCATTTCGCCAGTTGCAACAAGCCGGCCCTCCAGTGCCAACCCCATTCGTTCCGCGGGTCAAGGTAAAATCTCTGACGGTAGAACTGGCAAAGCACCGACGTTGCCAACAACAAACCGAAGTCTACTAAAATACGATAATTCAATGCTCTGGGTGCTAATCCCGTCGCAAGCATATAGGTCATAACTAAAAGACCTATGATTACAGTTGTCCCCTGGAGGTAATAAAATCCATGCATAAAGCTGATGATACGTTCCTTGACCGATAGTTTCCCTGCTATTTGGCGGTATTTTCGAAGCTTGATATCAAGTACGGAACGGGCCCACCGCAGTTGCTGTTGTACGTAGCCAGGCCAATCAACGGGAGTTAGGCCCCTCGCGAGAATCCTTGGCACGTACACGCCCCGCCACCTACGGGATCGGTATATTAACGTGATCAAAAGATCGTCTGCATCGTGAGGCGCGAAGCCACCTACTTGCTTCAACGCCGTAACTCGGTGCGTGTTATGGCAGCCCGTCACCACCGGGTACCCCATGGCGAAACCGAACATCTGGGTGGAAGAATAATACTCGTAAGTCTCTTCGGCCGCACCACGTGCAATAAAACTCGCCTCCTGGTTATAATAGGCCTGAGCCGCCTGCACATAGCCTACCTGCGGGTCGTTGAAATAGCCGAGCACCTCGGAAAGAAAAGCGGGTTCCGGCACGTGATCAGGATCGAATGCTGCGATGATTTCGTACCTTTCAAAGCCGACCTCATGTAACCATGCATTGTAATTCCCATGTTTTGATCGAGCCCGGAAGGTGCCGTTCTCAGTTTGATAGTGCGGGAAATTTTTTCTGCTGAAATGGAAAACACCCAGTTCTGTGCATAGGGATATGACCCGCGTATCATTCCCCTCATCCAAGACCCACGTGTCATGCGGGTAGTTCAATGCGACTAAGGCTCTGATCGTCTCCTCCAGCATCTCGATCGACTCGGCGCCGGGCACGAAGGTTGTGGCGACGCCGACCTTCCAACCTGGGCGTGGGGTCATCGGTACTGGTTTTCTCATGAAAGGTAAACACCACCACCTGAACTGGTTGATTGCTAACCTGCTGATGACAATCAGTGTTAAACCCCAAAAGGCGAGCGGACGAGCAAACCAATCTCCATAAGCGAACCAGTTCGCTATAAAGTAGGCAATGGCGGCAGAGCTTACAACTGTTAATAGCGCAAACAGCAGATAATCAGACAGCTTGAAGACTTTCTGTGACTGAACAGATGCATGAAATTCCTTGGGATCAGCAATCATGCAATCGATTTCCTTTCAGAGTGGTGACGAAACGAATGCATTGCCTTGACCATTTCAGGATCATTGAATCCCGCTCCTCGATGTCAATGCTAAAGATCAGAATTGACAGTGGAGCAAAAATGAAGCCACCTAACATCGATATGCTGGTGCGCTTGTTCCGGGCTTTTATTAGGCCGTCAAACTTTTTGTTTCTGGCGAGATTCTAGCGGGGTTCCAATATGTTAATAAAAGATCCTTTAGCGTTTATTGGGCGATCTATTGGTCTAACGATGGCTGGGGCCTTCAGTTTTCTAGTGACAGTGACATCTGATTTGTCAGACAACGCCCATCGAATTGTCACAAATGTTTTCATACTCCGTAAACCACCTGTATCATCGAAAGGGCGACGGGTAATGGCGTGTTCTCAGTTTAGACTTTGCCGCCTCCGGAACAGGTGACGCGAGCAGGTTCGGTCAAGAAGAGTTTTATGTTTAATTTGGATGGGTTAATAGTAAGTTTTCTCGGGCTAGTCGCCCATTGTGCCTTGCTCCAGAAAGCGCTGCGAGTTTGGTTATCTGTTAAAATGACGGGGAGCGCCGTCATATGAAGGACGCCCGTTCGGCTACGTTTAATAAGTTTCCGGTCGTCCTGCCGCAAGTCTAATCGAAAGGGTTTCTGTGTCAGATTAAGGGACTTGAAGTTGCAATGATCCTCTTACGAGGCGTGAAAAGAAATCCAATTCCCATACGACCTATCCGTGGCTGGATTTGTCACCGCCGGTCGTAACAGTGATTTGAGACGATCTTCGTGTCCATGTTGGCGCTGTGTCGGACCCCCCAACTGTCTTGATGTACACGGTTCACGACACTTTCACTCACGCGTCTAATGACACCCATTCAGGAATTGAGAACTTGCTTAACGATGGAAGCGATTCTTTCGACATGATCGAAGCTCACCTCCGGCTCACAGGGCAGCTCGATTAGATCGGCCCAGACTCGTTCCGCGCGCGGAAGACACCCGTGGGCCCGTGTTTCATAATGGGACAGAAGATGGATCGGAACATAGCTGCCTTGAACTTCATAGCCCGCGCTGCCCAGGACTTGAATCAGATGCGCGGCCAGGTCGTTGCCGCGATGTTTTGGCAAGAGCCGAATAACCTGTGTCAGGTAGGCGGACCCGGTTCGGTGCGGAATGAATTCTAAACGCTCTTCTGTTCCGAGCAAATCTTGATAGGCCTGGACACGCGCGCGTCGGGCGGCGATGTTCTCGGGCAAGGTTTGCATGAGACTTAAAGCAACCGCTGCGTTAAGGTTGGCCATGATTTCCTTCCGATATGGAATCGGCGGCGAATCGGGAGTGGTGGTTTTCACACGAGACAACGCCGCCTGCACAGGAAGTGTCCAGCGCCTCCAGCGCCGCCAAATCATCGTGGACAAGAAATTCCGTACTGCGGGAGAAAGCTCAGCCGGCGCCAGATCAATCTTGGAACTGCCGTTAAGAAAATCTCTATTCCGGGAAACAACAATACCCCCGCCGAGGCCGAAACAAACTTTCTCGCTGCCAAAACTCAAAATTCCCGCATCGCCCAATCTGCCGATCGGTCGACCATCGATCGTCGCGCCCAAAGCCTGTGCTGCATCGTCTATGACTCGAATGGTCCTGCCGCGGGCGAGCTCCATGATCGCCTTTATGTCCGCGGGATTGCCAAAAAGATGCGGGACGATGATGGCCTTCGTTTTGTCGGTCAGTACCGCCTCGACTGTCTCTGCAGTGATACTGAGATCCTCGCCTACGTCCGCCAGCACGGGGAGCGCGCCCACAGCCAAAATGGGCGAGACGACAGCAGTGCAACAGAAGGTGGGAATCACTACTTCATCGCCCTGCCGGACGTCGCACGCCCGCAAGGCGATTTCCAGCGCTAAACTTCCGGAGCCGCAGAGGACGGCTTCTTCAACACCGAGTGTCTCGATCACTAAAGATCTCAGCTCGCTGAGGTCCGGCCCGTCGATGACGCTGCCTGATAAAAAAGAGCGAAGGATTCCTCGATACGTTGCGCCGTTCCAATAAGGCACGCAGAGAGGCACACGGTAAAAGTAGCTTGTCAAATTCATGAGATAATTATTTCGCAGGGTCTTGACAAACGGCAAGCGGAAAGGCGGAACGCTGAAACGGTTTATTGAACCCCGGCGGCCTTCAGATATTGTAGATCAATGAAGCGTTCAGCAGCGGGAACCGGAGTCGGAATGACCCCAGCTTCACCCATGAGCGTGAGCACGCGATTGAATGCGCTCAAGCTCAACTCGCCTCTCTTGGGCAGGACGTTTTTATCGGGCTCCAGGTAGGGCGCAAATAGCTGCCGAGCGATCTCTGCGGAAATTTTTAGAGATTCCATGACGATGTTGATCATCTCGCCGCGATTCTTGGGATCGTTCATGAACTCGTAGGAGGCCGCGAAACCCCGGGCCATCCGAACCAGCGCGTCTTTGTTCTTCTCTCCCCACCTGCGCCGCGTCATGTCGACGTTAAAGATAAGATCCGCTCCCGCCTCATAAGTAAAACCAAGCCTTGGATAGCCCTCTTTGATGGCGCTCAGATCTTCCGGCTGGCCCATCGGCACGGCGCCGCATTCTCCCGATTTCACGCAATCGAAGCGCGCCGCCGTACCGACGATCGCCTTGGCTTGGAAATCCGGAGGCTTGATGCCTTTGAGGCGGAGTAGCCTCACTGTCGCCAGTGTAATCGTATCACCGGGAGTCGAGAGGCCCACTACTTTTCCCTTGAGGTCGGCGAAGCTTTTGATCTCGGGTTTCACGATCAGGCTGTAAACCGGATTGGTAGTCTGGCTCAGGATGGCCACCGCGTCGGATCCCTTGAGCACCGCCTGGATCAAATAGGGCGTGGCGTTCTTTCCGGCGTCGATCTCACCTTTGTCCAGCGCCGCAACGATCCTGTCCGTTCCGCCGGGAATCGGAACGACATCGAGATTGATCCCTTCGCGCACAAAAAATCTCTTGCGCTCGGCGACGGTGAGCGGAAGAGACGACAAGCTCCCCGCCGAGGCCGCATTTTGTCCATAGCGCAAGGTGACTAGGTCGGCCGCGTAGACTGCCTCGATCAAGCTGAGAAAAAGCAGCGCGCCGACAACGAACAGAATTCGATGAGTCATAATCCCGCCGGCTCATCTACCGTTGCGCACTTTGGCGGCCGCTCGCAATCCCTCCATATTCCCGGTGTCCCCATGAATTCCAGCGATGGTCCCCACGTCGAGCTTGAGCCGTTCGATCCCTTGCAGTAGCTCATTGACCAGGGGCGCGGGCCTGATCTGGTTCTTTCGCTGACTGGCGTGATCGGCCTCGATGAGGATTTTCTCGCGCGGCAAATAAACCAGCTGAAAATCGTCTGCGTGGGAGGTCGGCAGCGGATAAATTTCGATTTGCTGACTTCCATCGGTCACCACTCTAGGATCCGTGTGAGATTCAATCATTACCGCGTGTGGGGTCTTCTGCAAACTGTCCGGACGGGACAACCGGGAAATACAACGGAAAGATGTATTCGTGCAAGAGCTGGCAGTTACGCGCAGGCAATGAGGATCTGGATTTCAAAGCGTGGATGGCTCGAACACCAGATCACCCTCCGGCCTGAACCATTGAACCGGTTAACCGTTTTGAACGGCTTGAACTCTTCGAGCCGTCTAGTTGAAAGTGCGATCGAATCGGCGAGAGGAATTAGCCAATATCGGGCGCGACGCAATCTTTCATGCGGCAACAAAGGCGAGCGAGAAGGGATTCAGCTCGCTCAGGAGTCTTGACTGCCCTATGTGATCCTGCCATTTCTCGATTGAGGTAGACTGCTAGCAAGGAATAGGATTGAAGAAGCTGATATCCGAAAAAGCTGAGCGATTTACCGAGTCGGTGATCCGCGAGATGACGCGGTTAGCTAATAGATATGGCGCGGTTAACCTTGCTCAAGGGTTTCCTGACTTTCCTGCTCCTGAGGAGATCAAACGAGCCGCCATCCGCGCGATCGAGGACGACTACAACCAGTACTCGATCACTTGGGGTGCGAAGAGCCTGCGCGATTCAATCGCGAAAAAGTACGAAACCGATTATGGGCTCAGGATCGATCCTGAGAGCGGCATTACCGTCTGCTGCGGATCTACGGAGGCGATGATGTCCGCCATGCTTGCGGTCACCAACCCCGGCGACGAGGTGATCATTTTCGAGCCCTTCTACGAGAACTACGGCCCGGATGCAATCCTCTCAGGCGCCACCCCGCGCTATGTGACCCTCCATGCTCCGAACGTAAACGACGATCCTGAGGGCACCTGGCACTTCAACCCTGACGAGCTAGAGGCCGCGTTTAACGACCACACGAAAGCGATCATCATCAATACCCCGAACAACCCGACGGGCAAAGTTTTCACACGCGCGGAGCTGGGGCAGATCGCGCGCCTCTGCCAAAAGTGGAATGCATTGGCCATTACCGACGAGATCTACGAGCACATTATCTACGATGGTGCCAAGCATATTCCTATCGCCACAATCCCAGGCATGCGCGAACGCACGATCACCATCAATGGCATGTCCAAGACCTACAGTGTCACCGGCTGGCGCGTCGGCTATGCCATTGCTGCTCCGCATCTGACCAGCGCTATGAGGAAGGTGCACGATTTCCTCACCGTGGGCGCGCCTGCGCCGCTCCAGGAAGCCGGCGCCACTGCGTTCGCGCTTCTGCCAAGCTACTATGAGAATCTCGCGCGCGATTACGCGCAACGGCGCGACTTGTTGCTTGGGCTCCTCGGCCGAGCCGGGTTCAGGTGCTACAAACCTCAAGGCGCATATTACATCATGACGGATATCTCAGAGTTCGGCTTTACCAATGACACGAAGTTTGCACAGTACCTCACCAAGGAGATTGGTGTGACTGCGGTGCCGGGAAGCAGTTTTTATCATCAGCCCGAATATGGCTTCAAGCAGGTACGCTTCGCCTTCTGCAAGGTTTTAGATACGCTGCGGCAGGCTGGTGAGCGATTGCAAAAGCTACGTACGGTTAAAACCTACACATCAAAGTGATCGGCCGATCTTCTCGACCGCACAATTCGAAGCTCACCTGCTCTTAACTTGTTTGGCGCCGGGGGTCTGGCATGCGTTATAAGCTATTCCCCTCACTTCGCCAGCGGATCGGGACGAAGCTGGAAGTGCAGGACCTTGGGCTTTGTCCCTTTGCCGCCTTCGATGTGGAAAGGAGTCCGGTTGCCGAAGGTCGCCCACAAACCTTTGCCCTTCCAGCCGGCCTTTGGATCGTCGATGCGCCCATCCATCCATTTGGCGTAAAAACCCATGGGATAGGGCACGCGAAGAGTGACGAATTTCCCGTCCACCATGGCCAACAGCGCGTCATTAAGATTGCCGGTGGCGATCGGCACGTCTTTACCCAAGCCAAAGGTGTCGAACTGATCCACCCAGGTGTAATAGCTCGACTCGGCGCTGCCTGAGGCCTTGAGGTTCTGAAACTGCGGCCCGGGGAAAGGATAGAGCGTCCAGCCCTCGGGGCAGTGCTTTCCCGTGGCGGTCGGTCCGTTGAGGACCTTGCATTTACGACGATCGAAACTTCCGAGATGACCGCTGGACAGCGATACCCACGCGACTCCGTTGCGGTCGATGTCCATCCCGCGGATGCCGTATCCGTTGTTCTCGATTGGCACTTCGTAGTATTCCGTCAAAGCGGTCACCGGCGGGTTATCACCGAGATTCAGCCGAATCACTGCGCCGGGAAAGCTCAGCACGGACCCCCAGATGGAACCGTCCACCGGACTCACGGCGATGCCATATAGGCCCGCCACGATCCGTTTGTCTTTAGCGGGATCCACCGCTTCCTTCGGCTCGACCCACTCGTCGCGCTTGCCGTTGCCGTTGGTGTCGAGGACAAACGGCGTCCAACCCTGCGATTTCGCCTCGTCGCCGGTCTCCTCGAACATCTTGCGATTGAGCCAGCCGACGACGTTGCTGGTCGAAGCGCCGCTGCTCAGCCACAAGGTGTTATTGGCGTCCTCTGCAAACACCAAGTGATGCGTGGAGAAACAGGTGCTGATCAAAGTGAACTTCTTGGTTTTCGGATCGTACATCGAGACGTGACGGTTCGCGTTTTCGAGCGGGAAGACCTTCGCTGAAGAATGGTCTGAGCCCTTCTTGCAGAAGTCCGGATTAGCCGGTGGACGCACTCTCGCCGTGAACCACACCCGCCCCTTTTCATCGTACATCGGATTGTGCTGGTTGGACTGACTATCCCATATCGGTTCGGCTCCCCAGTAAGGCGACGGCGATAGCGGGTCCGTCTTTGCGGAGGGAGTATTCGGATCACGCACCGGGTGCTTAATTTCGAACGCCTTGTGATGAACGGGATCCAATACTGGAACCAAATCCGTGCTCAACTCGGTCGCGCCAAAGATCAAGCCGTTGGCGTTGAGAGTGGGGTTGCGTTTGTCGGTGGAGATTTCATCGTGCAAGTAAGCCTTGGGGTTGCTCCAGTCCCACAACGTGACGACGATGTTGCGCTCCACGCCCTGCGGCCGCATTGGCTTTGTCGCGGGTAATTCGCCAGCGGCGATGCGATCGGTCCAATCACCGAACAACCCGGTGGCTTTGTTTGCCCCCATCTCGTTGATGCGGGTGACCATTGTGGTCATGGCTTGTCCGGACACGATGCGCCGCTGCCACGCTTCGGCGGAGGAATTGACGTTATACAGCCGTTGGTCTTCGCCACGTTCAACCACTCGTTCTGAGTCGCTATTTTACCTACGGGGAACTCATTCTTGTCGGGAATCTTGAGCATCGAGTACCAGTAAATGGCCGGATAGTATTCCGCCGCCGCTGCCTCACTCGGAGCCGGCACCGCTTTCAAATTGAGAATCTTCCCGGGCACGGCTTTGACCTTCGGCGAATCCACCAACCCATAGCCACGCACCCATACGCTGTAACTGGCTTTCGGTAGATCCGGCATCACGTAGCGCCCTTGATCGTCGGTGACCACAATCTTGGTGAATTTGGTGGGCAGCTCCGTGGTCTCCGCGATCACCCAGACGCCGGCTTCCGGCCCGTTGGCGCCGGTGACCACGCCGCCGATATCATCGGCGTCGATGCGGACCGCTCCGCCGTTGTTTTGTTGCGCCGTGAGCCCAACCGGCCACGGAGCGAAAAGAAGGGCGACGCCGAGTACGACAAAACTAAATGATAATAGTTTTTTTGGCTTCATCTTTCCCTCCTTGGCGCACTTTGCGCTTAGCGCGAGTCATATTCTCTTCCCTTCGAGACCTTCGTGGTTAAAATCCTCTCACCACGAAGAGCACGAAGCACACGAAGTTTCGGTCCTGCATCGCGCCAAGACGCCAAGATCGCAAAGTAATCATTTCGCCAACGGATCCGGCCGCAACTGGAAGTGGACGGCGAGCGGCTTGGAGCCCTTGCCGTTCTCCATCAGCCACGGCGCGCGGTCGCCGCTCGAGCTCCACAAGCCGCGGCCTTTCCAGCCGGCTTTCGGATCGTCGATGCGTCCGTCGAAGCCTTTGGCGTAGAAACCGAGCGGATAGGGCACGCGCAGCAGGATCATCTTGCCGTCTTTCAACGCGACCAGGCCGTTGTACAAGTTCGCGGTGGACATCGGCACGTCGTCACCGAGGCCGAACGTATTGTGCTGATCGACCCAGGAGTAGTAGCTCGACTCTGCGCTGTTGTCGCCGATGCCTTGGAAACCGGGGCCGGGATATTTATAGAACGACCAGCCTTCGGGGCAGTGATCGCCGGTGGCCTTAGGTCCGTTCAGTGGACCTTTGCACTTTCTCCGGTCGAAGCTTGCCAGATGGCCGCTCGCGAGCGACGCCCACACGACACCTTGCTTGTCGATGTCAGCGCCGCGGATGCCGAAGCCGGGCGGCGGGACATTATAGATTTCCGCGAGCGCCGTCTCCGAGGGATTCGACCCCGGCGCGATGCGCACGACGGCCCCTGGAAAAGTCCGGACGGAGCCCCAGACCGAGCCGTCGGCCGGGCTCGGCATCACGGCGTAGAAGCCCGCGGAGATGCGCTTGTCCTTGGTCGGATCGACCGGCTGATTCGGCTCGACGTAAGGATCGCGCTTGCCGTTGCCGTTGGTATCGAGGATCATCGGCGTCCAGCCCTGCGCTTTCGCCGCGTCGCCGGTCTCGTCGAATTTCTTCATGTCGAACCAGCCGACGACCTGACCGCCGCCGCTCGTCCACAGCACGTCGTTGGCATCGAACTGCAAATGATGCGTCCCAAAGCAGGTGTCGATGAACGTGTACTTCATGGTCTTCGGATCGAGCATCGAAAGGTGGCGGTTCGTGCGTTCCACCGGAAATGCTTTGGCCGAAGGATGGTCCGAGCCTTTCTTGCAGAAGGCCGGATTGTTCGGGCCGCGAACCGCCGCCGCGAACCACACGCGCCCTTTGCGGTCGAACATGCCGTTGTGGTTGTTCGCCTTGCTCGTCCAGACATGTTCCTTGCCCCAGTAAGGCGACGGCTGCATCGGTCCTTCTTCCATCGACATGGGCGTATCCGCGTCGCGCACCGGCGTCTTGAAGTCCGTGACCTTGTTCGTTTTCGGATCGAGGATCGGAATGACATCGACGCTGAGTTCAGTGGAGCCGTAGACCGGGCCGTAGGCATTCACGGTCGGAAAGCGCCGGTCCGAAGCGATCAGGTCGTGAAGGTAATGCTTCTCATCGAGCCAATCCCAGGTCGTGACCACGATATTGCGCTCGACGCCTTTGGGCCGCGGCGGCTTCGCATGGGGCAGCTCGCCCTTGGCGATGCGCTCCGTCCAGTCTGCGAGATAACGAAAAGGCGCGCCGCCCATCTCCTTGACGACGGTCGCGAACATGGGCACGCCGCCCTGCCCTGACTGGATGCGGCGAAACCACAGCTCCTCGGAATTGGCGAACTTGCCGAAGGGGAACGGCACGTTGGTGGGAAACGTGCGCATGGAGCGGTTGCCTATCGCATGGCAATTGGCGCAGCCGTTCGACTTCATCAAGTTCAGATATTCGTTCTGCGTCAGCTTCTCGGGAATTTTCCCCTTGCCGCCGAATTCGCTCTTGTCGGGAATCTTCATCATCGAATACCAGTAGATCGACGGATAATATTGCGCCGCGGCGGCTTCGTTCGGCGCGACCACCGCCTTCAAGTCGAGAATCTTCCCGGGAGCGGCTTTAACTTTCGGCGAATCCACCAACCCATAGCCGCGCACCCAAATGTCGTAATTCGCTTTCGGCAGATCGGGCACCACGTAGCGTCCTTGATCGTCGGTGACCACGCTTCGGCTGAATCGGGTCGGCAGGTCGGTCGTCTCGGCGATCACCCAGACGCCGGCCTCGGGCCCCTTGGCGCTGGTCACGACGCCGCCGATGTCGTCGTCATCGATGCGCACGGCCGCCCCGGTGCTCTGTTCGCCGCCCATCTGGGCCGCGCAAGCCACGATAAGGGCGGCGATGCCAACTGCCGCCACGCCTAAGTACAACAGTTTTGCCGTCCTCATGTGTGTCGCTCCTTTCGGCTCTACTTAAACCGATCTCGGACAATCCACAGGACGCTGATCGTTAGGAATCGAACACAGCTCTGCCCGAGTGCTTTGACTGAGATTCTAGAGAATGCGTTCGTGTGATGGGAATTTGTTTTCGAAAGCATGCCCCCAGCCAACATGACAAAAAGCTTTTAAATTACGCCGCGCATGTTCTTGAGGCAAACCGTTGCCATTTTAACAGTGGTCTGACGGAAGAGCGATCTTTAAGCCGGACAGTATCGAATCAAGACGCATAATGTCAACCTCGGGTTCAACCGCGGATACTGACCAATCCGTCGCAAGCGCGTAAAGCTATAACCCGCTCCTGCGAGAGCGATCATTTACCAACATTGCATCGCTACCGGGCGATTGCGAGAACTCTTCGCTGCGCACGAGGTTACTGGGTTGGCCCTCGCCGTCGAGCTTCACTCCACCTTCGGTTGCGGCTTGTTGAAGACGCTGCCATTCGTCGCGGTAGCCACGGGTGTGGCCGCGGAAGTGGGGCATGACGTAGCGGGCAAAAAGCTCGAGGGATCTCCGCAATTTTTCCGTTCCGGTCCACTCGTGCGTGGTCAGCATGAGCCCGCCGAAGCCCCCGGTCTCGGCCTGCAGGCGCTCGATCTGCGCGATGGCATCGTCCGGCGTGCCGATGATCCAGTCCCGCCGGTCGGCGCCGGAGCGCGGGGTGATCTCATGCGCAGGCTGGCCGGGATAGGACTCGTAGGGAGCCTTCAGTCCGATTGCAAAGAAATATTCCATATCGCGCCTGATGCCCTCTTCGACATCGGCCCAGGCCTCCTCGCGGGTCTCAGCGAGATAAACACAGGTGGCCATCCGCCAGTTGTCGCGGGAAGCCGCTACGCTATTTTTCGCTGCCCCCGCTTCAACTCTCTGCCACTGCTCGGTGGGCCGGCGGTTTTTGCCGGCTGGCGACAGAAGCAACATGCCGTATTTGCCGGCGAGCTCGGCACTCACGGGATTTCCCGACGAAGCAATGGCCAGCGGAAGGCGCGGCTGCTGATAAGAGCGGAGCTGCAGCCGCATGTTCTTAAATTTCCAGAAGCGCCCCTCATAGTCGATGGGTTCAGGCGACTCGAGCAGCCGAACGATGATATCCACGGACTCGGCCAGCATCGGGTAGAGCTTGTTATTGGTCAAGCCGAACAATTTTTTGTCGGTAACCAAGTTGCACGGTCCCACGCCCAAGATGACGCGGCCGCGCGTGAGATGATCCAGAAAAGCCATCCGCTCGGCGACGTGGAACGGATGATGAAAGGGAAGGCTGATCACCGAGGTGCCGAGGCGGATGCGATGTGCATGGGCTGCAGCTTTGGCGAGCACCATTTCCGGCGCCGGCATGGTCTCCCAACCACCCGAGTGATGCTCGCCGATGAAAAATTCGTCGAAGTCGAGCGCATCGGCCAAGTGGATCAGCGAAATGTCGCGGTCGAAGGCCAGCGCGGGATTTTCCGACGGTCGGTGCAGAGGCATCATAAAAAACGAGAATTTCATGATGAGTCCCTCACAGGGTACCTGAGCCGTCTCAGATTGCTTCAGCGACCCGATTTGCTGAGTCGGGTGAAAACTATTAGTGCGCGGATTGACTGCCCGCCGTCGTAACTGTGATGTGAGACATCGCTGTGTCTGCCTTGGCGCCATGCCAGTGGCGCTCGCCCGCCTTGATGTGCACGATGTCGCCGACGGTGATCTCCCGCTCTTCTTTCTCCGTTGCGACCATGCCCCTGCCCGCCGTGACCACCAAGATCTGATCGCAGTTATGGGTATGCCACCCGGTGGTGGCGCCCTCGCGGAAGTTCACGACGTTACAGCGAAAGTTTTCAGAGTCTCCGTCGCCGATGATTGTTTGCCGCGTCCGGCTTACCGGTCCGCCGGTCCATCCGGCAATAGGCGTAGCGCTGTCCATGGGCTTTTCCGGCAAATCATGAATTCTGAGTACACGCATGCTCGTCACTCTCTCCCTCATGAAAAATATTTGTCAACCGCAGCGAGCGCAAAGCTCACAAAAAGAATTCTGCTCAATGACCTGTTCTCCATGGACAGTATCCGATGAGCCACTGTTAGGTCAATCCGAGAGCAGCGTCTCGATACGAATCTTTCGAGCATTGCGTAAAAATGCGCGACAGGAACCAAGCCATACACAACGGCAACTCAGACAAGAGAATGCGGAACCGTAACAACCACGTGCAAGGATAACGATGAAAATATCAAAAGTGGAAATCTGAGCGGCTTTTCTAGTGGTTGACGTCAACCCCGCAGTCTGATAGGCGAATTGCCAGTGAAAACAAAGATCGCGCTTCTGCTTTCGTTTCTTTTGTTATTTTCGGTGCTCGCGGATGGCATCGAGCTGCGTTGGGAACTCGAGGATACGCCGGACGAAGAGGCTTCCTCGCTCGATGACCTTGCTATTTCCTTAAAGTCCAACCATTCATGGCGCTTCCGAAGCCGCCGGGCAGGAAGCAAGTTCTTGGTTAAGTTGCTGCGCGGCTTTAGCGCTACGCCAAAGTATTTTCTTTCCCATCCTAGTAAAACAATACCTTCGGGGTTCCCGCAACGGGAACTCTATAGGCTGCAACAAGTCTTTCGCCTTTAAAAACCCCGCCTTTACAATTTTCTCCCGATCTAATGGGCCCGCTTTAGCTCTAGACCGGCCCATATAGATTTTTGCTCGCCGGCCAACTGCCGTCTTTTTGGAAACGCTAGCGAAGCCCGCCAGCGCGCGGTGTTTCATCGGGCGAGCGACAGCCAAAGGAGATTCAAATGGAGGCCTTTAAGATCACGTTTTTAATGACGTTTTTGACCGTGGCTTTGATCAGAACCGGTAGGATGCTCGGCGGTGAAGAGGGTGCTTGGGTCGCTTTCATCTTTGCTTTGGCTACGCACGGTATCAGCTACTGGTTCGGCGATAAAATCATTTTGTGGATATATGGCGCAAAAGAAATCGAAGGGAATAAAGCTCCTCGGCTCTACCGCATCGTGCAAGAGCTGACGTTTCGAGATCAGATGCCCATGCCTCGATTTTATTTGCTTCCCCAACGTAGCCCGATCGCTTTTGCGACCGGCAGAGATGAAAAACATGCCGCTGTGGCGATTCAACAAGACATTCATGGGTTAGACGAGGCCAAGCTCCGGAGTGTGCTGGCCCGGGATCTCTCTCAGATCAAGCATCGCGATAGGATCGCCGGAATTGTCACAGCGAGTGTGATTGGGGCCATCTCCATGTTCGTTAACATCCTTGGGTAAGTCATGAGCGCCTATCCACATGCCCGTTTACTGCAGAAGATCAGCAGGCGTTACTAATAGGAAGGAAGATCTATGACATCGGACCGGTTATTGTTGTGGGTTGTCTTCAACATCTTTGTGCTCGGAGTACTGGCCGTCGATTTGGGAGTCTTTCATCGAAAAGCTCACGCCGTTACCGTCAGAGAAGCCACGACTTGGTGCTTTGTTTGGGTTGCGCTAGGGCTTCTATTCAACATCGGGGTCTACATTTGGTTGGGATCCGAAAAAGCGCTCGAGTTTTTCACCGGCTATCTTATCGAGTATTCCTTGAGCGTAGACAACATCTTCGTCTTCATCATCATTTTCTCCTATTTTGCCGTCCCGTCGGCCCATCAGTATCGCGTCCTCTTCTGGGGCATCCTGGGAGCTTTAGTCATGCGCGGCGCCTTCATAGCTGCCGGCGCCCTGCTGTTGGAAAAATTTCATTGGGTGATCTACGTCTTCGGCGCCTTTCTCGTCTTCACTGGAAGCAAGATGCTCATCAAAGAGGAGACCACCCTCCGTCCGGAAGATAACCCGGTCATCAAGCTGCTGGCGCGGCTCATGCCGGTCTCTTCCCAATACGAGGGTCAAAGGTTTTTTGTAAAGCAAAACCGAAGATGGGCGGCCACGCCCCTGTTCGTGGTGCTTTTAGTCGTCGAGAGCACGGATCTCATCTTTGCCGTCGACTCGGTCCCCGCCATCTTCGCCGTGAGCCGCGATCCCTTCGTTGTTTACACCTCAAACGTATTTGCGATCTTGGGTCTTCGTTCTCTCTATTTTCTGTTGGCGGGAGTCATGAATCTATTTGTCTACCTGCGGTACGGGTTGGGAGTCGTGCTTGGGTTTGTTGGTTTCAAGATGTTGCTCGTCGATATTTATAAGATCCCCATCGGCCTGTCTCTAGCCGTGGTAGCAGGAACATTGATCCTTTCTATCGTGGCCTCTCTTCTTCTGAAACCAAAAATGCCAGGCTCAGTCGGCGTCCGATTTTCTTTCAGAACGTTGCTTGCCGGCTCAAATACGTTCTGGCTATGGTTTGCGATTATATGCGCGGTTATCGTCGCCGTGGTCTTTGTACAACCTGGGTTTCCGTCGATAGGGTCTAAATAGATTGGCAAAATTTTTCCCGCCTTGCCGTTTTCACGGAAGATGCCGGCCGGCCGGATGTTCTAGTTGCGCGATCGCCGCATCTGGTTTGCGTACCCTAGACATTTTGAATATATAAATGCTGGCTTTGGTGTCAATGTATATCTAATCACATCACCAAGATCCCGCTTCTTTCTAGGGTTTTAAATGCGCGAGCGATTTGTCGAGATCAAGACGGCCGGTGGAGTGATGGAGGCCTTTGTCACCCACCCGGAAGATAACCGACCATTTTCGGCCGTAATTATCTACATGGACATTTGGGGCGTGCGCGAGGAGCTTTACGATATCGCTCGGCGCGTGGGAGCGGTGGGGTACTACTGCATGGTCCCGGATTTTTATTATCGCCAGGGCAAAAGAATACATTTTGAATTCAGAAACGAGAAGAATCAGACCATCTCGATAAACCGGCTCGACGGCCAGGCACTCCGCGAGATACAAGCCCGGCCGAAACTCAGTAACAAAATGGTGATAGACGATACCGGGGCAATCCTCGAATTCCTCAGAGGCGCCGAGCACGTGCGGCGCGGCGGCGTGGCAGCGATCGGGTATTGCATGGGTGGGCGTTATGTCATGTGCGTCGCGGGCACATACCCGGAACACTTCGTCGCTTCGGCGTCGTTGCACGGGACGACTCTCATTTCAGACCGAGACGACTCGCCGCACCTGTTGGCCGCCAAACTGCGCGGCGAATTTTACTGCGGCTTTGCCGAGCACGACTCGCACGCGCCGCTCCCAATGGTGCAGGAACTGGAGAAGCTCTTGAAGCCCTGCCAGGTGCAGTATCGATTCACCCTCCATCCCGGCGCGGAGCACGGCTACGCGCTACCCGACCGCGACGTCCACGACAAGCAGGCCACGGCGCGGGACTGGGAGATGATCTTCGCGATGTTTCATCGGCAGATCCCGCCCTGCGGTGCTTGAGCCGTCGCGTGGCATCGGGTGGTGCGTGCGAGTAGAACGATAATTTCGCGAAACTGAACAACCACCCCCAAGTTGACACAAGTGCCCTTATATCGGATAAGGGACGCGTTCAGGCCGGCTGACCATGGAAGCCATCGCCATCAAGGAACTTTCGAAGCTCTATCCCACCCGTGATGGCAGCGTGCACGCGCTCGAGCAGATCAGCTTCAGCGTGAGCGAGGGCGAGTTTGTCGCAGTCATCGGCCCATCCGGGTGCGGGAAGTCGACGCTCCTCAAGGTCCTCGCCGGCATCCTGCGTCCGTCCAAGGGCGAGGCGCGCCTTCGAGGCACTCCCATCACGGGGCCGCGACGTGACATCGGCGTGGTTTTCCAGTCGCCTGTCCTGCTCCCATGGCGCAGCGTGCTGGACAACGTGCTGCTGCCCATCGACGTGCAGCGCCTTGGCCGCGACCGGCATCTCAAGCTGGCGATGGACCTGTTGAGTCTGGTTGGGCTCGAAGGATTCGAGCGGCGCTACCCCTGGGAACTATCCGGAGGCATGCAGCAAAGGGTCGCGATCACGCGCGCGCTTATCCACGACCCGGCGATGCTGCTGATGGACGAGCCGTTCGGCGCGCTCGACGCGATGACGCGCGAGCAGATGAATCTGGAGCTTCAACGCGTCTGGCTCGAGCGGAAAAAGACCGTGCTCTTCATCACCCACTCAATCGCCGAGGCGGTCTTTCTTGCCGACCGGGTCCTTGTGTTGACGCCTCGTCCCGGTCGCCTCATGGAGGATGTGCAGGTAAAGATCCCGCGCCCGCGCGCGCTGGAAACCATGAACTTCCCCGAGTTCGGCGCTTACGTCCATTCGATTCGGGCGCGGTTCAACGCGAAGGGGGTGATCGACGCATGAAAAGCATGCGGGACATCGCGCTCACGATCCTGCTTTTCTGCGCCTCGATCCTGGCGTGGGAGGGTATCGTGCGTATCTTCGAGGTGCCGACCTTCATCTTCCCGGCTCCCTCGAAAGTCGCCGCAGCGCTTTGGAACGGATTCGCGAGCGGGCTCTATCAGAAGCACCTCTCCCACACGCTGCTCGAGACGCTGCTCGGATTCTTGTTGGGCTCGGCGCTCGGTTTTTTTCTGGGCGCGGCCGTGGCGCTGAACCGCTACGTCGAGTATTTCTTTTATCCGTACATCGTGATGTTCCAATCGCTTCCCAAAGTGGCGCTGGCGCCTTTGATCGTGGTCTGGTTCGGCCTCGGGCTCAAATCTCAGGTCGTCAACGCAGCGCTCGTCGCCTTCTTCCCGCTGCTCGTCAACACGATGGTCGGGCTCAAGTCGGCGGACGAGGATCGGGTGAACTTGATGCGCTCGCTCGCCGCCAGCGATAGCCAGATCTTCTGGATGCTCAGGCTGCCGAATGCTCTTCCGTTCGTGATGGCCGGACTGGATGTCGCCATGATCTTTGCGCTGATCGGCGCCATCGTCGCCGAGTTCGTCGGGGCGCGGGCAGGGCTCGGCATGCTGATCCAGACCATGAATTTCAACATGGATGTCTCGGGACAGTTCTCGGTGCTGTTGATCCTCTCGATTGTCGGACTGTTGTTGAACCGCTGCATTCTTCTGCTCCGCCGACGAATCCTTTTCTGGGACCCCGCGGAAAAGGAACGACTGGAGCAAGAAAGGATAGCCCTATGAAACGAATAGTTGTCACACTCGTCGCGTGCTTGCTGGTCGCCGCCTCGTGCGCGACCGTTCGGGCTCAGACGTCGAAGCTCCGAGTTGGCTTTTGCGCCCGCACGCTCTCCTCAGCCACTGCACCGTTTGCCATCGCCACCAAAATGGGCTGGTACAAGCAAGACGGCGTCGAGGTGGATCTGGTGGCATTGGCGGGCTCGGGGGATTGCGTCAAGACCACCGCCACCAGGGAGATTCCGTTCTCCCTGCCGAGCGTGGAGCCGCTTGCGGCCGCTCGCGCCCAGGGGGTGAAGGCAAAAATCTTTTACACCGCCTACCAGGGAAACATCTACGGGATTGCCGTGCCGGCTGACAGTCCCATCCAGAAGATCACCGACCTCAAAGGAAAGACCGTCGGCGTCATCAGCATGGGTTCGGGCGGCGTGCCGGCCGCGAAGGCTCTAATCGCGACGGCAGGAATGAACCCGGAAAGCGACGTCAACATCGTGGTGGCGGGCGAGGGCGCGCAGACCGCAGCGATGCTCAGGAGCAAGCAGGTAGACGCGCTCAGCCAGTTCGACACGCAGTACGCGATGGTCGAGAATGCCGGCGTCAAGCTGCGCCTGCTCGATACCAAAGAGATCGATCGCTATCCGTCCAACGGCTTTCTCGCACTGGAGGAGACGCTGAACGCGCGCAGGAAGGACGCGATCGGTCTCGCGCGCGGCTATGCTAAAGGTACGATTTTCACGATCAACAATCCCGAGGCGGCTGTCCGCATCCTCTATGAGATCTTTCCAGAGCTCAAGCCGACCGGGAAGGATGAGGCCACGGCGGTAAGGGACGACACCAAGGTGCTGCAGGCACGCATCACAAACTGGAAGCTTGAGAAGGCGGGAGTGAAGCGCTGGGGCGAAAGTTCCGAGACTAACTACGCCGCGTACGCCGAATTTCTCCTCAAGTGGGGCGTGATTAAAGACAAAGTCGTCGCCAAGGATCTGATCACCAACGAGCTGATCGACGAGATCAATAAGTTCGACGCCGGCAAGATCGCCGCCGAGGCAAAAGCCTACAAGTCTCGGTAGACCCACGGACTTACTCCGTGGCTTTGGGCACTGCCTTTCAAACTTTCGGCGCCACCCGTTCTATGAAACGGCGCATCGACGCGCGCGCTTGAGCATCGGTCAGGCCGCCCAGCGCGAAGTTTCCAGCCAGATCTGTCAGATAGAGCCGCTCGCGCACGTATTCCAACTTCTCGCGCACCTCCTCCGCGCTGCCGACGAGCACGCGGCCCTGGGCCACCAGGTCCTCGAAGGTGAGATGACGCATCTGCGTGCGATGCCGTTCATGACTGCGGTATGACTCGGGATCGGGCATACCCGGCGTCAAGCTGTGCGCGTGGGTTGCCGCCGCGTTGTATTCGGCAAGTCCCTGGGCCGCGGCCGCGCGCGCCTCCGCGGAACTCTCACCGACGTACGCATGATACACGCCTAGCACGCGTGCCGTTGACGGGTCATGTCCCGCCTCCCTCCGCGCCTTGAAAAAAGCCTCCACCTTGAGACGAAGTTCTTCGACCTCATTCAGGAAAGGGATGAGCATCATGTGAAAACCATGCCGTCCCGATAGCTCGAAGGACTCCAGGGAGGTCGTCGCCGCCATCCAGACAGTGGGATGCGGCTCCTGCACCGGGCGCGGCCAGACTTCAACGCCACGGTATTCGTGAAAGCGGCCTTTATGATTCAGCACGGGCTCGCTCCAGGCCTTCAGAATCACCTCCAGGTTTTCCTGGAACCGCTCGCGCAGCTCATCCAAGGGAATGCCGAATGTCAGAGCCTCCCATTTCACAAAGCCATGGCCGATGCCGAACTCGAGTCTTCCCAAGCTCAGACAGTCGAGCGTGGCATAATCCTCGGCGACCCGAAGCGGACTGTGGTATGGCAGCAGGATCACCGCGGTTCCGATGCGAATTTTGGTGGTTTTTTGTGCTATCGCAGCGCCGATGACTGGAGTGGCCGAAAAGAGACCGCCGAAGGAGTGAAAGTGGTGTTCGGCAAGCCAGACCGAATCGAACCCGAGCTGTTCTCCGTGCGCGATCTGCTCCACGACCGTGCGCAGGCGCTCGCTTCCTTCTGCCCGAGTGGCAGGCAGCGATGACGGCAAATAGAACAAACCGTAGCGCATGGCGGACATATACGCGAGCGCATTGGGAATGACAAGGCGTGAGTGAATCAGGAAAAAGAATAAAGAGACATGGACGAAAGATGGAAAGGATGAAAGGGAAAATACGCGAGCGCGCCGTAGCGGCGTTCTGTTCCCGTTGGCGGACGTGGAGCAGTCTGAAGTTTTACTACAGCTCCCGTCAAACGGCGGCGGTGACTGAAGCCAGTTCTACGCGAAGCGAAAAAGTGCGTTTCTCCGCTCGGCGGAGGGCGCCAACCACAACGGTTTGGCGTGAAAGCAATTTTCCTGTTTCGTCATGAACTTCCATGAGAATGGAGTACTCCAGCGCCTCCCCGTCTCCGGGATGATGGATCGTCCCCTCCACCAAGAGAGGACAGGTAGTCGGATTAGAGTGGGAATCGGCGCTGGCGGAACCGAACCTCAAAACGTGCCGGCAGATCGGACATGACACCGAGCTCTTGAGAATCGTCGCTTTGCAATGCGGGCAGGCGCGGGACTCGCCCGCAACCGGCGCGCGGTCCGCCTTCATACGCCGGATCCGGTCTTCGCTTTCTCCTGCGAACGAACGCTGGTTAACTTGGCGCTGTCCGAGTCAGTCCAGCCAAACTCAACGTTGCCGCGCATGCGCGAACCGGCGGCCACGGTCAATATCTTCGCCTTGAGATCCCCGATGACCTGGCCGGACTCCAGAAGCTTGACCTCGGCATTGGCGACGACGTTTCCCTCCAATTCGCCTCCGATGGTGACGGTCTCGGCGTTGATCTTTGCCGTGAGATGGGCGCCCTTTTCGATATTCAAAATTCCCTTGATATGGACATCACCTTTAAACTTTCCGGCAATTCGCACGTCGGCGTCACCTTCGATTTTCCCTTCTATGGTTACGCCGGGACCGAAAACGGATTCCTGATGATGACCGTAAGCGGATTCCTGGCGATCTTTCGGTGAGCTTTCCCTCCGCGGGGGAATCGGGCTCACAGCGGCCGGTGTCGGCTGCGCCTCGTCCGTTTTTTCACTTTGCTCGTTTTGCGTGGGTTCTTTCCAAAGCGCCATAAAAAACCTCCCTATGGTAGATTAAATAATTCCGTCGAAACAAAACTAACGATTTCTGTTATCTTTGAGGAAATCACGATGATGTTTCCGCAATGACGCAAAGCGAGTGCCAGTAGGTAGGCGATCGATATCGCTGGCGGTGAGGAAGAACGAAGCCTCCCGTGATTCACTTAAGTCGTCGCATAGACAGAGATTTTCCTAAAGCTTTGGGCCGGTGCCTCGCAGCACCCCGCACCCTATGAGCATGGTTGCTCTTTTCAAGATGCCAAGCAGACCGACGATCCGATTGTTCAAAACTGTCGGTTTCCGCCTAAACTTGTACTGAGCGCAGAAATAAAGGAACTCAGCCCGATGGCGGCCTGAATTTCGGCCCATTCCAAAATGGAAAAGGTAAAAACGAAACTAGGTTCGGCAAATCGAAGCGTTACGGTTTCCAGCCGCTGGTCTTTAGCTCTTCGTTGGCTTTTTTCACGAAGCTCAAATCGAAGATGTCGCCGACTTTGATGTCGCGCTGCACTTTGGTAGTCCTTTTCATCGACTCGATCATCGATTGCAGCGTCTTGTCGTCGCTGAATCCTTCGCGCAGGATCAGCTTGGATTGGATATCATAGATGGAGCTGACCAGCTCCCGATCGGACATCCGCAAAGCGTCCAGCATGTATTTGATCGCCGGTTCGCGTTTGCTGGCGAAGAAATTGATTCCCTTCAAGCCGGCGCGGATCAACCGGAACATTTTGTCGGGATTTTGTTTGATCTTGTCGGCTGAGGTAGCCAACCCGCCCTCGATGAGATTGGCGTAATCACCCGCATTTGCCAGCTTAATAAAACCATCTCTTTGCGCCTTGATGCTCATCGCCGAACTAAATAGCGTCGCCTGAATAGACTTGGTCTGTAGCGCCGGGAAGCGCACCTCATCACCTCCCATAACCACGAGATTGACGTCCTTTGCCGGATCGATGCCGTTTTTCCTCAGGATCTCCCGGGCGACCACGGCGAGCGAACCCTCAGGAGACATGACCCCGATGGTCTTCCCCCGCAGTTGAGCGATCGACTTGATATCGGGCTGAGCGATGAGGTCCCAACTGGGCTTGTCTTGAAATATGGTGACGATTTTCACGGGAACGGCCCTTACGGCTGCCGCCAGAGCGCTGCCGGCGTTGGTGAAGATGTCGACCTCCCCGGCAAGGGTTGTCCTTATGGCGATCTCGCCGCGGATGCTGAGAAGCTGAACGTCGAGACCTTCTTCCTTCAAGTAGCCTTCCTTCTGCGCGATGATGAGACAGAACACGGAAGTGCCCATCGAAGGATAAGCGACGCGGACATTTTCGGCGGCGAGAGGAGAATCGACAGAGAGGAGCGAAAACATCAAGCCGACGAGAGAGAGTCGCGTAATTCTTTTATAGCGCATAAAAGCTCCTTTCCTCGAACCGCGAATGACGTCTTTTGTCGCTGCCGGTCATACGAAGTCAAAGACAGAATCTACCCACAGGTCCTAAAACCGAACAGATTACCGCTTATTTAACTCGGTGGAAGCGGACGGTCAAATGGAGACCGTGCTCGGTGAACGTGGTCGTGGTTGGCGGTCAAGAGGTGCCGCTCCAACCTGACCGGCGGGGAAGGGGGCGATACCTAGTGTTCTGAACCAAAGTTCGTTAAATGAGTCATTCAGATCTTCGCCGTCATACCGGCGAAAGCCGGTATCCAGAAGTCTTTCAAATTCCTGGATTCCGGCTCGCGCTACCCCGGACTATGATCCGGGGTTGGCCGGAATGACACCAGAATTATTCAGCGAACTTCGGAGCCACCACACTAGCAAGGCTTTGGAAATGCTCAATCGGCCGGGTGGTAATGGCCAAGATTCGAAGGGTGTTGCTTCTGATCGTACTCAACCTTGGCGCGAAGATTCAAAGCTTTAGCATGTCTGACCTACAATGCCGCGCGTCCGTCTTTCCCAGAGCGAGCGAAAAACCGTTCCTGTGGATGTAGATTTGGCTGCACTCTTTTTTTCGACTCAGCGCTTCGATCAAACGGATCAGAGGCTGCCTTCCGTTCAGAAATTCCTTCGGCGCACCGGCGGTATACAACGCTTTCACCGCTTCCTCACCCGCATACACCCGGAGCAAAAGGTCGTCGTCGGAAATAGACGGTCCACCGAAGCGGCTCCGGATCTCTTGAAGGGACGGGTCGGGCGGTGCCCAACGTTCCCACTCTTTCGCGCGACTCCGGCTCAAAATCTTGTCCTTCACGTCGGGATCTATGAGGTCGGGCGCTTCCTTGCCCCAGAGTCCCAGCGCGTACTGGATGACTTGATCGGTGACTTCCTTGTAACGCTCGCCGACGATGACGTTGATAGCGGCCTGAGAGCCGACAAACTGGGAAAGCGGGGTCACCATGATGGGATAACCGAATTCCGCGCGCACGCGAGCGGCTTCTTCCAAGATCGCCTGCACTTTGTCTTCCATTCCCACCACGCGAAGCTGATGGCGCAGATTGGAAATCATACCTCCAGGCACCTGGTGCAGATACTGGGACTGATCGTACGCGAGCGGTTTTCCGATAGGAAACCCGTCCCGTTTCGCGACGGCGGTGAAATGCTCCTCGACCGGCTTTAACTCCTCTTCATTTACAATCGGGGTATAGCCCAGAGCCCGGAGGTTCTTGGCTATATTGAAGATAGAAGGTTGAGAGGAACCGTTAGCGAGTGGCGGCACGGCGGTGTGCAGGGTTTGGATGCCAAGTTTCACTGCCTCCAAGTAACATAGCGGTCCCAAGCCGTTGTTGGAGTGGCCATGAAATTCTACCGGCACGTCGCCGGCATTCTCGAGGATAACCGGTATGAGAGTTCGCGCCCGCTCCGGCGTGAGAAGGCCGCCCACGTCTTTGAAGCAAATCCGATAGGGCCGAATAGCCGCTGCTTGCCGGGCTCGTTCCGCGTAATACTGATCCGTGTGGCGCGGCGAGACGGAATAGATCAGATTCACGATCGTTTCCATCCCCACCGCGCGGAGCTCTTGCAGCTCTTTTTCGAAGCCTGGAAAATCGTTCCAGCTGGTGGACGTTCGCGTAAGCGTAATGCCGTATGCCACGGCGCGCTCGACAAAAAGTTTCATCACCGCGGGCGGCAGCTTCACGAAAGTGCCGGATCCATGCATGCCGCCGTGGAGGCGCAAGCGGGTGCGCCGGAAACACTTCGTCCCCTCGCGCACCCATTCCCACGGATTTTGTTTTTGTTCGCGAACGTATTTCTTGATCATCGTGGAGCAGAAAAATTCCAGCGACTCAAACCCCGCGCGATCCATTGCCTCGGCAACGGCGAGCATCGCCCCCGTTCTCATCCCCAGCGCCCAGAGACTCTGTTGCCCGTCGCGCAGTGTGGTATCGATAAAATGAACTTCGCTCATGGTTAAATCACGTAGTCATGGAGTATTGGAGTGGTGGAGTAATGGTTTTGAAATCCCAGCACTCCGGTCTTTATTTTTTCTGTGGCGCCGTCTTTCCCTGTGCCAACTCCTTCAAGATAGAATAATCCGCGAGTTTGCTCTTCTCTATCGACGACGCGCGCTTATCGACGTAGCCAACCATCTTTATCAAATTCTCGACGGCTGCATCCGGCGGCACCAGGTCGACCGTCGCGCGTGCTCGCATCTGCTCATAGGTGAAATCCAGCGTTTGTTTGTCTTCGATACCGATAATACGCCGCAAAACTTCCATCGAGCCTTCCCTATTTGTTACCATGTAATGAGTCGCTTCCAAGTATGATTTGACGAATCGCACCCATTTTGGTCGATTCGACTGCAAAGAAGAAACCTTCGCTGTGATCGGGCCATTCATAAACGGCGTTTTTTTACCCGCAACGAGAAAAAAGCCCAGCTGTTTCATTTTGGGCTCAAATGCAAAATCTACGGGCGCCGCATCGATGCCCCCTCTGATAAGCGCGGCCAATCTTTCCTGAGAGCCGCCCAGTTGCAGCAACGTCACGTCCTTCATGGGATTGAGGCCGGCGTCCTCGAGCATGACGCGGAGAATGAGCGACGATTTGCCGCCGAGCCTGTTGACGCCGATTTTTTTTCCTCTGAGTTGCGACAGATCGTCGATCTTTTCCCGCGTCGCCATCGTATAAGAAACGAGGTTATCCCAACTCCCGAGTGAGACCACCGGCACGCCTTGCAAATTGGATTGCACCAGTCCGGTCGGCGCTCCGGAAGTGGCATCGATGTCCCCGGAAATCAATGCCTGATAAGTCGTTGGTTCACTGTTGATCCTGATTATTTCCGCCTTCAAACCGTTCTTTTCAAAGAAGCCCTTCTCCTGCGCGATAAATACCGGGTATGAAACCGTCGGAAACAACGGCACCCCGACACGGAGCTTCTCTTGGCTGAGTCCCGTGCTCGGGATCAATAGTTTAGTAACGAGAATCAGAAAAAAGAAAGTCACGCTTTGACGATTTTTCATGGTCCTTCCCCTACATCCGATTATTCGCCCTTCTTGGCGGGCATTATCCCTACCGCTGGGAAGCGTTTCAAGTATCTTCGAAGGACGTACGACCTACAACCTGACGGACGACAGCCGCGCCTGTCACGATTAATCGGGTCTGGTGTTTTTGCAGGGGATTCGCGCGACTCTCCGCGCGGCCAAAGGCTTGGGATTTTTCGCCACGCGGGCGAGCAACTAAGCCGTCACATATGATAAAGGGACTGCTAGATTCCCGCTGCTGCGGGAATGACGATTAATGGCAGGCTAAATTCCTCATCGAGTTTGAGACGCACACGCTTGATTAAACCGGCTGTTCCTGGATTCGCCCGAGGATCTTTTTCCAAACTGGGGAATCGCCGAGGGAGCCTTGTTGTTTCTTCTCCTGTTCGGCTACCGGCGCATTGTCGTGCGGCTCAGAACTGAGCTTCTCACATTCAGAAGACAGGCGCGTGATCAGTTTTCCTAATTCCGCTTCCTTAGCCGCGGCTGCTCGGATCAGGTTTTCCTTTTTCTCAAGTTCCGCCTCACAGCTCTGCAACTTTCCTTCGGCAGTTTGCAACTGATCTTGGAGCTCTTTGATTTTTTTTAGCTCCAGTTCTTGCGCGGGTCTCTTTGCCGCAAGGCGTTCATCTTTTTCTTTGAGCTGATGTCTGAGTTCGGTGATCTCGGTTTCCAGTTGTTCAGCTTTATTTTGTGATTCAGACTCCGACTGATTTATCCGATTAATGACCCCGTAAACTTTCGATGTGAGACCTGCTAAGTCTCTTTCGCGGACGCGCAACTGGACTTCTCTTCCCCGAAGCTGATTTTGGATCAGTTCGACCTTCGCCTTCCATGCCTCCTCGATCTCTCGCAAGGCCAAGCTACGCGCCTTGAGCGACTCCTCTTTCAGTTGGAGCCTTAAACTGGCGAGATCCGCTTTATTGCTTTGTTCCGTCTGTTCAGAACACTCGACCTCTCGATCTGCAGCGTCACACACTCGATCGCTAACCGATTTAAGTCCATTAACCGCGTTCAGAAAAACATCCGCGTGCGTGCGAATACTTGGCAGACACGTATTGGCGATACGCGCCGGCTGAGTTTTGTATTCTATTTCATCAGGGAAACGACGATTGCCCAGGAACTCGGAATCGGTTCCGTTGAATTTCTCAGAACTGACAAGCTCTGTTTCAATGGTCTCTGGGACCATTGTCGCTTTCCGGTCTGCTTTGCCAATCTGGCGCATAAAGGACCCCCGATGAAAAATCGAAGCAAATGACGTTCCATGAGAGCTGGTGAGCCGATCCAATGTAACCCATTGAAAAAGCATGCTTATTAGACAGAAGGTCTCGTTCCTTTTTGTCACTCTCGACGGTTTGTTGAACATTCTGAGAAATGTTTGATCATCTTTGTTAAGGGGCAGAGTTCTAACTAGCTGGTAACGGTCAAACGCAACATCTCCGCTTATCGCTGATATCGGTCGATATCAGTGGTTACGAATCGGGCAATGACTTAGAAAGCACTTCCAGGTGATTAGCGACCACTTCCAGGCCAAGGACGTTGGTAGGATGCTGGTACATGGGCAGCAAATTCGTTTGACGGAAACGTTTGGGTAGTCTCCTGTACAGTTCATCGACAAGCAAAATAGCGTCAGACAGGTAACGATCTCGGTAGGAGCGCATCGTGGAATCATGGACTGCATCGGACGCTTTAATCCATTGGTCTCTCATGACTTTTCTATCGTCTATTCTGATTTCGGGTTTGTTTTTTTTATCATAGTCGGCCATTAATTCCCGATCTTTTTTATTATAAGAGTCCACTAGCTCTCTGATGTTTTTCACCAGCTGCAAAGCTTTCTGCTTAAGTTCTTTGTTTGACGTGTTGGTGTAGACCGTCTTATCCGGTGTAGCACCCAAACACAGGGCAAGAACGATCATCAGCAACGGCAAATGCTTGCACTCAACGAGAGCCCATCTGTTTCGCATATAATTCAATTGCCGAACGCTTGGCAAAGTACAATTCTCAATCAACGTTCATTGTGCAAGATAATCCAATAATCGTCCCCGGGCTGCTTCTGGCTTACCTTTAGGTTACTACCATTTTGCGCCGCTTCAATATGGTTCTGAGAATGTTCATTTAAAGTGGGATAGGGAGCTTCATGTTAGCGTGCTCTCCGCAAGAAAAAACTGGATGCTACAGGCGTCCGCGACGTCACACGTGATATTCATTTCAAATTGCCCGTCTCTTACACATAGTTGTCGCTAAGAATCCACTTCGAAACCGTACAGTTTGGCGACGTTCTCACACAAAATTTTTCGCTTATCCTCCTCGCCGATGCCATGGAAGTCCTTGGCGATCTTTTCGCGAGAGTGAGGCCAAAAAGTTGCGCTGTGGGGAAAGTCCGACGACCAGAGCAGATTGTCGACACCGATCTCGTGCCTATGAGCTAGTCCATAAGGATCATCGATAAACGTGGCATACAATTGGCGGCGAAAATATTCGCTGGGCCTCATCGTCAGCTTGGTTGGAAACGGGCTCCCTTGCAGCCGCACTCCGCGGGAGTCGAAGGCCCTATCCATACGATGCAGAAAATAGGCAAGCCAGCCGCAATTTAATTCCGCTGAGATAATCCTAAGCCGCGGAAATCTTTCCAGGATGCCGGACAGGATGAATGTGGCAAAGGTCGTTTCCACCTCATGGGAGGCCACCGCGTTGGCGACGGTTCTCTTTTCAGCGGTGGACTCCCAGTAGATTCGCTCGAAGCCGGCGAATTCGTGAAGACTGAGTGGCATCCGAAGCTCCTGGGCTGCTTTCCAGAAGCTATTGTAGACCTCCGAGTAAAATGGCAGTTCGTCGGGTGGCGATGCCCAGATCAAACCTCCCGCCAGCCCCTTCTTGGCGCACTCTTCTAAGTCTTCGGCAGCCTGCTTCGGATCGTATAATGAAATAAGTCCCAGACCTTTCAGACACCTTGGTGAGTAGCTACAGAACTCGGCGAGCCAATCGTTGTATACTTGGAAACAGGCTCTTTGGAACCCAGCGTCCCTGATCCAGAACATGCGGAATCCGAGAGTCGTATAAAGCACGTCTCCCGTCACGCCGTCCTGATCCATATCTTTTACCCGCTGGGCCGGGTCCCAGCCCCCGCGATGCGCTCCGGCGTAAGAAAAGCCCTTCAGGAACTGCTGGAGTTCCTCGAGTGTTTTGTTGGCGCCGAATCCCAAGATGACATTGTGAGGCTCACGTCCCTCTTCGATGAGCCACCAGGCGCCCGGCTTACCCTCATGCTCCTTGAGCATCCGAGGGGCTTTGTCCCGGTACTTGGCGGGCAAGCGCTCCTGCCACAGGTTCAATGGCTCGCTAACGTGTGAATCCGCATCGAGCAATGGATACTCTGCCATAATCTATTTCCTCCTCTACCAAGCTCGAATTTTTCATTTAGCGCTGACTCCGAAGTAACTACACCTTGCAATCACATGACAGAACCGCAAGATTCGTCTCTGGCGTTCGCATATCCCGAGCCGATTCCCCTTGCGATGGCTCCGATTAACTCGCTGTGGCGTTGAGCGCGGCCTGAAGGATCACTCCGTGGAGATCGACGGCGGTCAAACCGCAATATTCGAGACTATATCCAGGCCTCACCTCCGCCATCCTATCTTCCAAGAGTCGCTGCAAAACGAGTCGCCTGAAACTCCCGTGGCCCATCACTCCATCCGCGTGTTCTTTGAGATCCGCTTCCTCGTGAGTTGAAAAGTAGATCGCTTCCTCGGCGCTCAGACCGTAGTGCCTGGTCAACGCCTTAAAAAAGTCTGCCGACCAATAACCGGTCTGCTCTTCGGTTGCTCCGGCCGCATAGAATTCCGCTAATGTTCCCTCCCAAAGAATCGATCTTTTGAAATCGATCTTGGCGCGGAACTCCGCCAGCATCGGCGAAAGAAAAATCTCGTCCTCGGAAATCCCCAGCGCCCTGGCGGTCTCAAGCACGACGTGTACATGGCCCGGCGGTTTGGGATGGACAAGCTCATCGGCGAGCTTTTGCGCCATTGGCGCCATGAGATCGCGATGCTTTCTGAAAAAATGGATGTGCTTATGATACGAAGCCGCTTCGACGGTATTGATCTCAATCGTATAGGCTCCCCAGTTCTTAAAGAACAGCCGCAGCGCCGCGCGCGGCAAAGTCCCCCCTCTGAGCTTTTCCATGAAGGCGCAGTTGGTAACCCTTTCTCTCCATCTTGCGGCGACTTTCTTGTAGAACTCATCGACAAAGGCCTTCGCCTCTACACTATTCATGAAGCCTCCAGATTTTGATTGATTACGGCACGCGACCTCAAATCGCAACCCTTACCTCGGTGCCTCTTTTGCTGCACTCAGAAAGAAAGATCGCGTGAATCTCAGGGTCCTGGTCTTTGTAATCGATTTGCGTGCCGCCCGCCCGGATGTCTTGATCGGTTTTGGAAAGATCTTCCACTTTGTAAGTAAAACCCCACGGCTTCAGCGCCAGATAGCGGACCGGCTCATTATCGGGATTGAAATGCTGATGAAACCAGTTGGCGGGCGGCACGAACAAACTTCCCGGACGCCAGTCGATCCGGATGCGCGGCTGCCCTTCTTCCCAAAGGAAGGAATACCCTTCCCCGGAGAGAATCACGATGTGCGCGCCGGGTCCGTGCCGGTGGCCGCGCGGGTAAGTCCCGGAAGGATACTGCTCGAGGTGGGCGCTCATCGTGTTGGCGGCGAGATGCAGTCGAATGCCCGTGGCGCCTTGACCTCGGAGGCTTCGGTCCCTCAACTGAAAGTCTCTGATGCCAGGAATGAAGTTGGATTCCCAAGTCCGGTGGGTCGCGACCTCTCTTCCCTTCCCGCTATACCCGTCTTCGCCGTTAAATCTGTCCGCGAATGGAAAATCATTGGCGGCGCATCTGTCAAAGCGACGTACCGAGCCGTGTCGTCTCCTTGTACATTGAAGTGCTGATGCCAGGCATTGAGCGGCGGCGAGAAAAGGCTGCCTTCCTGCCACTCGAACGTCTGCTTTTTTCTTCCTTCATTCCAGACGGTGGTCGCCCCTCGTCCTTTGAGCACGTAAATCAACTGCTCAAAGAGATAGCGTTGCGGTTGGCTTTGGCTTCCGGGAGGAATCTCGCACACATACGCGCCGCATGAGCGACCCGATCCGACGAGATTAATAAACGACCCGAGGATGCCGGTGCGCTTCCAAGAAGCCACGGGAATCGAGACGAGATCTTCCACGCAGTGACCGCGGACGATGGGGATGCCTTCCGCTTCCTGCCACAGGTCGTAAGGTGTCTTGTCCGAATAGGCTGCTGCTTTTGCCAGATCCATGCCGAGACCTCCGACTAGCGAAGTTTCTTAAAAAATCCTTCTCGTTCCAGTTCGTCGATCACACTCCGATCGATGAACTGCTCCAATCAAGAGACCCTAAGTTCTTCGTCCAAACAGACTCATAATCCGGCGCACCGTTCCTTCGCCTTTCGTATTAGAATAACCGTGTCTGCCGAGTCAAACAAAAGCATACTGCTTAAACTGTCTAAACGATTTTGAGCGGTTTGAACGAGGAGAAAACTTCTCGACAATTCCGGGAGCACAATGCTAATTTCCTCTACGGGAACAATCAAAGTTTCTTCAGCACAGGGGAACCCCATATGCGCTACGAGCTATATTACTGGCCCGAGATACAGGGCCGCGGCGAGTTTGTCCGGCTCGCCCTGGAGGACGCCCGTCGGCCGTCTCCCAAAGCGAGGCATGACCGCCATGATGCGCTTTTTGGAAAGCCGCTCTGTGGAGCACCCGCCGTTCGCGCCGCCTTTCCTGAAAGCCGGCAGGCTGGTGATTGCGCAAACCGCGAACATCCTCTTGTTTCTCGCTCCACGACTCGGCCTCGTGCCGAAAAACGAGGCGAGCCGCCTCTGGGCGCATCAGTTACAGCTGACGATCGCCGATTGGGTCGTCGAAGTCCACGACACCCACCATCCGATCGCGGGTGGTCTCTACTATGAGGAGCAGAAGCGTGAAGCGAAGCGGCGCGCCACGGACTTCAGGACCGAGCGGTTGCCCAAATTTCTCGATTACTTCGACCAGGTGCTCAAGCGCAATCCGAAAGGGAGCGATTATCTGGTTGGCAAAACGGTTTCCTATGCCGATCTGTCGATGTTCCAGATGATCGCCGGCTTGCGCTATGCCTTCCCGCGGACGATGGCGAGACTGGAAACCAGATATCCGCGATTGGTAGCGCTGCACGATCGGGTTTCGGTTCGCCGCCGGATTGCCGCCTACCTGTCGTCCGAAAGGCGCTTGCCTTTCAACCAACAGGGCATCTTTCGTCATTATCCCGAGCTCGATGGGTAGGCTTTATTTCGGCGCGAGTGTCTCAAATGAGCGTGTAACGTTAAGGAGGCAACGTGGGCTCGCGGAAAGCGTGTGGCTCTAAATGTGGCGTATGCTTTTAAAATTGATTTACGAAGCGACCCTGGACGAGTTTAGTTGGCGAGAAAGGCTATGCTCGAGTTGAATATCCGCATAAAAAGCAAAGTGGAACAATCATAACTCCAGATGACCCTCAATCCTTCATGTCAATGCCGAACTTCTTAAGCCTTTGTTTCCATGCGGCCCGCCGTTCAATCCCCTGCCAAACGGTGATTTCGTGCCTCGCCAGCTCCGTTCTTTTTTCTTTCAGCTCTGACTCCAATCTTTCGATCTTTCCATCGCGGATCTTTAACATGTCTTCTTTTTCCTTGATCACACTTTCCAGAGATTGAACTTTCTCTAAGTTTTCGTCCAATTCTTTCAACCTGGAGCTGCTTTCTTTTAGGAGTTTTTGCTGTATCAAACCACCCGACCACTCCGTAACTGAGCCGACCTTGGTCAGCTGAGTCCTGACAGCATCCAGTTCAGACTTAAGCCCTTCTATCTCTGCGGCGCGGCCCTTTAAAAGAGTCTCTTGCTCAGCCGACCGATTCTCCAGAGCATTGACGGCTTTGTTCAAGCTCTTTTCCAGTTCTCCGACGGTCGAGTCTTTTGCCTCCAAAACCTGCATCGCTTTCCGCCGCTCCTCCCGCAGCAAGTCTTCAATCTCCTCATTAGCTGATCCCATTTTGGTCAGTTGGGCCCTGAGGACATCCAGTTCCGCATCGCGATCCTTTATAAACCCATCTTTTTCGCTTAGCTGATTTTCCAGAGCATGGACCCTTCCACTCAAATTTGTTTCAAGCTCTTGGATGGCAATATCCTTCGACTGCAGAACCTCCATTTTTTTCTTGAGCTCTTGTTGCAGTAGATTCTCGGCCCGCTCCTTGGTCGATGCCAAATCGGTCAGTCGCCCGCTCAGGTTGGTCACTTCAGACGTGAGCGCTTCAAGCTCGGTGCTCCGGCTCTGCAAAAGCTCCTGTTTCTCATGCATCTGAGCTTCCAGAGCATGGACTTTGGCAGTCAAGCTCTTCTCCAACCCTTTCATGGCGGCATCTTTTGCCTGCAACGCCTGCTTTTCTTTTTTCAGCTCATCCGCCAGCGAGCTCTCCGTCCGCTCCCTGACCGATCGCGTCTCTGCAAGCGACTCCATTTCAGCTCGGAGTGCCTCCAGTGCCGCGTTGCGGGCCGCCAAAACCTTTGCTTTGTCGTTTAGCTCCCCTTCTAAAGCATGGACCCTTGCACTCAAACTTTCCTCTAACTGTTTCACGGCAGCGTCTTTTGCCCGCAACGCCTCCATCTGTTTCCTAAGCTCCTGTTGCAGCGCATTCTCGCTTTGCTTCTTAGCCGACCCTACCGCGGCCAGCGTGCTCACTTTAGACCGCAGTGCCTCGATCTCGGCGTCGCGGTCCTTTAAGAGCGTTTCTTTATCAACAAGCCGCCCTTCTAAAGCATGGACCGTACTCAAGCTCTCCTGCAGTTCTTTGATGACAGAGTCTTTTTCCCGAATAAGTTCCGTTTGTTTCTTGAGCTGCCGTTGCAACGTATGCTCCGCCTGCTCCTTAGCCGACCCCAACTCCGAGAGACGTCCGCTCAGGCTAGCCACTTCAGACGTGAGCGCTTCCAGCTCGGTGCTCCGGCTCTGCAAAAGCTCCTGTTTCTCATGCATCTGACTTTCCAGAGCTTGGAATTTGGCAATGAGGCTCCCCTTCAACTCCTTCATGGCAGAGTCTTTGGCCCGCAGAACCTCAGCCGTTCTTTTAAGCTCCTGCTGCAGACCGGTTTCCGCTCGCTCCCTGGTCGATATCAAATCGGTCAGTTGCCCGCTCAAGATGGTCACTTTGGACCGGAGCGCGTCCAGCTCGGTACTCCGGCTCTGCAAGAGACCTTGTTTCTCACGCATCTGAGCTTCCAGAGCTTGGAGTTTGGCAGTCAGGCTCTTCTCCAACTCCTTCATGGCAGAGTCCTTTGCCTGTAACGCCCGCTTTTCTTTTCTCAGCTCGTCCGCCAGCGAGCTCTCGGTCTGAGCCTTGGCGGCCTCCTCCCTCGCCAGCTGGCCCTTGAGCGCCTCCAGTTCCTTATCGCGTTCATTCAGAAGCTTATCTTTTAGACTTAGCTGACTCTCCAGAGGTTGAACTTTTCCGATTAAATTTTTCTCGAGCTGCTTGATGGCAGAGTCTTTTGCCTGGAGCAGATCCGTCTTTTCTCTAAGCTCGTCCTGGAGCGCGCTTTGCTTCTGAATCCCAGCCAACGCGATTCCGCCCGGCCGCTCCTTCATGGCATTCACTTGAGACTGTAGCGCCCTTAACTCTCCGTCACGGTTCTTCAGAAGTATCTCATTCTCAGAGAGCTGACGTTGTATAGCCAGGGATCTGCTGGCGTTCGTCTCCAGGCCCTTCACGGCGGCTTCTTTCGCTTCTCGCGCGTGCTTCTCCCTCCAGATCGTATCCTCCAGTATCGTCTCCAGCTCAGACTTCTCAACCTGCATCCGGACCAGCCGCTCCTTGAATGCTTGCACTTCCGCATCGGTCGCCCACCTAATTACGAAGCCGATCATGGTCAGCGCAAAGAGCGACATCCAGGCGTACCAGAGAATTGTCGAGTTACCCTGACCGGATATTCCCTGAGATTCCAGAGCGTCGGAAAGGATGCTCAACGGATGGTTGAAGACAAGCCACCGAAAACGAAGCACGGCGTCCTGATTTTCACCCGAATATAAAAGAATGAATGCCCCCAGTGCTAGAGTGACTGTGAGCAGCAATATCAGAATCTTGTCTCGCGTTCGCATGTCAAACGATGGCTGAGAAATACGCTACGGCTAGCTTTGCACCAACGACATTTTACGCATAAATCGCAGGATTGCCAGAAGATTCTGCCCGCGTTCTCTGGTTAGTTTCGAAGCGGTAGACGCCCGAGTAACAGGACTTCCTAAAAACGGTCTTCAGTCCTCAGAATTCCTTATCCGTGAATCCGGCCCCACGGGGTTTCCCCGCAATCGTAGTGGCGAACTCCGTTCCTGGCACGACGTACAGAGCCGCGGCGGATCTCGCTCAATCACTTGAGACTCCACCCAACGATCACGACAGCGATTCATCCAACCCCGTCAATAAAAGCGATTTGAAAGGCGATTTGGCCCTACCGCTCTTCGCGTGTTAGTATCAGAGGCCGCCAAAAATGCTGTTGCAACGAAATTTCTCACGTCAATTTTATCATTGCGCAATTTCAGGATTTCAGCCGCATCCGTTGCCCCTCGTGCAGGTGGCAGCCGAACGCATCAAGCCGCTGGTACTGCGGCGATTGCGACTATCCCGAGTACTTTTTCAAGGGCTGCGGCACGGCGTGGAATACCTTTGCTACGCAGGGACGATGTCCCGGCTGCGGTCATCAATGGCGCTGGACCGTCTGCTTACGTTGCTTCCGCTGGTCGCATCACGAGCAATGGTATGAAAATAAAAATCAATCGCCTTGACCCGGGCTCGATCAAAAAAAGTATTGGAAGTAATCTGAATACCAGCTCGTAAATGTCATAGAACGCCACTGATTCGGACAAAATTCATAGAGCCCGCCGAAGGCGCGTTTGGTTTGATCCCCGCCGCGTCCATTTTCGCTATTGTTTAGCCTTCAACAGTTGATCGTTCTCTTTGAGGAATGATTTGATCTCGTCGGCATAGTCGAGCAGCCTGATCCACTGTTCTTTGTAAAGAGTCACGGGGAACCTGCCAAGGCCGTAGACCGAGAGGGCCCCTTTTTCGCTTACCTTCATACGCAATTGACCCGTTCTTCGTTGCTCGACCTGTTCTCGTAGCGCTCTGTTCTCAGCCTCAAGACGAGCCAATTTCTGCTCTGCTGTTTCTTCTGCCATAACCCCTCCGATCAAATAGTTTGAAATAGTCTGTGAAACATCCGTAATGCCAACCCGTGCTTTTGCAGTTTCCAATTTCAAGTTTCTATAATAATTAACGGAGACCACAAGCCTACGAAAAGGCGATAATCCATTCGAAAAGGGAAAACAATCCTCTTTTATCCGAAAGCTGTCGAAAACGCGAGGAAAGATTCCAACCGATACTTCTTTTCTCCTTGACCTCCATCTTCGATTAGACCTATTTTAGCCGCGACTAGCGTGGCCTGGATCATCGATTCCATCAATCTCTGATCCCGGATAGCCGGCCGGACTCGGTTTGCCCGCTGGTTTTTTGTTTGAGGCTGAGAGCCACGTACAATTGATAGGGGTGCTCGATGAACAGGATTTTTGAGCCTCTGCTCACGATTTTTCTTTTCCACGTTTCGGTCCACGCAGCAGATAGAATTCGGACCGGTAAAATCATTTTCTAAGAGCGGAAACAAAGGATGAGGGCGGATAGAGAAACGCGTTCCTGACTGGATCTCATGCGCATCATCGTGCACGTCGATATGGACGCGTTCTACGCTGCGGTGGAGGAGCGCTATAACCCTGCATTGCGGGGCCTCCCTGTTGTCGTAGGCGCCGACCCTAAAGAGGGCAAAGGCAGAGGCGTGGTGACGACGGCCAACTACATGGCGCGCCGGTTCGGCATCCACTCGGCCTTGCCCATCTCACGCGCCTGGCGGCTTGCCGAAGCCGCCCGTAAGCGAGGCGAAACCGCAACCGTCTTCATTAATCCGAATTTCCCTCTGTACCGCGAAGTCTCAGCGCGCATCATGCAGATCTTCGAAGGCTCTGCGGATTCTTATGAGGAGGCGAGCATCGACGAAGCTTATCTCGATGTTTCGTCGCTCGGAAACTTCGAGGCCGCTCTGGCGCAGATGTCTTCGCTCAAGGCCAAGATCTGTGAAAAAGAAGGGCTCCGCTGTTCCATCGGCATCGCTCCGAACAAGCTCATCGCCAAACTCGCTTCCGGCTATAAAAAGCCCGACGGCCTCACCTTGGTGACACCGGAAATAGTCCACGAGTTCCTCGATCCGCTGTCCATCCGGGTGATTCCCGGCATCGGGCCGAAGAGCGAAGCATTCCTCCACGAACAGAACATTCGCACGGTCAAGGAGCTGGGGGAAATTCCCGAGGCCATGCTAACCGAGTGGTTCGGCAAGTGGGGACAGCGCCTGTTTGAAAAGGCCCGGGGCATCGATGAGTCGGAGGTTTCGAAAGAGTGGACACGAAAGTCGATCGGAGAACAGGAAACATTCGAGGAGGACACCCGAAGCCTTTCGCTCGTTACGGAGCGGCTCTATGGCATGGCGGAGCACGTCATCGCCAGGCTGCGAGAAAAAGAGTTCGCTGGGTTTCGCACCCTAACCCTGACGGTTCGCTTCTCTGATTTTGAAACCAAGAATCGTTCACACAGCGTGAAAAACGGAATCCTGCTGGATAGCGATGGGCAAGCGCTCCGGTTCCTCAAGGAGCAGTGCCTGATGCTCCTTCTCCCCTTCTTCGATGTTCGAGAAAATCCCCGAGGAAAGGCGATCCGCCTGATCGGGTTGCGCCTGGAGAAACTTTTCTGACGACAATTCTCCACTCCGTCACCTCTCGCTCCGCTTGATGCGCGGGCTCAAGTCGGATTATAAAAGAAGATAACGGACTTTCATCGCAACGCTGAATCAAGAATCTCACGTCTATTTCCTCAGGAGGTATCTACGAATGAGCAGTCAAGTCACTACCAGAATTATCGATGGCGATGGCCACATCATGGAGGACAACGCGGGAATCATCGCCCACATGGAGTCTCCGTATCGAGAGATCGCGCATCGGAAAGGCGTGATCTTTCCACCTTTGGATCATCTCCATGCCGGTCGGGCAGTGGAGACGCCGCCCCAGCGCGACCAGCGGCCCGCGGTCGGGCCTAAGGGCTGGCTCGATTTTCTCGACGACGTCGGCATCGAGTGGACCGTGCTCTATCCGACCGTGGCTCTTTCCTACGGCAAGATCGTCAGTCTCGACTATGCCGTGGCAGTCTCGCGTGCCTACAACGATTGGCTCCATGAGACCTACATAGAGTTCAATCCGCGCTTCAAAGGGATGGCGATTATCCCAATGCAGGACCCGGAGGAAGCGGCCAGGGAGCTCAGGCGCGCCGTAACCGAACTCGGCATGCTCGGCGCGATGATGCCGTCCAACGGTCTCGCGCAGCCGCTGGGCGCGAAGGCATACTGGCCGGTTTATGCCGAGGCCGATCGGCTCGGCTGCTGCTTGGCCGTCCACGGCGGGGCGCACGACCGTTTCGGTATGGACCACATGAACATGTACGTACCCGTCCACGCCCTTGGCCACCCCTGGGGTCTGACTATCAATTGCGCGGACATCGTTTACAACGGCATCTTCGACCGCTTTCCACGGGTGCGCATCGCTTTCCTCGAAGGCGGGATCGCCTGGCTATTGCTCCTGATCGAGCGGCTGCACGCGTCGCACGAGACCCACTTTCAATATATTCCGCCGGGCGAATTCGGTGTGCGCGAGGGCGAGGCACCGAGCCGGTATATTAAAAAGCAGATCAAAGATGGCCGCTTTTTTCTCGGTATCGAGACCGAGGAGCTGACCATGCCGTTCGCCATCAAGGTGGTCGGCAATCAGCCTTTCCTCTACTCTTCGGACTTTCCGCACGAAGTGACCCACGAGAGCTGCAAGCACGATATCGGCGAGCTGATGGAGAGCGACGAGATCACCGACGACGATAAGGCGGCCATGCTCTACCGTAACGCTGAGAGTTTTTACAAGCTACCGCTGTAAGGCCATGATGCGTCGATCAAACATGCTTGCTTTGTCGTCGCTTCGCTAGCATCTACGGTTTGAACAGTTCGAACCGTCTAAACCGTTCAAACCATGCCTTGCACGGAGAATGATCGATGAAGGAGAGCTAAAATGAACGACTGCCGCGCTGCCGTCATCACTGCCCATAATCAACCGCTGGAAATACAGCGGGTCTCCGTTCCCGATTTGGAACCGGGCGCCCTGTTGGTGCGCATAGCCGCTTCGACGCTCTGCGGCACGGATGTGCATCGCTGGCATGGTCCACTGGGTGACGGCGATAGTCTGCCGATCATCACCGGGCATGAGCCGTGCGGCTACGTTGAAGAGATCAACGGCGAGCGCACCGATATTTTGGGCAATCCCGTGAAGCGGGGCGACCGGCTCGTCTGGAGCTACGTCGCCTGCGGCTCTTGCTACTATTGCAGCGTCGCGCTGCAGCCGTGCATCTGCCCTGGGCGCGCTTCATGGGGGCATAACCGGAGCGACCGGTTCCCCTATCTCCTCGGAAGCTGCGCCGAATACATGTACGTGCCGCCTCCGTGTTTGATCATCAAAGTCCCCGAAGAAGTCTCCTCCGCCTCGGCGGCGGCATCCGCCTGCGCGTACCGGACCGTGATGCATGGTTTCGAGCGGCTGGGAGCGATCAAGAGCAACGAAATCGTGGTCATCCAGGGGAGCGGCCCGCTGGGCAACTTCGCCACCGCTGTGGCACGGGACCACGGCGCCAAACAGGTGCTGGTCATCGGCGCGCCTGCGGCGCGCTTGGAAGTGACCAAGCGCATGGGCGCGGACGGCGTGCTGAATCTGGAAGAGGTCATCGATCCCAAAGATCGGCGTCAATGGGTGCGCGATCATAGCGACGGGCGCGGCGCCGACATCGTGATCCAGGTCGCTAACAATATGGCGGTTCCCGAGGGACTCACGTTGCTGCGCGATGGCGGCCGCTTCGTCAATATCGGCGCCGGAGGAAACGCCAATATCTCTGTTAGAAGCCTGCCGCAGGAGATGACCTTCCACACCATCAGATCGGGCGAGCCGCGCCATTGGCTGCAGGCCATCGACTTTCTGGCGTCGCGCAAGAAAACTTTCCCGTTCGAGGAAATGATCAGTGCGAGTTATACGCTGGAGCAAGTGAACGAAGCGCTGCAGGCCATGGCGAGCTATCGAGTGGTGAAGGCCGTGATAAACTTTTAAAAATCGAGTAATGGAGTGATGGGTTAAGTGAACTCAACACCCCATTACGCCAATACTCCTGGCTCCATATGATCCTCCGCGCTTCGCTACGGCTTATCTCCAAAGCTCCGACAGAAAGCCGGACCGCTTGATCTCCTCGACATAACTGTTGTCGTAGTAAGCACTCAGAGGCGTGCTGCTCGCTAGTTTGGCGTCCACCAGGTTCCATTGCGCCGACTGCTGCACGATGGGCTGGATCGAAACGGGTGAGACGGTGGGATCTTTGACATAAACTTCGAGCGCGAAGCGGTAGGTCTGATCTAAAACCTCCGGGTCCGTCTGACGAGTGTATTTTGCCAGGACCGTTTTCGTCTGCCTTTGGTTAACGAACATCTCTTTGACGCCTTCCATGGTTCCTTTAATAAATCTAATGACGATTTCCCTGTTCTTAACACCAAAGGATTTTCGCGCAACGATGCCGTTAATCAAAAATTCGATGCCCGCCTTCTTGAAATCTTTGGGCCCGACGAGTTCGCGATAGCCATCCTTCATCAAGCGAAAGGTAAAAGGGGCGGATGTGATGATGCCATCGACCAAACCCTGAGAAAGGCTTGTGATCGCTTGTGTCGTTGTGCCGGTTTGGACGACGTTGACCCCTTGAACGTTATAGAGGTTAAAGATCGCCTGCAACGTGAAGTGAGGAATCGCTCCCAACCGACTTATCGCGACTCTCTTTCCGACCAGATCTCCGACCGTTTTAATTTCAGATTTTACGATGAGAGATTGAATCGCGTACGGGATCGTCGTCGCAACCTGGACGATATCTCCTCCCTGCAGCACGTTCGTGACTAAAGGAGGCCCGCCGCCGGCTCCCAGTCCTGCTTGGCCTCCGAGCATGGCTTGGACGATAACTGGAGACGCGCCCACGTAAACCATGTCAACGTCCAGCCCGTATTTTTCAAAATAGCGCGACTCTTTCGCGATCCACCATGGCAGACTGGCGGCGCCGATGGGAGTGTATGGAAACAGAACCTTCGTACGCCCCTGAGCAAGAATTAACACGAAAGGCAGGATTACCATTCGCTTCATAAAGGCCTTCTTCTTTCGCATCTCGGAGCTGTTTGCGCTAACGCTCAATCCCGCTGCGCCCAATCCTCGAATTCTTCGAGCCCAGGTTGCTTCAGCGTGTCCATGAACGGTCTGCCGGTCGCTGCCGCGTCTTCGATGATGATCCCGTCATCGCCTGCGGCCTTGAGATATGCCGCCAATAGCCGCTAGATGCGCCACGCCCAAGAGAGTAATTCGTCATGGGGCTTAGTTGTCAACAGCCATTTCCCGATTTCGAAGGCATGGGACTCGGCAGAGATCAATTTGCGTTTCGCGGCTGTGCCAGCTACATTGTGGGCTTGATCTCTCTCATGGTGAAAGTGCCCGAGTTTTTAGATACGGTTGTGCTCTTCCAGGACCTGGACGCCCAGACCCTCTCAACTCTTATGCCCCTGTTGATTCCCAAGAAGATCAAAGCAGGCGAAATGATCTTTCGCGAACTGGACGACTCGGATGCCCTGTACGTCGTGGAGCAGGGACAGGTGGTGGTCAGCAAACATGTCAGCGGCGAGGTGGAGATCGTGCTCACGCGTTTTTATCCCGGGGATTTTTTTGGCGAGATGGGATTATTCGATTCCGCTCCGCGCTCTGCATCGGCCCATGCGGAGCTCGATACGATCCTATGGAGGCTTGACCGGGAAGTGTTTCATCAGATCCTCTCCAATTATCCGGAAATAGCCGCCCGAATCTGTTACAGACTGGTCACTGTCTTTATCCAACGCCTGCGCGCCACCAATGACCAGGCGCGCGAGGCGATCCGATGGGGATTGGAGGCCACCGGATATTCTCTTTCCGGAGACCCGACCCCGTTCGGCCGAAAGTCCACCTAATACTCTCCATGGCTGATCCGGCAAAGCTCGAGCTATTAACGCGAACCCCCGGCGAGCCGGGATTCAAAGTTCACGAAGTTCAAAGCAGCCAGGCCTACCTGCTCTTCAAGCCGGCGCGCCTGCCGGAGACGGAATGGGAGCTCACACGGCAGCCGCGCAGCCTCGACGGTTCCCGGAATCATATTTTGAGAAGCCTGCGGCGGGACCGTTATCTTCTCCTCGGCCCCAAGGAATATTTTCTCTGGCAACAATTCGACGGCCGTCATTCTCTGGCCGAGATTGGCAGAGCCTTTCATTTTGAATTCGGCTCGTTCGACTATTCGATCATCCGACAATTCATGGCGAAACTTTACTCCGCTGGACTTCTTGAAGAGTTCGAGGCGTCGGGTCTGCACCGCAGTCTTGCCGACCGGCAAGGCCGCTTTTGGGCGCGCGCACTGAATACCGTTTTGAAGGCGCGCGACCGCGTCTCGATTCGACTAACCGACGCTGACCGTTATTGCTCGATCATCTACAACCGGGGCGGCTTTCTCCTTTTCCACCCGCTTACCTTTGCGGCAAGCGTGGCGCTTATGGTTTCGGCGATTATCGCGGTCATCCATCTCGCGCCGCAAGCAAAAAACATCGCGATGGGCTTGGCCGCTTTGCCCCTTCTCAGCTCCAGCGTCATTGTCGCCACGATAGTCGCGGTCTCGATGCTGCACGTCCTGGTCCATGCTCTAGCCTGCAAGGCCTACCGGCGAAAGGTCCGGGAGATGGGATTTTTTTTGCTCCAGGGAATCGTTCCGACCTTCTACGCTGATGTGACGAACATCTTCATGTCGAGCCGCAAGGCCCGAGTGATCGTTGATTTAGCAGGGCCGATGGTCGAGGTTGTTTGCGGCAGCCTCGCCTTTATCGGCGCCTATTGGTCGGCACCCGGAATCGGCCAATCGCTTCTCTTCGGCGCCGGGATCTTACTCTGGGAAAGCGCGGTGCTCAATATCTATCCGTTCAATTTTCTCGAAATGGATGGTTACAACATACTAGTGGATCTGTTGGCGATGCCGGCGCTCCGGCAACAGGCGCTGGCGCTTTTTCCGACTCTTCCCCGCCGCCTGCGCCATGGCCCGAGGCTTGAGAGATCCGAATGGATTCAGCTCGGATACCTCGGGCTTTGCTTCTTTTCGGTGCTCGCTTATCTGATCGCGCATCTGGACGCCCTCGGGTTGCGGATGCCTGCGTGGAGCCGATCGTAGACAGTCATGTAACCGCGGCGCTCTGGCCAACTTGCACAGATATTAACAATCGCAATTCGTTTTACTTTCTCGCCCTTGCCGGAAGGGACAGAAGTGAGGGAGCCCTTGCTCGGCTTCGAGTTCCGATCACAATCCCTGTCTGAGTTTCATCTCTTCCACATGCGTCGGCAAGTAAGCGGCGATCAATGCGGGCGTGCCGCGGCGCACATAGTCGAGTCCCCGTTTAAGCGCCGGTCCGACTTCCCCAGGCTCGCGCACGGTTTCGCCGTATCCGTTCCCTGCCTCCGCGAGCTTGGCGAAATCGGGCGGCGGATCGAAAACTCCGCCGTCATAGTTGCCGGTTCGCACCGCCACGCCGTTTGGATAGGTTCGCACCAGGCCGTTGGTGCCGGTCGTGTAGGAGCGATTGACAAAAACGACGGTCAAGAACGCGGCTTTATAGTGAGAAGCGGTCCACAGGGCAGGCAACGGCGTACCGAACATGAGATAGCCGTCGCCGCTGGCGAAAACGACGTCACGATCCGGAGCAGCCAGCTTGGCGCCGACGGCTGCACCGATCCCCCAACCGCCCGACGAGCCGCCGCTGCCGAAATATGTCCCCGCCCGCGCTCGCCGATGATACGCGCACACATTGTCCGAGTTGCTCAGCGCATCGTCCACCACGATGGCGTCGGGCTCGAGAATTCTTCCCAACTCGTAGGCGACCCAACGCGGGTGAAGCGGCCTGCGGCGGCCGGCTTCCTGCCCCAGCCTTTCGTTTTCCGCGTTCATTTCGCGCTTGCGCGCTTCCAAGCGTTCGCGCCGCTCGGCAATGCGGCTCATATCGCTTTGCTTGAGCATCCCTGTAGCCGCGTCATAAATCGCCCGCGCGGCCGCGCCCGCCGTGACCGGAAGCCAGAGATCGGCCTGAAATTCCATCGTCTTGTAGTTCGACAATACCGGGTCGACCTCGGCCCAGATGACTTTCGTCCCAGCGCGGGGCGCCGCCGCGGGCGAGATGTACGGCACTAACGCTTCCAATAAGAGCAGCGCATCGGCATCTTTGACGTCTGGACCGGTGCCGTAGAGTGGGTGGATGGTGGGAAAATTGAGTCGGTCCACTCTGTCTGTGTCCATCACCGGCAGCGCTAATAACTCCGCCAGCCGCACGATCTCAGCCACCGACTCGGGATTCCGTCCCGCCGTGCCGGCGTATATACATGGGTTGCGCGCTTCGATGAGCCACTGGGCGGCGCGGCGCGCATCAGAGGGATCGGGATACGCGGGGCGCGCGATGCCGAGTTCGTCGCGCGTGGGAAAATAAGTTTTGCCGGGAAACTTGAGCATCGCGCTTTCACGCGGGACCGTGAGATAAACGGGACCCTTGGGTTCGCTCATCGCCACCTGCAGCAACCTGCTGACGATCAGACCAGGATTGTCTTGGTGCTCCAAGCGATGGTCGATCTTGGTGTACTGTCGCAGAATCGCGCCTTGATCCCTTGGCTCCTGTACCCATTGGACTGCGCTGTTGCGGGAGCCGGGAATTGATCCGGGGTAGGCGCGCGGCCCCGCGCCGGCGGTAATCAAAACCGGATAATTGCCGCGCCAAGCGGTATGAATCGCGCCGCCGTAATTCAACGAGCCGACGTCGACGTGCACGGCAGTAGCCTCTGGTTGATTTCTGATCATCGCACTCCCTAAAGCAGCGTTGAGTGCAACGCTCTCATGCGGCACGGTGATCAGTTTGGGCGCCGGCCAGCCTTTTTCTTGAGCTTTCGCCACACTCTCTTGCCAGAAGGCGATCTCCGATCCAGAAACGAAAAATAAGTGATCGACGCCGCCCAACTTCATGGCCGCAACCAGAGCATCG